>NZ_DATCRY010000326.1:0-46687 GCF_036568765.1 Dyella sp. | reverse complement strand
TTACATTGCTGTTGAGATTAAGCGAGCGGCGCCCCGATCCAAGGGGAATATTCACCGAAAGCATCAGTTGCGTATCGGTACGCCGCTGGCCGAAGTGCAGGCCATCCATACCGGGCGCCACCGGCAGATCGTATGCCCTGTCCCGGGTGCGCTGGACTTCCAGGCTATACGTCGCTCCATGAAAACTGTTGCTGTAGCCGGCCGTATAGGTCGTACTGCTGTTGCCGCCCCAATAGCGTACCGACGAACCGCTTGCATACAGAACGCCACCGCCGACGGGCTGGCTGAGATTCAGGTCGAGATGGCCCAGTTCTGACTGGAGGCGATTCTCATAGCCATATTTCGCTGCGTCGCGCACCAATAGCGCGCGGTCCAGCGACAGGTATTCGCGACTGGAATAACGGTAAGCACCCACAGTAAAGGTGGTGCCCCAGGAATCCAATACCGTGCTGTAACCGACGTGAAGGCTACGACCTGTCTGTGCGCCAGAACCCGGCACTGTGGTCCTGGCCTGGGTGAGGTCGATACCGAGGGCGCCGGCGGGCAAGTTAAACGCCATACCCACGGTGGCGGCGGCATAGCCGGTCGAGGTCGTGAACCCATCGTAGCTTGTCGCCCAATTGTTCAAACCATGCTGCCAGCTTGCCTGAGCGACCGGCGGGCTGCTGCCACGGCCACCGGCGTGCTGTACTCTGCCTACAGATACCGAAAACCGCGTCTGGCCTGGGCGCAACAACTGCGGCAACGAAGCAAAAGGCACGGTAAATTCGTGCTCCTGGCCATCGGCTTCCCGGATGGTCACCTGCAGCTCACCCGACTGGCCGGTCGGATACAGGTCGTCAATCTTGAAGGGGCCGGCCGGCACGCTGGTTTGCAGAATAACGCGACCGTTCTGGCGAACAATGATCAGGGCGTTGGTATTGGCAACGCCACGGATCACCGGCGCGAACCCACGCTGCGACTGTGGAAGCATGCGATCGTCGGATGCGATCCGCACACCACGCAGCGCCACGCTGCCATCGAACAGCGTGCCGTCGGTAAAGGTGTCGCCCAGGGTCAGCTGCGCGCGCAGCGCTGTGAGATCTCGCTCCGCATAGTTGTACGACGTGCGATACGTCGCCGAGCTGCGGTTCGACCATTGCGACGAGCCGCTATGACGAAGCCTCCAGCCGTCGATATTGAAGCCAGCATTGATACCCACATAGGCAGACGCATAGCGATGTCCAGCCTGACTTGTCTCATATCCATTGATGTCGTAGTTGAGTATGCCAGCGGTGATACCGCTATCCCACTTCGACGGATCCACCCAGCCGCGCGCCTTGCGGCTCAAGTAGATCTGTGGGATGTTGACTTTCAGCAGCTGCTGCGAAGCATCGTATTGATAGGAGCCATCAGGAATGAGCGATGAAAGATTCCCGCATATCGGCTCATGATCAAGGCGTGCGACGGCAGCTTTCTGCGCATCGGAAGCACCGGCCAATGCGCCCCAATCGAGACCCATCTCTGTCAGCAGCTCGCGATCGAAACACGGCTCGGCGGAATTCTTTCCAGGAACCGTTACGAAGTTGACGTCCTGACGACCCTGCCAGCTGTCATAGACAGCGATATCGACACTATAGACACCGGGGAGTACCACATTTCCTTGCTCGAACCGCGACAGATCCATACCGCCGGATTGTCCGACAAGAAAGCTCGAATCGTATTCGATATCGGCGGGTGCGCCACTGGCCGGGAGCGCTGCGGCACCGCCTGCGCAAGCCCATCCACTCTTGAGCGCCAGCACGATGGCGATGGCACAAGCCTTGCGGGGCGGCAGGCGCTTGGGCGGCCACCAGCGCTGGGCTGGCAAGCTGAAGTGAAACGTGGATGTCATAAGGTGTAACTCCTGCGTCGCGCAGGTAAACCACCCGCGCGCCGTCACGCGCGGGTGGCGACTGAATACATGAATTACTGCTCTAGCTTGGGATGGATATCCGCGTACGCGCCATAGTCATTGATAGCCTGGGCCTTGATCGTGATGTCGCCCAATGGCGTACTTGAGGCCAACCCTTCCAGAGGGAACTGCGCCGACCCGAAGGGCGGGACCAGGCCGTTGCCATCCGCCGGATGCGCATGACCAGCGGTAATCGCTTCGATCTTGCCCAGGGACACGTAGTACGGGGCATCGTTGGTCACCTTGACCGAGACATGTCCACCGTCGTGAACCAGCGTCCACTTCAGTTGCTTCACCGCATCGTCGGGCTTGGTTTTAAGACCATCGGGACGGTAGAAGAACTTGATGCGCGTCCGTACTGCAAACTGCAGGGTGTTTCCGCCGTCGGCAGACTTCTTCAGCTTCGGGGGCACTTCGAGCATGTTGAAGTAGAAGATGCTTTCCCGATCAGTTGGCAGGGGGTCGCCGGTGTAGATAACTCGCAACACCTGGCCCTGCTTCGGTTCGATGCGCGCCAGTGGCGGCGTTACCGTGAAGGGGACCTTGAGCGTATCGGGCTTATCCTTTGCCTGACCGCGATCGATCCAGACCTGGACCAGTGCCGGCACATCGCTAGCATTGGTCAATCGAATACTCGTTTCGCGATTCTGCGCTGGAAAAATAACGCGCGTTCCAGCGATGGTGACACTGGCAGAAGCAACACCTGGGCTCAGGCCCGCCCAGCAAACACAAAGGGCCAGCAGCGCGGTCAGTCGTTGTGCCACGCTATTGTTGCGGTACGACATAACACCCCCTGAGATTTACGTGAAACCCTCCCGGGATGGCCCGGGAGGACTGTCTCGCCGATGCTTAGTTGTAATCGATGTCGTATTCCATCGTGCTCGAGTACGCGCCAGCTGTCGCAGTGGCGGTCGCCGAATAGTACTGAGCAGCGTACACCAGGGTAGCCTTGTTGTTGGCAACCTCGACACCCGTCAGGCGGCTGTACTTGGCCAGGTCGATCGGGGTGTCGTTGTTCTGACCGTCCAGGAACTGAACGCGGATGTTCGAACCCGTGTCCTGGTTTTTGAGCGTACCGTTGGCGACATCGACGTCGGCAGCGACGGGCGAGAAATGCGCCGACACGGTCGTATCATCCGCGCAACCGGCACCACTCAAGGAAAGCGTGAAGGGCACGCGACCGGCCGTGTCGCCGGGAGCCTTGAATACACCCGTGTTCAGCGTCGGCAAGGTCACGGTGAAGTCAGCGGACGTGCCCACACCCAGACCCTGGCCACCCACCACATTACAGGTAGTATTGGTGAGCTCACCCTTGACGGTAATGGTGTTGGAGGCGGAAGCGGCAGAAGCGGCCAGGCCGAAAGCGAGCGACAGCGCCAGCGCGATAGGAAGCTTACGATTCATGGTAAATGTCCTCTAGTTTAAGAAAAAAAGCTTGGCAGCCTCAGATGCGATTATCTTGAGCCAAGAAGCAGGCGCGTGTGCATCATATTGGCGCCGCCATGGGGAAAATCATAGTTAGACCATGGTGCGCATAACAGGGGATTTGTCTCAATCCAGCGGTCGAGGCACACGCTCCACAGTTGGCGTCGAAAGAAGCCAGATAAATACTTATTTTTCATTGACTTATAAATCTGAACGCGAAAGGTTTAACGCAACCGATCAAAGCGCCATAATGCGAATTGTCTGAAATTCCACTAGATTCAAGGCTCTTTTGAAGGCCGCATTGATAGACTTTTTCCTTCACAGTGATGCAAATGCGCGACCACTGTTGGAGATAATCGCATTTCGGCGCATTTTGTGACGCATATCACAGTAAGTGCAAGCCCGGCCACATTAGAAACAGCACGTTGTAGTGGGGGGAATAATGCTCACCCGGTCGCAGGAAGACAGGCCAAAAGCACTTGTAATTGATAGCGAGCCCGAGACGATCCGCGATTTTATTGTTGCGGCGCGGCGCGATTGGCAGCTCATCATTGCACCAAGTGGCAAGCGCGGTATGCACGCGGCGCTTTCCTCGGCAATCGATATCATTATTTTGAATACCTTGCTCCCCGATGTGGACGGATTTGCCGTATGTCGGGTCTTGCAGGAATCCCCTATCACCTGTCGTGTTCCGGTCATTTTCCTTACCGATGCCAACAGCCCCCAGGACAGACTTCGCGGCCTGACCTGCGGCGGCGTGGATTACCTGGAAAAGACCTGCGCCCCTGAAGAAATACTGGTGCGCATGCGGATTCAAGTGCGACGACGCATTCTGGCTTCGCCGCCCGCCACGGAGGCGGCACCGCGCTCCTACGAGCAAATCGTGCTGCTGGCAGCCATGAAGTTCATTCGGTCCAATATCGACACACCGTGCTTGTTGGAGACGGTGTCTAGGGAGACTGGCGTGCACGAGAAGCGGCTTTCGCAGATTTTTAGGCACCATACCGGCATGACGGTTGGCTTGTGGACGCGCCAGGAAAAGCTGCGCAAGAGCATGACGCTGCTTGCGACGACATCGATGTCGATCCACGATATCGCCAAGGAAGTCGGTTATGGCAGCGCGTGCAATTTCACCACGGCATTCCGCTTGTGGAATGGGCGCACGCCGCATCAGTATCGGAAAGCATCCCAGGATGGCTCGCTTCCCTCCGAAATGGCGTCGAACGAGAACCGGAAAAGCCGGATTGCAAGCTAGCGTGCTTCCAGAGCAATTCGCGGCGATGGCTGTGGACACTGGGGCACTGCTTCCTTGAACGAGGCCGATAATAGGTAAAAAAGAAAGGTGGCTATGGGGAATAGCCACCCTCCACCCTCAGCCATAGATCCATCTAACCATCTCCCTGGTAAAGCTGCAGCATTCGCAGCACAGGAAAACAGACTGTCCTTGGGTGAAGTCATATTAGATGTGTCGACTGGGTCGCACTATGAGACATGTCTTAATTTGTTCCACGTTGGGAATGGTGTGCATTCTTGACGAGTCAATCTACCCATGATCGTGCTCGACTACCGATAACTGGATATGGATGCATGTATGAAGACCCTCAAATCGTTAGCCATTCGCCTGGCAGCATGCGTCGTACTCGCTCTTCCCATGGCAGCCTGGGCACAAACGGCTCCGCCCTGCCGGGCCGATCGGCTGGCACTGAATACGGACGATGGACAAGGGCGCTTCAACGGCATGTCCCAGTCGGGAATGGTGTTGACCGTAACGAACCGCGGCGATGATGTTTGCTCGCTGTCGGCGCGCCCTATCCTGAAGTTTCGAGATCGCGATCGGAAGCCGCTACCGATAACGGCCCGTGCACAGCCCGGCATGAGGCCGGGGCCAGTGCTTCTACCGATTGTCGTCAAGCCGCATGCGTCGGTGAGCAGCGAGATACGCTGGGTATCGGGGAATGTCTATGAAAACGGCCAGTGCGTGAGCGCGGCCTATGTCACCCTGATCCTGGATAAGGGCTCCATCGCCGCCGCGATGCAGGGGCATTTCTGCGGACCGAGTCCGGGGAAGCCTTCGTACCGGGCCAGCACCTTCACGCCTTGATATGTACTTGTTCGCTTTTCGAGAAAAGGAGATCTACCTGTGAAGAAATCGACGCTGTTCCTGTGCATATCGACGCTGAGCTTGCCGATGCTCTCCGCCTATGCCAGTAATGCGCCCGCACTCCATTCGCCAACCCACGGGGTGCTATGCGACCGCCATATGTGCGCGGACGAGAAAGGCATCTCACGTGAGTTGACGGCCAAGTACCTGGGTGAAAAGACGGCGGCCAAACTGTTTTCGCAAGGCGACTTCGATCTGACTGCGTTTACTTATTCCAACGGCGTCTTTTGCGACACAAAGGAACGGTTGTGCCGTGCGAATCGCTACTTCGGTACCGACGGCAAGCGTTCGGGTAAAGCGCTGCCGAGCTACACAGGAATATTGTTCGGAAAGTAAGCCCGCTTTCTTATCTTTGCGATCGCAGCGGGGCTTTTACCCGAGGTCGTCCTCCCGCCCTAGCCTCTCCTCCGACCACGCCGGAGGAAAGGATTGGGGTGGGGGGAACGCGTTGGGGTGACGCTGGAAATATGCCGCAGGCAGCCGAGCTCAAACATCCAGTGAGCGCAGCTTGCTATGCGTATAACCGTAGAGAAAGTAAATGAACATGCCGGCGCCGGTCCAGCCCAGCATAAGCGGCCAATTGGCGCGAAACGACTGCCAGAATAAATACAGGCAGATCGCCGACCCGAGCGTGCTTACGATCCAGATGCCCGGTACGCGGAACGAACGCGGCAGCTCCGGACGCGTATAGCGCAGGATCAGTACGCCTATGCATACGGTAGTGAAGGCCAGTAACGTCCCCATGGACACCAGCTCGCCGAGGACACTCACCGGGAATAGGCCTGCGATGACCAATGCCGCAACGCCAGCGACCATCGTGGCAACATGCGGCGTCCGGTGCTTACCGTGTATTCGCGACATGCCGGAAGGGAGCAGACCGTCCTTCGCCATGCTGAAGAAAATCCGCGACGTGCCGAGCAACATGACCAGGATCACCGACGACAGACCCGCCAAGGCGCCGAAGGAAACAATGGCCTTGAGCCACGTCAGTTGCGGATAGAGCTCCAACGCTGTTGCCACGGGCTGCGGGGTGTCCAGCAACCGATAGGGCGCAATGCCGGTGAGCGTCAATGCCATGGCGATGTAGAGCACGGTGCAGACCGCCAGGGAACCCAGGATGCCGATGGGCATGTCACGCTGAGGATTCTTCGCTTCGCCCGCCGCGGTCGAGACCGCATCGAAACCGATATAGGAAAAGAACACCAATACTGCCGCGCGGAAAATACCGCTGGTACCGAAATGGCCGGGCCCTTCCTCCTTGGGAATGAACGGATGCCAGTTGGCCGGATCGATGTAGCGGAACGCAAAGATGATAAACAGTGCAATAACCAGTACCTTGATCGTCACGATCAGTGAGTTGACGAAGGTCGACTGGGTAATGCCGACATAGCAAAGCATGGTGAGTGCGGCGACAATCGCCACAGCTGGCAGATTGATCAATGCCCCTGTGGTTACGATGCGATGAGCATCGTCGAACATCAACGGTGCGGTGGAGAGATAGCTTGGCAGCGCCAGGCCGATGCCGGTCCAGTGTCCGATGATGGACAAGCACTCGTTAAAATAGCCAGACCATCCCGCTGCCACCGAAGCGACAGCGAACAGATACTCGAGCACCAGATTCCAACCGATGAACCAGGCAACGATTTCACCCAGCGTAGCGTAGGAGTACGCATAGGCGCTGCCCGACACGGGGATCATCGCGGCAAACTCGGCATAGCACAGGCCCGACATGGCGCATGCGATGCCCGCGATAATGAAGCTGATGATCAACGCCGGTCCGGCATGCTCCGCGGCTGCCTGCCCGGTAATGACGAAGATACCTGCACCGATAACCGCGCCGATGCCTAGCGTAACCAGATGGCGTGCGGTGAGTACACGCCTGAGGCGTGGTTCGCTTGCCGATTTGCCCGGCAACAGCTTGCTCGAATCGACATGAAGAGACACGTCGATAGGATGGGTTGCAAAGAGTTTCTTCAGCATTGCACTTCCTTATAACCAAGAGCAGTCGAAGCACTGCTCATCAGAACACCATGTTCAATGCCGCCTGCGGCGCGAGGTAGGCGCTGGCGTTATGGCCTCCCACGCTCCATTGCGCGCCTACGATCAAACCTATGTTGCTGTTGAAGTTGTATTCCACGGCAGGTGCGACGCTATACGTCCAGTCCGGGCCGTCGTGCCGGTCGACATCCACGCAGGCCCCGCCCTGGATCGGGCACTGGATGCCGCGCAGATGAGCACCGTTGCGATGGTTCCAAGAGACATCGGTGGCCAGAACCCAGTGTTCGGTCAGGCCATACTCGATGGACGTATTGATGGCCAGGGATGTGCCCATCGCCGCCGTCCCCAGGAATCCACGTGTCGTCCCATGCGAACTGGTGCCATGAAGGCGAACGCGCGAAGGAGACGGGCTCCATGCCATCTGAGCGCGTAGCCGCAGTGGATGATTGTTGGACAGCCAGTAGAGCTGTTGACCGAGCAGCGAGAATCGATTGCTCGATGCGCCGCTGCCTGCGCCATTGAGTGGATTGTCGCCCAGCCGATTGTATTTCCCGGTAGGAAAATTGTGCGCGGCCGACATGGAAAGCACCGGGCCGGAGCCATCCTCATGAGCGGCAATCAGCTTGTACTGCAACAGAAGCGAGGTATCCGTCTTTCGGGCGCCGTCACTATGCTCCCGGCCAGATACGTTGTAGGTCATGCCAGGTGTCAATTGGGCCGTAAGACGAGGCGTGATACCCACGCCCATAGGCACAACCAGCATCCATTGATGCATGCCCGGCCGCTCGGTACGCCATCTACCGCGGTGATCGTACACAGCATGCGATTCGGAGTAGATCAGGTACGGCTCCAACCACACCATACCGGCAGGCACGCCCGAAGCGTTAGGTGTGACCAGCGGGCCCGTGAAGTTTGCCTGCCCTGTTTCGGCGGACACCGAGCTTGCCATGCATACGAACAACAGGGCGACAAAGAGTTTTCGCATAGTGACTTCCTGTTTCCTCAAAAGGCAACCGGCTTTGTCGACCTCATGGATCGATCGCACGGCTCACACGCGTGCATCCAAAGTCCTCGGCCAACCATGCAGCCCTGGCCCCCACGTGCACAGCTGGAAATGTCTCATTTGAATCGACATTGCAGGTGGACACGCAAAGCAGCCAAAAAAAGAAAAAGCCCTTCGGGGGGCGAAGGGCTTTGAAATCCATTAGCGCGTGGTCAGGGTTCCACGCCGGTTAGGAAAGGCGCCTCACGGCGATACGTGTTACAGATGGTGTGTGCAGTGTTGACCCGGCACGAGGCCGGAACAAGTTGGAAATGTCTCAATTGAGGTGACAGCAAGCATGCAAATTGGAGCGTGATGGGTAGGCCTCGCACGCACGCCACTTGAATGGCAAGCCATACGCAATGACCGGCCGAGATCCAAGTTACCGAAGCTCGGAATTTCAACCAGATCGGGCAGCAATCAGCGCATCGCCGCAGCAACTGCCTCCGCAGGTCGCCTATCGAGGCCAAGAACGAAATAGAGCGTTGTCAGGACGAGCAGCCAGATCGGCCCGACCGTCAACGCCATGCGCGTATCCGGGAAGTACGCCATCAGTCCGACAACCAAAACGAGGAACGCGAGCGCCAACCAGGATGCGTACGGGTAGAACGGCATGCGAAACACCAGACGACTGCGCTCGACCTGACTCAGGCCCTGTCGGAACCTCATTTGCGTGATCAACACGATACCCCACGTCCAGATGGCGCTGAATGTCGCAATCGAGGTGACCCACATAAAAACCTGCGCGGGCACCAGATAGTTCAACAGGACACCCAGCAGTAATGCGACCACTGACACCATCACCGCTTTGTACGGAATACCGCCGCGCGATGTCGTTGCGAAGGCGCGGGGGGCTTGGCCCTGTTGCGCCAGGTTGTACAACATGCGCCCCGTGCTGTAGATGCCGCCGTTGCATGACGACAAAGCCGCAGTCAGCACGACGAAGTTGACGATACCCGCCGCCGATCGGATACCCAGGCGCTCAAAGGTGGCGACAAAGGGGCTGCCGTGGGTTCCCAGCTCGTCCCAGGGATAAAGCGACATGATGACGAACAAAGCGGCAACGTAGAAAATCAGGATTCGCCAAAACACCGAGTTGACCGCGCTGGGAATCGATTTGTTGGGGTTATCCGCCTCCCCCGCTGCAAGACCGACCATCTCCACGCCCAGATAAGCAAACATCACCATCTGTAGCGCCATCAGCACGCCTTTGGCACCGTAGGGCATGAAGCCACCGTGCGTCCAGAGATTGCTTATGCCCGTCGCCACACCATGATTGCCAAGACCGAACACGATCATGGCACCACCGCCCACGATCATCAGCACGATGGTGACCACCTTGATCGTGGCGAACCAGAACTCGAATTCGCCATAGGCTTTGACCTGCGCCAGGTTGACCCCGGCCATGGCCACTACCGCCATCAGAGCCCATATCCATTGCGGCACATCGGGGAACCACATCCGCATATAGATCCCGACAGCTGTGATCTCCGCGATGCAGGTCACCAGCCACATAAACCAATAGTTCCAGCCTGTCAGGTACCCAGGCAAAGGACCCAGATGATCCCGCGCATAGCGACTGAACGAGCCTGCGACAGGATGGTGCACAGCCATCTCGCCTAGCGCACGCATGACGAAAAAGATCGCCAACCCACCCATGATGTAGGAGATCAAGATGGCCGGCCCGGCTAGCTTGATGGCATCAGCCGAACCCAGGAACAAGCCGACACCGATCGTCGAGCCCAACGCCATCAACCGGATGTGTCGCCCTTGCAGGTTTCGCTTCAATGCTTCTTCTGTCTTTGTGCGCATATGTATCTCTCTCGACCGGACTCCCTTCTCGGCACTGTGAGGTGGCCGACCGATCGAATACAAGGCGCGAACTGTCTTCTTATGCGCAACAAGGAGGAGCCCGGACTCCGCTGCTCGCCATTTGCCGTCAAGGCCTTTTACAGACTATTGGCGACAGGAAAAGCCGCCCACCTTGCGGGAGCGGCTTCAGCTATAACCGCGCTGCGCGGCATGACCGATGCGGATCGAAGCTGCTGCAAGATGCCCGTGTATTCGAGATACCCTGAAAACGCCAGCTGCAAAAAAAGCGGGCTACGTACCAATGGCGCTACTCTCGGGGGGAAAGGGACCGCGCATTGGGGTAGCCCGCGTAAAGCAACCTATCGCTCTGTCATTAACCACAGGGGTGTTTGACATAAAGGCTCAACCACAGGGCGTCACTGCCCAAAACAAACATCTCCCTATGAAAGGGGTTGCTCGCAGACGAAGCGTAAACCTTCCATTGCCAATCTCCGCTCGACGTCCTTATCGGCAAGTCAACCCGGATGCAATTATCGCCAACGCCTCCACTGTTCGTCAGGCGGATTTGTCTCAAAAGCCCGCTTTCGACACTCCGGTCCCCGCACTCACAACTGCGGGGCGACTATGAGACATTTCCAGATGCCATCTCGGGGCTGCACAACCTAGCCTTAACCCTGTCGGTATATCGCATACCACCAGGGGAGTACATCGCATGCATTCATTGACGAAGGGGTCGAAAGGCTCATCCACGATCCGTCGCTTTATCAGCCACGTCATGCATCGCGGCACGCCGGCCTGTCCTTGCTGTGGAAATTCGAATTTTCGCCGCATCGCTTCGAAAGCGTCCAAGACCTTGATCGTGGACACCCATCTTTGCCGTGCATGCACGCATGTCGAACAATTCGTGCGCCGGCCCGCTTAAACGCAAAATCTAAACCAGCGCCTTGTCGGCCACGCGAAAAACGATACGCATATGGCCCGTCGAAGTCTGCCCTACCTTGAGGTGGCCATCGTAGAGCCGTACCCGGTCGCGTAGCGCCTGCTCGCTCAAGCCGGAAGCACCCAGACCGAGTTGCACGCGCTCGTGCACATCGTCGACGTCCACGACGGGATTGCCGAGACCTTCGATCGTCACCTCGATGCCGCCTTCGTCCTGAAGATCGAGGGGGAAAGAAATCATGCTCATACACACGTGATCGCTCGGCGCATGCTTCATGAGAAGGGTCACGGCTTCGCAACTCAGGCGATATGTGGCGATGCTCAGCTCCGCCGATAGCCGATACTGGTCCTGCGCCTGGGGATCTTCACGGATCTCGCACACGACACCGACCTGATCGAGCGTCTGCGCAATAGGTCCATTCTGCCCACCGAATAACCACCACTCGCGCGGCGACAGACTTTCCGTGAGGCTTTGGTGCTTCTGGTACAGGGAATCGAGCTCTCGATAATGTTCCGCGATGGCACCTGCGGGCAGCGCTCGACGTGCCACATGCATGAGGCGCATCGCTTCCTTGCGTGCGCTACCGAATACATCGTCCAGCAGGTACGCATAAGCCAAGCGATTACGCTCGACAGAAAACAATTCTCCGCGGACATAGCGGCGTGAGGCTTCTTCGCGCTCAATAGATTGAAGCGAAGACGTCGTACGTGCACCGAATAGCAGCAGGCCGGACGTAGCAACGGCAAGCAGGCACTGCGTTTGTATGGTGACCAGATCGTCTTGCGTCGGCATGATCGCAACGATCCCTAAGTTGGCTACGGCACCGACGATCGCTGTGCTTTGCCAACCGTAATTCCATGCCGCCGCCGTCAGTCCTGCCAATATGCCGCCAATGGCCAACGTATGCATCGCGCCATCGTCGGCATGTCCCAACATGACCAACCCAATCGTCAGCACGAGCAGCATTGACGTGCCCAGCCATGGGGTACGCCCGATCGCGCGGAATATCTCGCCCACGCTGCGCAGCTTGACGGCGCGATGTAACACAGGCACGACCCACAAAGCGACTGGGGCGATGGTAAGCATGCTCAGATAGGTACTCGTCATCGCGCGGCTACCCAGCGCCCAAAGTGGAATGGGTTGTTCTCCCACCGCCAGGCGCTCCGTCAAGCTGTAGCTGAGCATGCTGTGCAGCGCGGCCGCCACCGAGGCGAGAAAGATACAGAGCAGCAAACCCGAGATGTTTTGGGACAGGCATTTTGCGAGCCCAGGTAGCTGCTTGCGAAGCACATAGACAATCGGCGCGGTGTAAAGCATCCGCGGAATGCTGGCTGCGACCACCCATGGCATACCGAAATTATCGAGACATTGGTAGTTCTCATAGCCCACAGAAATGGCCTCGGCAACGATCATTGCCGGCCAATACCGCATCGGCACGAGCAATAGGCAGACCAGTCGCAGGCCCGCGACCGGTATCCAGTTGATAACGCTGATGTCCGATAGCGAGACTTCTCTGAGAATGGCATAGGTCAAGCCGTACGCGACACCCACAAGCGCGCTACGGGTAAAAAACGAAAGCCTGATTTCCACGATTAGCCTTTCCCAATGTCTTAACGTCTATGTCCTCATGCACAGGCGTTTCACGCAATCCATGCGACGCGGCGATATGTCTCAAATGTGCCTTCCGCTCTCCCAAGATGCTGCTTTTTAAGAAAAGCTAGCGAAGCCTTCCTGCGCTCCGCGATATGAGTGCCCTATCGACTCCCTCACACTTTCCATCTTCAAGGTGCAACTTATGCGTTTATTTTCCAAAGCTCTACTTTTTTGTTTGGCCGCTTCCGCATCGCTGGCATTCGCCTCATCTGACGGCATCAATGTGACCGTGGACATCCATGGCGATAAGCAGCCAGCCCCATGCGAACAGAATCCGACCATCACGCCTTCGTTACAGATTTGCGCTTTCGAACACGATGGAACACGCGAATATCGTATCGATACCCGCGAGGGTAGCCATATTCGTCTGGCCGTGGTGGATGGCGATGTCGAGGTGCTATCCACCGGTCGCGATGCTGTGCGCGTCGCACTGACCGACTCCGCCACTTACCCTGACGGCATCGCTACTGTGCTTTATCGGGATGCCGCTCTGGAAATCGATTCGCTGGTCGACGCAAAAAATCGAGTGACCTGGCTTGTTCGCCCCGTCACACCTGTTGAATCGGGCATATCGAATGGCAAATGCACCGGCGCGGGCTGCAGCGTCAACGGTTATGCATCGCCGATGACAGGCGGGAAGTGCAGCGGCGCGGGTTGCAGCGTCAATAGTTACACGTCGCCCATGACGGATGGGAAGTGCACCGGCGCGGGTTGCAGCGTCAATGGCTATGCATTGCCTTTGGTCGGTGGCAAGTGCACTGCGGCCGGCTGCAGCGTCAATAGCGACAAATAAATGGATGCCGCCGGACCGTCATGACTGTCCGGCCTGGTCTAACTACGTTCTGTTCTGTCGAAAACCCCGGGTTCAGCCGGTCCGGCCGTCCGGCTTCCCGGGGTACTTCTCCAGAACAGACCGAGAACAGTAAACCAACAAGGAGCGTCACCTCATGCGCCACACTCGTCGCCTGGCTTGCGCCATCTCCGCCGCGTTGCTTTTCAGCTCCGCCGCCTCCGCCGCTCAGTTCGATCAAGTTGTCGTCTTTGGCGACAGCCTGAGCGACGCTGGCAACATCTCGTTGACCATGTCGCCGGATACGAATCCGCCGCAGCGCTTTACCACCAATCCTGGACTGACTGCCGCGGAAGTTCTGGCAGCCAAACTGGGCATGCCGATTCAACCTTCGCTATTGGGCGGTACCGATTTCGCCTTCGGCGGTGCCGGGCTGAACAACAACGCACTGCCCGGATCGACCATCCCGACCATGCCGGAACAGGTGCAGATGTACCTCACTGCTATCGGTGGCAAGGCCAATCCACACGCTTTGTACCAGGTCTGGGGCGGTGCCAACGACATCTTCTATCTGCAGGAGAATTCCGCCGATCCGAATGCGATTGCCGCCGGGACCGTCGCCGCAGCGACCACCGAGGTAAAGCTATTGGGCGCACTCAGGGCCGCTGGCGCCAAGTATGTCGTGGTCTACAACCTGCCTGACCTCGGCAAGACACCGGACAGCATCGCCGAGGGACCGATCGCACAAGCCGGAGGTACTCAGCTCGCGCTCGCCTTCAACGGCGTGCTCAACGCTGGAATCGCGCAGTTGAGCAACGACGGCCTGAATATCATCCCCGTCAACACGTTCGCTCTGCTCCGTGAAGTGACCGCCAATCCGGCAGCTTATGGCTTCACGAATGTTACGGATGCCGCTTGCGGCGCCGATGCGATGGCCGTGATGTGCGGACCGGCCGGCTCAGATATGCCGTTTACCTATCCGCAGGGTGCCGACCAGACCTATCTGTTCGCCGATGGCGTGCATCCGAGCACGGCAACGAACGCGATGCTCGGCCAATACGTTGCATCGTTGATCCGCGCACCTGGCCAGATGTCACTGCTGGCCGAAGCGCCTCTTGCGGCGAATCAGGCGCAGAATCGCGCCGTGCGCAACCAGATGCTGGCAGACGAGGCCGGTGCCGACACACGCTTCTTCGCGAATGCCGATTACTCGCACCAGCGTTTCAACGCGCAAGACCTGACGCCCAGAACCGCGTCGAACAACGTCGACCTGACCGTAGGCGCGGATGCCAAGGTCAGCGACAACATTTCGCTTGGCGTTGCGGTCGGTATCGGCCAGCACAACGGAAGCTTCGCCGGTGGCGGTGGCTACACGTTGCGAGACCTCGGCGGCATGGGCTACGCGACGTACTATGCCAGCGGCACATACGTCGGCGGCTATGTCAACTTTGCTCAATCGAATTTCTCCGATATCGACCGTCGCATCCAGCTAGGCCCGAATGTGCGCAGCGAGACCGGCAGGGACGATGGCTCACGCGCTGGCGGCGGCCTTACCGGCGGATACTGGTTCAACTTCACTAGCCTGCGCACGGGTCCCTTCGCCAATATCGATTGGCAGAAGATCAAACTCGATAGCTTTATCGAGAACGGCCAGGACAGCACCGCGATGACCTTTGGTAGCCAGCGCCGCACCTCCCTCATCTCGACTCTCGGCTGGCGTCTGCAAGGCCACTGGACGGCGGGCAAGATCACCTGGTCGCCTTACGCTGAAATGGCCTGGAATCACGATAGCAAGGCCAACCCGCGCATGGTCACTGCCGGCGTCGTCAGTATGCCGGGCACCTTCTCGATGGTCGGCTATGCACCGGACAGGAACTGGGGCTCGGCCGATATCGGTCTGAGCGCGGAGTTCTCGAAGCGCTTGAGTGCGTGGATAGGCTATAGCGGCCGATTCAAGGACGATAGCCAGAGATACAACAGCGCGAACCTGGGCATGCGTTACGCTTTCTGATACGGAAACCCGGGCCATTCCACAGGGACGGAACACTGTCCCTGTGGATACAAACAAGTCGGATCAGGCACCGGAAAAATAAGCAAACTCTTCTAATGGGAGGATGGCGTCTTTATAGCGAACATCCTCCCAAAAGAGACGCCAATGCCGTACAACGCCGTCGGCCAGAGAGAGGCCGGGCAAGGGTGCTGTCGATTCGGCAACTAAATAAGCCAGATCTCCGCTGGAGCTGGCTGGATCGGATAGGTCGACAGGCTCCCAGGCGCCGGAACATGGCACTTTTTGTCCAACGGCGATAGTCACCGCATTATCCCCGAGGGTGTCAATGAGCAGATCGGCGTATATCGCCAAGCGCCCGCGATCCGGCACAAGCCTGTCCAGGAAGACAAGGGTTTCAGGTTTTTGCACCGACGCGGTAGATGAGCATTCGCCCCACGCACGCACAAGTCGCGTCAAAGCGTGGTTGAACTCGCTCCAGTAGGGCACGCCATCGACATTTACCTTGACTTTGCGCTTGGCGAACAATCCCGACCGCCGGGACCACCGACGTATGGGGGCACTGGCCTGGGCAAAGTCGCCATACGGGTACATGAAACCACGTTTGTCACCTCGCCGCAGACGACCCACTCCCTCTTCACAGCACATCAAGCCATGCTGAATTTCCAACCAGTCGGACTCTCCGAGCGTTTTGGCATCGGTAGTCGCCTCCGCCATCTTCTCCGTAATCGCAGCCCAGATTCGATAGTGAGCCAATATCCTGTTCCAAGTGGTAAAGGAACTTATTTGCTTGAGCCAGCGAAGGGTCTGTGCTCGTTGCAAATCGCGCGAGGAAATCTGCGGCATAGGGTGGGCATTCATGAATTATCTCCATGCCCGGCTTGACGCGCGCCTACGGCATGTTCACGCATGGGAGTCCATGAAGCGTACTAGCGACTTGCTCACGCCGCCGGAATGATTCGTCTCATTTTTCTCGATTTGCGAGCGCGCAGCGGCCTGAGGTTCGGCTTGTTTGCCCCGAGTCGTTGGCAACGATGGGTGTTACGTGACGTGACGGTTTCCCCCTCACCCCAACCCTCTCCCCCGGCAAAGCCAGGGGAGAGGGAGCCTGACCGAGGTAAGCCTCGACACTTCGCATTTGCGTAGCCTGCTCCTTCCCGCCAGGAATCACCCGTCCCAGCCCCGCATGCAGGGAGGGAGCGGCGACTGTGACTGTTCAAAGGCATGACGCCTTACTCACTCATGCATGGTCACGACCGTTGCTCTTCCCCCCGACGACGTCAAGGGAGGGGAAGCCTGATTGAAGAGATGCGAAAGCAAAGCTGAAAAGGCGGGCGCGATTTTCGGCTCATCGTGGAGCAGCCAGCCGACATAGCAGCGATCGCGAACAAAACCAGCTTCTTCATGGAACAACATCATTGAATGAATTATCGACACCGAATCGCGTCACTCGCTGTGACGCGATTGCCTCCATGGCGAGCATTCACATAATCGACTGTCAAAACGTGCTTGCAAGCTATTGGCGGCGCGCGCATAACCGCACAGCTAAACATATCGTCACATGCGCGGGAATCAGTTCCTTCCCCAACGATCGTCAAGCCAGCTCTTTACTTCCTGAATCGTCGGACGCGCACCTCTCAGTCCATTCGCCTCAAAGTGTCGAAGTGTCGCGTGCCGCGTGCAGGCACTAAGGCTTTTGTCGGCGAGCAGCGTATCGAGCACGGTCAAGTATTCCAGATTCGGAAGCCGGCCGATAAAAGCCAAGGAAAGAAGCATCTTGCACCCTTCAATGGTCAAGGATTGCAAAGATTCGACGCAGCCCAGCGGACTCAGATCGATGACACCACGGGCGTTCTTGAACTCGACCTCACGCAGGCGCCGTAGCGATTCGATGCTGCCGATGTCCTTGAGCCTAGACGCGTGTGCCAGCCTCAGCGACTCGAGATCCTTCGCGGTCTCTATACCTTGCAATGTCGATATCGTCGGCTGGATCAGCGTCAGATCGCGGATATAGCGTAGAGGCAATTCCGCGAGGTCCTTTGCGTAATAAGCAGACAAACGCAGGCTCCGCAGCGTAGCGACGCTTTCGAGGCCCTGCCATGCCCGAGACCATACACCGCCAATTCGCTCGAGCCGTCGCATGCCCGTGAAATTGAAAGCGACTGCTCCTGTAAAGCTGATCTGATGGAGCCAGGTCAACTTGGAAAGACGTTGCACATTCGCCAGCTCATGCGGCCACACATGAATACGCTTGACCTGATCGACTCCAACACAGTCGACGATCTGCTTTACCGCATCCACGCCAGGCAGGGCTTTGACTTCCAGCGTGAACTGCTCCCCCGGCCGTTGCACGATGTAATCGACGCAAGCCTGGTAATTGGCACCGGCCGCAGCAACGAAATAGCCATCGCGTGCCTTTGTCACTCTCACGCCGCCTATGCCATCGCTCCCCATGACTTCGGCCGCCACGGCCTCCTTGCGATGGATCCATACATTTGCCATGTGTCCTGCTCCTTGAATGGCGTTGTGCATCCTGAAAAACGACCGCCTCCCGACGCGGCCACGCTTGTTCCATCGATGCTCCACATTGCGTTTCCCCATGGCGCGGCGAAAAACGATAAGCAATGCAGGCTTTTTCGCTGCGATTTCGTGATCCGATCACATGGAGACTTGTACGCATAAGCGAAGATACATTGCATATCTTACGGCGAACACCCAGGACATTTCATTTATTCGATCAGCACATAAATTCATCGTTAGACCGATTTTTTTGCATAATTAGATGAAAGCCACTAGCGATGTCGTCTGCGACGCATACGTCAGAATGGACGTTGAAGCACCTAAGCAAGGTCGGTGCGCCCGACTCCAGCTTTTCACGCGCAACAAAACGGTCAGCTCAAGCAGCCGATATACAAAAAGGCCGAGGGTTGCCCCTCGGCCTTTTAACTTTGCAGCAGACCTGACGGTTAGTTCGATTCGGTGAACTGGATCGACGGTGTGGAGCCGCCTGCCGTGCTGCAGCTACCCAGGTTGAGGTTGTTGGTTTCACCGGTGGTACCTGCATTGGAGGCGCAGGTCGGCGCTGAGGTGCTGCCATTGTTGACGGCAACTTTTACGGTGATCGAAGAGCCGGAGTTGAACTGGGCCTTGGAGCCGCCGGCATTGCCGACGACGTTGAACTCCGACTGGTCCCATACGCTCGCCAGCCGCAGAATCGTGTCGCTGGCACTGACGCTGTAGGCATGCGTGCCATTGGTAAAGGTCACAGTGTCGTTGCCGCCAGAGACAACGGTGCCGGACAGCTTCAGGTTGGCCAGCTGGGTAGCCGGCACATCGGGCGCAGTGGCGATATTGCTGTTGCGATAGCAGTCGCCGGCGCCGTCGCTACCAAAACCGCTCGGACAGCTGCTGCCGCCGTAGCCGATCAACCAGTACTGCATGAAGACCGCGCCCTGCCCATTGACGGCATAGTCGGGGGCGTAGATGAACTGCTGCCAGACTGTGCAACCGGAATGGCCATTGCAAGACGCTGTAGTGCCATCGAAGTTGGAGTTGATCTGCAGCGAGTACTCGTTAGGGCCAAGGATACCGCCGCCGCCGAAAGCGGACACGCCGACGCCCTTCTCGGATGTCACACCTGTCACCGTCGGGAAGGTGCCCGTCGTGCTGCTGATCAGGCTGGACGAGGAGAGTGCGTAATCATGGCCGTTGCCCACGGTCTCCGAACCGCCGGCGCTGGCGGCATGCAGGCTCAGCGAGCGGATGCGCGGAATCGGATGGACGCGGGCCGGCGCCGGGTTGCAGGCGACCTGCTTCCACATGGTGCTGGGATATTCGGCCTGGAAGCAGCCTTCCGACGGAGCGGAAAGATGCGACATGGTCTCGCGCCAATCCGCACGCACTTGCAGCTCCGTCTGATCGACCAGCGATTCGTCGCCTTGCGCGGCGAACGCAGACGGCAGCCACGCCGCGCCGGTCATGCTGGCCAGCACGGCAATCTGCAGCAGGCGGAACGCTTTACGGTTCATCTTAGCTTGCATACTTCCTCCCAATCAGTAAGTTTTTGGCCGAAGGACAATCCCAAGGCCGTTACTTCCCCACAAAAAGAGGCAACACTCGCCCGAGACCCGCAGCCAGAGCATTAACTTGGCTAATTCGGGCCGCAGGCGGCCGAGCCGATTAACTCGGTTCGCAATTAATTGCGATTTCGTCTGGCTGGATAATTCCCAGCGGCGCGATGAGCGCGAATCCGCATTCGAAATGAAACCCCTCCGGGAATCGAATGCTCGAAGTATCCTCGTGCGTCGGCACTCGCCGATTGTGCTCGCCCAAAAACCCTATTTTTGTGACGCGCAACCGCCTTTATGCCTCGATGTCATATACGGAATGGAAACCCTCCTCCGTATACGTTTTGAATACATGCCTTATGCGTAATCCTTGCCGCCCTTCAAAATCGTCAATTAGGCATACCGCCTTATTCGATTTAATAAGCGTATATAAAATCCGACCGGTTGTTTATAGGAATATGTCCAATAACGCTTAACCGTCACCCCGATACGCCAGACATGCATGGCCCGAACTCTACCGCGCCCGATGCCCACTCAGCTCATGCCCGGCGTCCCGGGCAAAGGCCAGATGCCAACGCGTCGAGCTGAGCGAGATCAGGGTCACGATCAGGAAGGCGACGGAGAAATCCCTGAGCAGGGGTTGCGCATGCCCGCCAGCAGCCATAGCCGATTTGAGAATCAACGCGCCGGCGCAGACACCGACCGATAGCATCAGCTGCTGCAGGGTGGTGTAGAAACTGTTGGCGGCGCTGACGCGCGAGCTGGGTACGGCTTCGTAGGCAATGGTGTTATAGGCGGCGAACTGGAACGACATGAAGGCACCGCAGCAGAACAGCAACGCGAACATCAGCCACACCGGCCAGTCGCGTCGGAAGAAGGCGCAGACGGCGTAGCCGAGGCTGGATAGCACACCGTTGTAGATCATCCCGTTGCGGAAGCCGACCCTGCGCAGCAATCGTGGCGTGAAGCTGCGCGTGACGATCGCCCCCAGGGTGGTGGCCAGGATCAGCTGGCCGCTACGCACCGCCGACCAGCCGAAGCCGATCTGGAACATCAGCGGCAACAGGAACGGCTGGGCGCCTTGGGTAATGCGCATCAACGAACCGCCGATCACCGACAGACGAAAGGTTTCGATCTTGAGCAGGGACAGGTCGAGCAACGGTTGCTCGTGGCGCCTGGCATGCCACAGGTAGCTGGCGCTGGCGCCCAGGCCGATGAGCAGCAACAGCGGCGCCTGCGGCGGCACCGCGCTCTGGCCGACCATCTCGAAGCCGAAGAGCAGGCAGCCCAGCCCGACGCCGCAGAGCGCGAAGCCCAGGAAGTCGAAACGCGCTGGCGCGCCTTCGCTGGGGATATCCGGGATTAGCTTGCTCACCAGCACGAAACCGAGCATGCCGATCGGTACGTTGATGTAGAAGATCCAGCGCCAGTCCAGGTAGGTGACGATGAAGCCACCCAGCGGAGGACCGATCAGCGGACCGAGGAACGCCGGCACCAGGGTCCAGGACATCGCCGATACCAGGTTCCGGCGATCGACGGTGCGCAGCAGGATCAAGCGTCCGATCGGCGCCATCATCGCGCCGCCCGCACCCTGCAGCAGGCGCGCGCCGACCATCAGCGGCAGGCTGCTCGTCCAGGCACAGAGGATCGAGCCGGCGACAAAAACGGCGATTGCTGCGCTGAACACGCGTCGCGCGCCGAAACGATCGGCCATCGCACCGCTGGCCGGGATGAAAATCGCCAGCATCAGCAGATATGAGGTGATCGCCACGCTCATGGCGGGTGCGGCGACACCGAAGTCGTGCGCCATGGTCGGCAACGCAGTGGCCAGCACCGTCGCATCCAACTGCTCCATGAAGATGGAGCAGGCCACAATCAGGGAGATAACGCGGTAATCGGTGCCGGACAGGGCTTGCCGGTCGCGACCGGCCTCGTCGCTAGGCACGTTCATGCAGCGATCCAAAGGAAGCGGCGGGTGCGGTTGGGGGCGTTCACGGGGAGCTGGGGGGACGGCTTGTGGTGCGTAGGATAAAGCAAGCCGGGCCGATTATCGCGGAGGGGAACTCTAAGAACCTCAGTTTCCATCGTCGCCTGGCGAGGCTCGGAAGGAGCATGCTACGGCGCAAGACGCTGGATCCTGGCATCCGCCGGGACGGCGAGCAGGAAAGGTTTCTTGGGATCTTGTTTGTCCGAGACGGCGAATCAGCGCCCGGCATCGATTACAGCGCGCATTCGCGCGATGTCCATAGGCTTGGCCCCGCATTGCCTGGCCAGATCCTGCCAGCCGCCGACAGCCTGCCGGACTTCGTCGACGATGGCGGCAACAGCGCTTTTCTTAAGCCGATAGTAGTCAGCCGTCTTGATCAGCAACGCCGAGTCCGGCGAGGGATTGCCCTCATCGATGGCCAGGACATGCTCTTGCTTGGCTGGGTTGGGGTTGATGTCGAAGGCTGGCGACAGCCGCCAGCCACCGGCGTCGCGAAGAAAGCCGTGGTTGCGCAAGTGGTCGTCGCGATTGCCGATCAGGATGTTGAACAGCACGCGCCGAAACAACTGCTCCAGCTCGGCGGCGATATAGGTCGGCGCCCCGACCTCTTCGATCAGGAGCACGATGTCCAGATAGCTGTGCGGGGTTTCGCTGTCGGTCGCCAGCAGGGTCATGGCCGACGCATAGGTACGGCGACTCTGACCCAGGCGATCGAAGCGGGATACAGCAAAGGTGTGGCCGCGATCGGAGAACTTCTTCCGCGTCGCCACGGGCATATGAATGCCCGCTGCGATCGCCAGCTTATAGGCGAGAAATTCCCATAAGCCAACATCGTAATCGTCATGGTTCGACGGGAATTTGGCGATCCAAAGACTGCCATCGGATTCGCGCATATTCGCTTTGGGTCGAGCGCCGCCCAGTGAAGCGCCTGGCGCGATAAGCTGTTTGACCCAGGCAATGCGCTCGGGCGTGTCGGCCTCTTCGTCGCGCTCGATCATGTCGACGATAGCCTCGAGCTCGCGCATCGACGTGACCGGTGGCGCATCCAGCGCGGCATGGCTCACATAGCGCACGGATGCCGGATCGAGCAGGCGCAGCGCACCCATGCGACCCTCATCGGCCACGCCGGTCAGATAATCCCAGTCGGTGAGCGCACGAGGTACGCGTCCTTCGGCGGCCGCATCCATGATTTCGCGTCGATCCATGAGCTTGCGCCCCCAGCGATCGGGGGAGCAATCCTGGAAGATACCGGCGAGCGTCTGTGTTCCCGCATGGGCGTGATGTCTGCCGCGGCCCAAAGGCAGGTCGGGATCCAGTTGGAAGGTCTCGATGGGCCCCGCCCGATCGAGCCAGGCATCGGCATACTCGAAACTCAGCGTCGCTCGCCCCTTGTTGACGGCGCGATCCAACCGGCCAACGACGGCGCTCCCTCCCAGAGTCGCATCGTCAAGCCAGACATCGAGCGTGTTCATGGCTCGTCACCGGGCTTGCCGGATGGTTGGCGCGATGGGGATTTCCGGCGTGGCGCGCGCACCCGCTTGTTGTCCTGCAGTTCGTGACCCAAGGCATCGTTCACCGCGATCGCATCGATATCGGCACCAAGGCCCAGTACGGTCAGGACGCGCAGCATGATGGCCAGGCTCGTGCTGGGATCGCCATTTTCCAGCTTGGCGATCGTCGGCGCGGAGACCCCCACGCGCTCGGCCAGGATGTCCTGGCTCATGTCGCGCCGCAACCGCGCCGCCCGCAGACGCTCACCGAGCGCAGCCATCTGGCGCCGTGCTTGTGGATGCGTCGGGGGTACTCGCCTAGCCATGACGGATGATAACCATAAATAAGCTTTGCCTTATCCTAAATAAGGGTGGTTTTATTTACAATTAATAACGGTAACCCGTTCACCATTCAGACAGCCGCCCCGTCTGTGGCAAGCCGGCGCTGCTCAGGCAAAGCTTCACGCCCCACGGCGTATCAAGGTGATCTTGCCATTGGGCTCCAGCCGCGCAATCGCCACCTCTCGCTCGTCCTCCAGCCCATGGGCATGTAACTCGCGATTGAACTCCGAGTCGGAGACACCGTATTTGCGCAAGGCCCTTCGATCTCGCTTGCCATCGCGGGCGAGTACCGCCGGATAGCCTTCGACGAAGCGATTGAAGGCCGGCCAATGCGCAGAGAGCCAGCCGATCAGGCGGTTGGTCAGGATAATGCTGGCCACCGCGATCATCGGACCGACAAACGATGCATCGCTGCCCAGGATGGCCGTACGCAGGACGCCACCCACAATGATCAGCACGATGATGTCGAATGGCGACATGTCACCGAAGGAACGCCGCCCTGCCAGTCGCAGCAGCACCAGCACGGCCACGTAGGCCGCGACACCGCGCCAAACGAAGTGCCACCAAGGCATGGACATATCCAATGCGCTTTCCATAAGAATCCTCCCGTAGTCGGCGCCTCCCTGGCCGATAGATAAAAGCGGACTTGCGAGTTAACACGCCTTCCGTCGCGACCGCGTCACCTTGCGGCCATGTTCATTAGACGGACATGCTCGACCGGTGACACTGCCCTTTTTTACAACGATGGAAACGATTGTGCCTCTCGCCGCCGCGCACCGACGCATGACACCCCGTGCGCTACGACATCTGGTGTTGCTGGCCGCTTGCATTCTGCCTTGGCCCGCACACGCACGAGCCAAACCACAGGAGCCGGCGCATCGATTATCGATCGCCATCAAAAGCGACCGCCTGACGCTGGCCGTGGCGAAGGCAACACAGGTCTATCTGGCTGGCACCATCGATGCCGATGCGCCGCAGCAATTTGCGGCACTCGTAAAAGCGGGAAAGATTCCACGCGGTTCGGATGTCTATCTGGATGCCGGCGGGACCGATATCGATGCAGGACAGGCACTCGGCCGGTTGCTGCGCACGGGAGAAATGGTGACGCACTTGGGCGCAGCGCACCGACCGGGCGCCGCTCCCCGGGCGGCGCTTTGTACGGGTGCCTGCGCCTACGCCTATCTGGGCGGGCTTTATCGATGGTCTCCCGCAGGTTCCGACCGCTTCGGGCTGCGCGGACCGGAAATCGCGGCGATGAAGGCGGATTCCCATTCGTCCGCGGCGACCTATCTCAAGGCCATGGATATCGAGACGACCGGGCTGGAAGGATTGCCGACGCCCCCAGCCGATGACTTTGCCTGGATCGACACGGATCGCCTGCTGGCCTGGGGCTGGTCCAACAACGGGCGGCTACCTCTGCATGCGAACTACACGCCGTCGGCCGCACCCATGCTGACCTTCACCCAGATCGTCCGCGGAGGCAGCAACAAGCTCACCGTAAGCTGCGCTGCCGACGGCATTACGCTGACCGCGTATTACCTGGTTGGCAGCGAACGGGCCACTCAGCTGATCGGACGCGCGAACCGCGCCTACTTTGAGATCAACCAGCAAGAAGTCATGCCGCAACTGACCGGGCTGGCGCATACGATCAACGACGCCGTGGTATTCAGCCGTGAACTTTCGTTGCAGCAGTTGGGCAGCCTGCTGACCACTTATTCCACCGGCGCCTGGATCAAGGACCGCGCTGGCGCGGTGCGTTATGGCTTCACCATGGGACCGGCGCGCGTCCGCGCAAGCTTTCCTACCTACTACGCCGATTGCCGGAGCGCGCTGCAACGCGCCGGCCGCCCGCTCCAATAATGCCCCTCGTCAGCGCATCACCAGTGAAACATCGCTGCGATCGTCTTGCTCGAGCAGAAGCACCTTGCCATCGCGCTTGATCAGCTTATCCGTGCGCTGCCCGCTGACGTGCATGCGACCGATATCGAGCTGATAAGTCACATCGATCGTCGCCGCGCGATGATCGGGCGCGAAGATGACGCGGTTCTGCTGGTTGCTGTAACTCACGTTCGGCGCCGTATGTGCCGCTTGCGCCGCCTGCCGCAATATCGCAACGGCCCGGTGCATGTCTTCGCAGAACTTCGCCTTGTCCAAACTCTGTTTGACCGCTTCGCCGCGAATGGTGCTTATCGAGGTTCCGTGGAAATCGTCGGCAACCAACGCGCAAGATGCTTCGGCATCCAGATCGACCGTCGATTTGGCATCCAGGACGTAGAAATCGGCGATGGCGCCATCGCTCAGGCGCCGCGAGTACATATAGCCCCACATCGCCAGGACGATAAGTCCGGCGCCCAGCAAATAGATCCGCATAGCTGTCCCCCTGGCGAACGTCACTGTCCGCTCAAGGCATGCTCGCGCACGGCCTTAATGTGGTCAATACGACAGTTGGATGGTTTTCCGTGCCGCAATGAGCGAAAAATGAAAGTCAGCCTCCCGAGTTCGAACTAACACTCAGGTCCGCCACTTACGAAGGGCCGACGCGCCTATCCGGCCGGCGATCTGGACAGGCTGTCGACTGTCCGCCTGCCCGGCCGACATTGTCCGCGGACGCCGGACCATTCAGTGCCAGCGTGACAGAAATGGCTTGGGAATGCGTGTTTCCCGCCCTCTTCGTAGTTGGCACGACCTTTGCGATCTATACAGCAAACCCCTCAAAACTCACGGAGAACCAACATGAAATTCGAGAGCCTGCTGCTGCGTAGCCTGTTCACCCTCTGCTCGCTGACCTGCTTGCTGGCCTTGGGGTCGATGCTGGTTTGAGCTGTCGATCCGGCGATCTCCGGTTCGTCGTAGAGTTGAGCGCCAGACACAGCGGCGCCCAACGAATGTCGACCCCTTCCATTCATGGAGATCGCTTATGGCTTCCCATTCCGACTTGGTTCCCGCGGCCGAGCTTGCCAGCCGCGGCAGCATGAGATTCCCCAACGAGAGCGATAGCTATCGCCGCGCGCGCACCGCTTTGCTGGCCGAGGAAATCGAGCTCAGGCGGCATATCGAACGCGTTGCGGAAATGCGCCGCGCACTGCCGGCCGGTGGCGAAGTCATCGGCGATTACCGTTTTGAAGGCGAACAGGGCTCGGTGGATTTGGCCGGACTGTTCGGCGACAAGCAGACGCTGGTGGTTTATAGCTTTATGTTCGGCCCGCAGCGAGAGCGCCCCTGTCCGATGTGCACATCGCTGCTTGGCGCATGGAACGGCGAGGCACGCGACATCATGCAGCGCGTAGCCTTTGCTGTCGTCGCGCGTTCGCCGCTGGACCGGTTGCTGGCCTTCAAGCGCGAGCGCGGCTGGCGCGACCTGCCGCTGTACTCCGATCTCAACGGCAACTACAGCCGCGATTACTACGGCATGGCCGAGGACGGCAGCGATATTCCCGCGTTCATTGTCTTTACGCGCCGCGACGGCCACATCCGGCTGTTCTGGGCGGGAGAGATGGACGGCAACACCATGGATCCTGGGCAGGATCCCCGTGGCGCACCCGATCTCATGCCCCTCTGGACCATCCTGGATGCCACGCCCGAAGGGCGCGATCCGCATTGGTATCCGAAGCTGGATTACCCATCGTGAGCGGTTGGCCGGGCGCCTTTAGCCCGGCATCCCACCGGCCTCGTGCAGGCGCTGAATCGCTTCGAGCAGTTCGTCGGAGCGATACGGTTTGAGCAGGAAGATATCGTAGCCATCGGGCCCCGTTCCCACGCGGTTTTCCGCCACAGCGCTGCACATGACGATGGGCCGCGCGAATCCACTGGCGCGCAGAGCCATGGCCATCTCCAGACCGCTCATCACGGGCATCATCAAGTCGGTGACGACCAACTCAGGCTGCTCTTGCATGGCGATCTCATAACCTTGCCGCCCATCGCCGGCCACGGTGACATGATGGCCTGCCGCCTCCAGCAGCGTTGCCACAACCATGGCGACGTCCGGATCGTCCTCGACTAGCAAGATACGCAGCATTGGCGTTTATTCCGCGCGGCCGAAAGCTTGCAGCCGCTCATCCACCGTCAGGACAAAGCCACGGTTGCCGATATGAAACTGACGCGTATACGGGTCGAAATCACCGCTACGCATCTTGACGATCGAAAGATAGCGCCGCGCCGCCTGATCGTGGCGTGACAGGTTCAGCAGCAAGACGTTATCGATCATGGCCGACAACTCATCGCTGGGCATGCTTGCCTCGAAGCCCAGTTCGCGGATCTCCAGCGCGTAGAGCACGGTAGCGCCCATGTCGCGCAACTGATGGCTAAGCGCATTGACGATGTATGGCAGGCGCTCGCGATCGTTCAGGCCATCGCGAAGCGCCGCCAACCCATCGACGAAGACGCGCCGTGCGCCGATGACACGGGCGCGGTGAACGATCTCGTGCACCACTTCATCGGGAAGGATTTCCGCCGGCGGCCACCAGATCAGCTCCAACGCACCGCTGTCGATCATGCCATCGAGATCGAAACCCAGGCCGCGCGCCCTGACCCGGAGACGAGCGGGTGTTTCGTAGAAGCCGAACATCAGCGCAGGCGCTTGCGGTGTCGCCTCCGAGAGAAAATGCAGGCCCAGCGTGGTCTTGCCGGAGCCGGTCGGTCCCAGTACCAAGGTGGCAGACTCGCTTGGCAGCCCGCCTCCAATCAAAGCGTCCAGATCCGGCAGACCGCTGCCCAGGCTGCCAGCAGAATGCGCTGCGGACGGGGTCGCCGGTACGCAACTCTCTGCACGCGGGAAGACCGTAATGCCCTTTTCGCTGATACGAAAGCTGTGCTTGCCGCCGATAATGGCCGCACCGCGCTGCTTGCGCACTTGAATGTGCTGGACGGCGCGATAACCGACTGTCTCGTTGCTCATCTCGATCCAGCCATCGACCATCGTGTGCTCGGGACTGGTCGCCAGGCGCGCCTGATGGGTAAGCATGACCAGCACGGCGCCGGCCGCCGTGGCCACACCCTGCAGGCCATGGATGAAGGCACGGAATTCGTGCTCCGAAGCTACAGACTGCGCCACGAACGTGCCGTCAAGCACCATCGCAGTGGCCTGGTGGCGCTTGAGTTCGTGCTGAATGAGTTTGCTCAGCCCCAGCAAACCCTCGCGCTCGAGCACGCCATAGCCGCTCACATACTGCAGGCGTCCCGGCACGACGTCTTCGTCGAAGAACGCCATCTGCCGAACGTAGGCAAGCATCCGATCGCTCGATTCGGCCAGCAGGGACATATATAACGCGCGACCGCCGTTGCGCACATGCGCATAGCAGAACTGATTGGCCAGGATCGTTTTGCCGGCGCCTGGCGGGCCTTGCACGATGTAGGCCGAACCGCGTCGGAAACCGCCATCGGTCAGTCGGTCCAATCCTTCGATGCCGGTGGAGAGTTTTTCGGTCACAACGTATTCTCCAGCCGGCTTGGGAAGCCCAGGATGATAAGTGGCTGGATGGATGCGCCACAACCGAAAGGCGGGCGCGACGCCATGCTGCTGACTGACTTCTAGCAGGCTGAAGATGGCGGAAAGGTGAAACGATGCGCGGAAGGTTTGCAGCCGGTGCCCACCGGCACGCAGTCGCTGCCCGCTTACCCGGCCGAGGGGCCTCCGGCTGCAAGCCTTCCGCGCATCCGCTTGGAGTCAGTCGCTGGGCCTTCGATAAGTTCTATGCGGCGCGGCGATCCACAGCGACGACGACCCGGCATGCTTGTGCGCCAGACAGAGGCATAGATACAACGCCCCCAGCGCGACTCCGCGCCAGATGTTCGCATCGGCCTGGTTGCCGCTCAGCAGTTCGAGCGCGGCGAGCACAAACAGTAGTACCGCAGCGGCCAGACCGATGCCGCGCGCGCTGAACGATGGTTTGTGGAGTATCGTCATGCCGCCATGATGAAGCCGGCAGGCATAAAAAAGCGCGCATGGAATGCGCGGTCAAGCGTATAGATGTCGTAAACGCCAGGCATGGCGGGAGCGGCACGAATAACCGCTCCCGCAGATGCTTATGCGTTGAGCTTGGCGCCGAACATATCCGCCAGCGTCTTCCAGTGACGTGCATCGGCCTCGGTGTTGTAGGCCGGATGATCGGGCACGGCGAAGCCATGCCGCGCGCCGGCATAGGTTTCTACGGTGTGCTCGATGCCGGCCTCGGCCAGCGCCTTCTCGAGCTCGGCCTTCTGCGCATCGGTGAAATGTGCATCTTCGACTGCGCCGGCGACGTAAACGCGCGCGGCGACGCCCTTGAAGAAACGATGCGGACTATCGGACTGATCGGTAACCACGCCGCCGGCATGGAACGAAGCCACGGCAGCGAAGGCATCCTTGTATTCGCCAGCGGCGGTCAGCGCGACGCTTCCGCCCATGCAATAGCCGGTGCTACCGAAGCGCTTGCCCTTCACTTCCGGGCGGCCGGCGAGGAATTCGATGAAGGCCGCGCTGTCGGACACCTTGCGGTCGTGGGAGAGCGTGCCGATCAGGCGCATCAAGTTATCGATCTTCTTTTGATCGGCGAACACCTCGGTCGGCACCATTTGTTCGTAACCGCCTTCGCGGTAGAACAGATCGGGCAGCAGCACCACATAGCCGGTATCGGCCAGTTTCTGCGCCATCTCCCAGAGTGCGGGACGAATGCCCAGGCCATCCATGTAGAAAATCACGCCCGGCCACGGACCGTTGCCGGCAGACGGGGTGAACAGCGAAGCGGGGCAATGGCCGTCGCGGGTCTTGATGACGACGTCGGTGCGGGACATGCGGTATCTCCGAGCGTAGAGGGACTTGAAGGGGGAGATACGCATTATAGATATATGAGGATAGCCTCATACAAGAGCAAGAAGTTGCGGGATTGCCGTGAGGACTTCGCCCATTTGCGGATAGTGACTTTCGGGAGGTGAAAGTCACTGGGTCCCGGCGTTCGCCAGGACGACGAAGGTTCTTTTCGACACAAACTCGATCCCGCCAAGGCTTATCCAGCTGAGATACCGCGCCTACCCGATGCATTCGGCAAGAGGCGAACGCTTGCGACAACCTCGCTACACGAATCTCACTGCACCGGCACCGCGCAATGCAGGCTCGCGCAAATCACCCGCAGCAGCGCCATTTCCGCATCGATCAGTTCGCCGTCCGCACGAATGGTTTTCAACAGGCTCTGAATGAAGATCTCCTTGGCCGGCGGCAACAAGCCATCCAGATCGTCCAGCGCCCGATCCAGCTCTGACTGCCAGGCTGCGGATAAGGGACGCCAGAGCAGCGACGAGCCCGGAAAGGCTTCGGCCATACCCAGCAACCAAGCATGTTTTGCCGCCTGCTCGTTGGCGCCGCCATGGAGAGCGACCACGGCAAGCGTCAGCGCGACGCTTGCCGTGCAAGCTGGCAGCTTCTTCTTGCCATCGATGGGTGCGCTACGCGGATGCACGGCTTCGGATAATTGCATGAGCAGCAGGCGTGCCAGGCAATAGCGATCGAGATCGAGCTCACCGCCGGCTTGCGTTACGCCTTGCAGGGTATCGAGCACCGTTTGCAAGCGACCGGCTGGCAATTGCTTGAGTGCGGGGAACGCGAGCGACAGCAGCGTCATCGGCTGACCGGGCGCCAACCGCCGTGCGTCGTCGACCAGCGCGATGGCAGCGTAACGCACATCGTCACCGAGCGCATCGGCGATACGGCGCTGCTGCGCCTGTGCGGCAGCCGGTACCGGCGACATCAATAGGGCAAACAGCAAGGCCAGCGCCGTTTCGGGCTGATGCGTCGCCTGCACCAGCGCAGCGGACGGGGAAATGGGCATGCTCGCCGGCGCCGATGCTGCTGCCGCCGCACTGAACACGAACGGCAACGGATCGAGCTCGGGCCTGGTTTTGACTTCAGCCGCCGCCTCCCTTGCTGCATCGACTCCCTGCATCGCCTGGAAGATTTTCTCCAGATCTTTTTCACGAAATACTGGATCGAGTTCGCGGATGCGTTCGAGCAATGGCGGGTGCGTCGCGTATAGGCCGCCCAGCCAACTCGGGGCATCGGCATCGCCGAACAACATGTGTGCGACCTCGTGTCGATTGGCCGCTTGTAGCCGCGAGCCATCGCCAAGCGCGGCGATCTTCTTGAGGGCTCCGGCAATACCGCGCGTTTGCCGCGTGAACTGCACCGCTGAAGCATCGGCCAGCGATTCGCGCGAACGCGCGACCGCCGACTGGATCAGTCGCCCGAAGAAGTACCCGATATAGCCGATCGCAAGCAGCGCCAGGCCAAGCATCCAGGCGCGGCCGTCGTTCGAGCCACGCCGGCCGATGCGCAGGTTGCCGATATTGATCAACTGGCGGCCGATGACCGCCAGCGCCATGATGCCGAACAGCAGGCCGATCAGGCGGATATTCAATCGCATGTCGCCATTGAGGATATGGCTGAACTCATGCGCGATCACGCCCTGCAATTCGTCGCGACTCAGGTGATCCAGGCAGCCTTGCGTAACGCAGATGGCCGCATCGGACGCCGAATAGCCCGCGGCAAACGCATTGATGCCAGGCTCTTCTGGCAGCAGGTAGATATCCGGCACCGGCAGGCCGGACGCAATCGCAACCTCCTCGATCACGTTGCGCAACAATCGCAACTGCAGCGTCTGCGTATCCGGAGGCACCGGTACCGCGCCCATGCCTTCGGCGACCGTCTTGCCACCGCCGGACAAGGTAGCGATGCGATAGAGCGCGCAGCCGCCGATCAACAACAACACGGCCATCGAGGTCACGCCGATCAGGCGATAATTACTCCATCCGGCATGCATGAGGCCACGCTCGCCCATACACAGCCACACCAGGGCATCGACCGCAGCCACCGTCGCCAATACGGCTAGGGCGAACAACACCACCATGCGCCGGCTACTGCCGCGCACACGCGCCTGCTGAGCGAAGAAATCCATGCGTTCCCCCACGCAGGCCGCCGGAGGTCGGCGGCCGTGACGCGATTAGCTGAAAGAAACCTTCGGCGCTTCGCGGGCGGCCGGGTTTTCCAGCGCCAGCGGCTCGGCCGGCTGGAAGCTGAAGCTATTGGCGACAAAAGAACCGGGAAATACTTCGCGCCGGTTGTTGTACGTCATGACGGCGTCGTTATAGGCCTGACGCGCAAAGGCGACGCGGTTTTCCGTGGAGGTCAGTTCCTCGGAAAGCTGCATCATCGTCTGGTTGGCCTTCAGGTCCGGATACGATTCGCTCAGGGCAAACAGGCGACCCAGGCTTTGCGTCAGCGTGTTCTCGCTATCGGACAATTGCTGCATCGCCGCCGCATCGCCGGGATTGGCCTTGGCACCGGACAAACCCGTCACCGCCGCATTGCGCGCCCGGATCACCGATTCCAGCGTTTCACGCTCGTGCGCCAGATAGCCCTTGGCCGTTTCCACCAGATTGGGGATCAGATCATGCCGGCGCGTGAGCTGTACATCGATCTGTGCAAATGCGTTCTTGTAGCTGTTTCGCGCGGACACCAGGCCGTTGTAGAGCGACACGACGTAAAACACGATCGCGACGATGATGACCAGAAAAATAATCAATCCCATAAGCCCCCCAACGGCGCCCCGTCGCACCGGATGCATCGGAGGATAGCATGCGATTTCGCAGGCTATCGCGCTCCAGGCGTGGCGCCCTAGAACACCATGTTCAACGCTACCGCTGGGGTGATCGTGGTCGTCGTGCGATGCCCGCCGAAGATCACGCGGGTGCCCAGCAGTACGCCCATGTTCGATGACCAGTTGTATTCGATGGCCGGCGCCAGGCCATAGGCGATGTTCGAGCCGGAACGCGAGCGGTAGGGCATGACCTCCGGCAGGCCGTCGATCGTCACTATGTCCTGCCCGGCAACGCGAGTGCTGCGATTGCGCGTATAAGTGGCGTCGAGCGCCAGTACCCAACGGCGCGACACGCTGTATTCCCAGCCCAGGCCCACGTAGAACGTATTGCCTGGCTGGGCATTGCCATTGAAATCCTCGCCGGTGCCGTAGACGCTCACGCCATGCACGCGCGTGCTGCGCGCCCAGGTCTGGGCAACATTCAGGCGCATGCGCAAGATGCGCCCGTTCGGCATCCAGTAGTACGTCTGCGCGTTGAATTGCACGGTGGTGGCGTAGGCCCCGCTGCCCAGCGCATTGCCGGGGTTGTCGTGCAGATGATCGTAGCGGCCGGTGGGCAAGGTCTCCTGGATCTGGATCGCCGTTGTCGGTACCCAACTGCCCGGCTGAAACTGAGTCAGCCCGTATTGCGCCTGAACACTGAAATCGCCGAGCAATACACGCGAGCTGCTCGGACCGCCATCGGCGGTGTTGTAGCCCACGATCGGAATCATGCCGACAGTCAGGCGATCGGTCAGGCCATACAGCACGTATGCGCGCGAACCGTAGCTGTCGGAGCGATCCGAGTGAATGTCATAGACATAGGGCTCGATCAGCCAGTGCCCACGGGGCAGCGTGGCAGCCGAATTGGCCAGCATGGGGCCGGTCCACCAGGCATCGGCCATTTCCTGCCGTACGGCCGGCGATGGCAGCGACTCGGCCGCGGGAACATCGACCGATTGCGCGGCGGCCGTAGCCACGGCGCCCAGACAAACCACTAAACAAGCGAACTGAAGCGAACGCCAAGCCATGGACCGGTGGATCCTGATAGATGCGGGGGTGGCGAAAAGCTAGGTGAGCCGGTGGTCTATCGATATAGCCACTTTGCTAGCATCCGGCATGGCCACTTCTTTTGGGGAGAGCGAAGGGCATGACGCGGGTTACTGCCGGTTTTCTACCACCGATCGCACTGGACCGGCACGGCGACCTGCCGCTGCACCGGCAACTTTCCGACTGGTTTCGCCGCGCGATCATCGATGGCCGGCTGCAGCCAGGCCAACGCGTGCCATCCACGCGCGCCTTGGCCAAGGAGCTGAAGATTTCGCGTCTGCCAGTACTGAGCGCCTACGAACAGCTGTTTGCAGAAGGCTACCTGGAGACCTTTGTAGGTGCCGGCACCTGCGTAGCGCAATCGATCCGTGGCGGTACGGCGACTGCACCCGCGGCGACCCCGCCCAAGCCAACCGAGGCGCCCTCTGTGCCGCGGCGTTTCTCGCGCGTCGCGCTCGATATGCAGGAACCGCCCCCGCCCTGGCTGGCCAACCAGGGCGCATTCCGCGTCGGCCTGCCCGCCCTCGACCATTTTCCGCGCGAAATCTGGGCGAAGCTGGTAAATCGACATGTACGTCAGATGCCTTCGAACCAGATGACCTATGACGATCCCGTCGGTCATGGCCCGTTTCGCGAAGCCATCGCGCACTACCTTGCCACGGTGCGCGGCGTGCGCTGCGACGCTTCGCAGATTCTGGTTACCACCGGATCGCAGCAAGGCCTGCTCATTTGCGCGCTCGCCCTGCTGGAGCCCGGCATGCGCGTATGGATGGAGGAACCGGGTTATCCCGGCGCACGCCAGGCCTTGCAGGTAGCCGGGGCGCATATCGTGCCGGTACCGGTGGACGAGGAAGGCCTGGTAGTCGCCGAGGGCATCCGCCGCAGCCGCCAGGCGCGCGCGGCGTATATCTCCCCCTCGCACCAGTTTCCGCTCGGCGTGACGATGAGCGCGACTCGACGTATCCAGCTGCTCAACTGGGCTGCGCGCAGCGGCGCCTGGATCATCGAAGACGACTACGACAGCGAGTACCGCCTGGCCGGCCGGCCGATCGCCTCGCTGCAAGGACTGGATAGCGACGCGCGCGTCATCTATGTCGGCACCTTCAGCAAGGTGGTGTTCCCGGCGCTGCGGCTGGGTTACATCGTGGTGCCACACGACGCCATGCCGGCCTTCGAGAGCGTGCGCAATGCAATGGATACGTTCTCGTCCACGCTGTACCAGCTGGTGATGAACGACTTTATCCGTGAAGGCCACTTCGCCCGGCATATCCGGCGCATGCGCAGTATTTACATGGAGCGACGCACGGCGTTGCTGGAAGCGATCGACGCGCATCTGGCCGACCGCCTGGGCGTGATCGGTGCCGAAGCCGGCATGCAACTGGTGGCACTGCTCCCGCCCGGCATCGACGACGTGGCGATTTCCCGTGCCGCGGCTAAGGTCGGCGTGTCGGTGCGCCCCTTGTCCATGTGCTACGCCGAGCCACCCGAACGCGGCGGACTGATCTTCGGCTATGGCGGCGCCAGCGTGCGCGACATCCGCGAGGCGGTGCGCAAGCTCAAAGATTGCATCTAATCGGCGTCCTTCACTTGCTCCCAATCCAGGCCGAAACGCGCGAGATACTTGCGCAAGCGATCGGCATCGTTGGTGCTCGCGCGCTGCTGACGCGATGCCGCAAACAGTTCGCGCCCGGCCTGTGAGAGCGATTTCGACCTTGCGCAGACACGAACCACATCTTCCAGCTGCACGCGATCGAAACGGTCCAGCTCGGCGACTTTGTCGCCCAGTAGAGCATCGAGCGGTGAGGGCGATGGCGGCGCGCGCCATTGCGCGGTCAGCCTGGCCAGTTCCTCTTCGACCAGCTCCACCTGGATACGCCCTGCATTGGCCAGGGTAGCCATGCGCATGACCGATGCGCCGAGGTCGCGGAAATTGCCCGTCCAACGCGCCTGCGGGCCAGTGGCGAACGCCAGGAAGCGCGCCCGGGCCTCGCGATTGAAAGCCACGCGCCGATGCTGTTCGCGCGACCAGCGCTCCAGCTCGAAATCCAGGTTCGGCTCGATATCTTCACGACGCTCAGCCAAGCCGGGCAGGCGATACGTCCAGAGATTCAAGCGCGCCAACAGGTCCTCACGGAAACGCCCTGCCGCCACGGCGGCCTGCAGGTCGCGATTGGTCCCTGCGATCAGCTGGAAATCGCTTTCGACTTCTTTGTCGCCGCCGACGGGAAGAAAGCGCTTCTCTTCCAGCGCCCGCAGCAGCATGGCTTGTTCGTCCGTGCCCAGTTCGCCGATCTCGTCGAGAAACAACAAACCCTGATGGGCCGAGCGCAGCAATCCCGCACGGTCGCTGGTGGCACCGGTATAGGCGCCACGCGTATGGCCGAACAAGGTGCTCATCGCCCCATCGCCGCGCAGGGTCGCGCAGTTGATCTCGACGAAGCGGCCAGGCAACTGGTGCTTGAGTTTCTTGAGCTCGAACACGCGCCGGGCGAGCTGGCTCTTGCCTGCCCCCGTAGGCCCCATCAGCAACATGGGCGCACGCGAGCGTGTCGCGACGATCTCGATCTGCTCGATCATCCGGTTGAACGCCACATTGCGCGTAGCGATACCGCTCTTGAGCAGATCCCGATCTTCCAGTTGCTGCCGTTCGAAGCGTTGCGCGATGCGGTCGTAGCGAGACAGATCCAGGTCGATGACGGCAAGGCTTCCGGCTTCGCCGCCATCCTGCTTGCGCGGTGGCGAGGTCTGCAGCAGGCGGCCTGGAAAGATCCGACTCTCGGTGAGCAGGAACCAGCAGATCTGCGCTACATGCGTCCCGGTGGTGATATGGACGTAGTAGTCCTCTTCATCCGGCCGGAACGCATAGGCACGCAGAAAATCGTGCAGCGTCGCGTAGACACCTTCGAAATCCCAGGGGTCGGCCAGGTACATGTCGTGCCGGCGAATCTCCGTCTCGGGCGAAACCTGTGCGATGTCGTCGCAGACGACCCTGGCCAGCTTGGCGTAGCGACGCTCGTCGAGCAGCAGCTCGAGCCGGTCGAGCAGGAAATCCTCATGCATGCCCAGCGACACTGTGGGACGCCAGCGCTCCCAGCGCACCGACCCGGTCCCGGCGTCGAGTTGAGTGCCCAGCATGCCAATGACTACCTGCTTTCTCATAGATGTTTTTAGATAAATAGCTATCTAAAAGTATAGATATTTTTGATATCAGGAGGTGGGTCAAAAACCAACCTCGAATTTTTATTCTTTTTAATCAGTCAGATAAAAGACAAGCGTGGCGTTGGCACGCCGCTTGCCCTGTGTCCGTCAAGGATCCCAAGCGAATCGCCACGGTTGCGCTTCGGACAGGGCGGCACAGGAGTTGCCGCGGCGATCATGCCGGAGGGCCGGCGTGACCGATTGCAGGGAGACAGGAGTCTCTTTCGCAACGGAGGACTGGCAAGCAATGAGGCTTGCCGGATACAGAAACGCGGCAACGCGCGATAAGCACCTGGAACGGCGCCAGCCACTGTCGCCGATACTGGGTTTACCCCGTCGCGCGTTGCCGCGTCATTTAACGATCTATCGAGTCAAAGACCATGAGCACCAACTATGACGTGATCAACGAACCCGGCGCCGTGCCGATCAAGCTATGGACGCGCGGCGTGCCGCTGGAAGACGAAGCGCGCCAGCAATTGGTCAATATCGCGCGCCTGCCTTTCGTTCATCGCTGGATCGCCGTGATGCCGGATGTGCACTTGGGCAAGGGCGCGACGGTGGGTTCGGTGGTGCCGACGCTCGGCGCCATCGTGCCGGCTGCGGTCGGCGTGGATATCGGTTGCGGCATGATCGCGGCACGGACCACGTTGACCGGCGACGACCTGCCGGATCACCTGGGCGAGGTGCGTAGCGCGATCGAGAAGGCCGTTCCGCACGGTCGTACGGTGGGACCGCGCGACAAGGGCGCCTGGGCCAATCCGCCAGCGACAACCGTCGCCGGGTGGACGACACTCGCGGACGATTTCGCGCAGATCGTCGTGCGCCACCCCAGGCTCGGTCGCACCAACAACCTCAACCATCTCGGTACGCTCGGTACGGGCAATCACTTCGTGGAGGTCTGCCTGGACGAGGAGAACCGCGTGTGGTTCATGCTGCACTCGGGGTCGCGTGGCGTAGGCAACGCCATCGGCACGCACTTCATCGAACTGGCCAAGCAGGATATGCGTCGCTGGATGATCGACCTGCCGGACCAGGACCTGGCCTACCTACCCGAGGGCAGCGACCACTACGCCGACTACGTCTTCGCCGTGGATTGGGCCCAGCGTTATGCGCGGACGAATCGCCACATCATGATGCAGAACGTGGTCGATGCGGTGCGCAAGGTGATTACCAAGCCGTTCGAGGCGCAAGCCGAAGCGGTCAATTGCCACCACAATTACGTCAGCCGCGAGCACCACTTCGGCAAGGACGTACTGGTGACGCGTAAGGGCGCGGTAAGCGCGCGTAAGGGCGAAATGGGCATCATCCCAGGCAGCATGGGCGCGAAAAGCTTTATCGTGCGCGGCCTGGGCAATGCCGACAGCTTCCACAGCTGCAGCCACGGCGCTGGCCGTGTGATGAGCCGTACCGAGGCGCGCAGGCGCATCAGTGTGGCCGATCACGTCAAGGCGACCGCCCACGTCGAATGCCGCAAGGACGCGGAGGTGGTCGACGAATCGCCCGCGGCCTACAAGCCGATCGAGGCGGTCATGGCGGCGCAAAACGATCTGGTCGAGATCGTACATACACTGCGGCAAGTGGTGTGCGTGAAGGGCTGATCCACGCACAGCGCAACGGAAACAACGCCGGGCGGACAAATGCCCTCCCGGCATCATGACGGAATGTTTATGGAGATGATCGAACTCGACGGCGAGGCAGGCGGCGGTCAATTGCTGCGGACGGCACTCAGCCTGAGTCTTTGCACCGGCATCGGCTTCACGATGGAGCGGATTCGCGCGCGCCGGTCGCGCCCTGGCTTGATGCGCCAGCACCTGACGGCCGTACGCGCCGCAGCGGAGATCGGCCAGGCCGACGTTACCGGTGCCGAGCTGGGATCGATGCGCCTGCGCTTCGTTCCCGGCCCGGTAACAGCCGGTGACTATCGTTTTTCCACGAGCAGCGCCGGTTCCACCACCTTGGTGTTGCAAACGGTATGGCCCGCGCTATGGCAGGCCGACGCACCGTCGCGGCTGTGGATCGAAGGCGGCACGCATAATCCGATGGCGCCGTGCGCGGACTTTATCGCCGACACGTACCTGCCTGCCCTGCAAGCGATGGGTGTCGGTGCGAGCGTCGAGCTGCTCAAGCATGGTTTTTATCCGGCCGGAGGCGGATCGTTGCATGCGAGCGTGCAACCGGCTTCCGCACTGCGGCGCCTTGCGCTGCACGCGCGTGGCGACACGAGCTCCATCGAGGCCTTCGCCATGCTTTCCGCGCTGGATTCGCAGATCGGCCATCGCGAGTTGCGTGTGCTCGGCAAGGAACTCGGACTCGATGCCGACGCGCTGCATCTGCGAAGCATCAAACCGCCGGTCGGGCCCGGTAATGCGTTATTGGTCAAGATTGGACATGCGGGACATGTGGCCACTTTTACCGCCTATGGCCAGCGCGGCGTGCAAGCGGAGCAGGTCGCGTTGAAGCTGGCGCACGAAGTGAAGGCTTATCTCGCCTCCACGGCGTATGCTTGCGAGCATCTGGCCGACCAACTCGTGTTGCCGATGGCGCTCGCTGGCGGCGGCGAGTTCACCACGCATCGGCTAAGCGATCATCTGCAAAGCAACGCCCGCCTGATCGAGAAATTCCTGCCCGTGGACATCCGCTGGCAGCAGCAAAGCGAACACGTCTGGCGCGTCGTCGTCGAGTCCTAGCGCGAATGGCCGATAGGCAAGCGTTGCTTGGCGGCATGAATATCCCGACCGTAAACCGCGTATGTCGCGGCCGTACGGGAGACACGTGATGCTCGAACAACAGCGTCTGAGCTACTTGCGCATGGCCCTGATCGTGGCCGGAGTACTGTGCTTTTGCTTGTACCCGCTAATGCTGCTTTGGCCGGCGGGCTGGGCCTGGCACGAGGGCTATTCGGATTATCCGCTGATGATCGTCGGCATCTATGCGACGCTCGGCGTGTTCCTGCTGCTGGCATCGCGCTCGCCCCTGGAGCACCTGAGCCTGATCTGGTTCGCCGTGTGGTCGAGCGTTGTGCACGGCGTCATCATGGCCTGGCAATCGGTGGCGCATCCCGGGCACACCGGGCATTTGCTGGGCGATGTGCCCGCGTTGTTTTTGATTGCGGCGGTGTTGGCGTGGTTGACGCCCCGGCGGGTTGGAAAGAACTGAGGCAAGGCTCACCCCTCCCCGACCCTCCCCTGCAAGCAGGGGAGGGAGCAAAGCTTTTTTCTGCTCTTCCCGCCTGCTTGCGGGGAAGGCTGGAAGGGAGTGAACCCTTGCCACGAACTCGCTTACTTGGATATCAGCAACAACAACGACTGCCCACATTGGTTGTACGTCGCTCCCGTTCCGCCGATCAAGGTTTCACTACCCGGCGCGACGAACGTATTGGCTCCATCGTTCCAATTGCAGGTATCGGTCACGCGATACCATTGCGTGCCCGTGGGCGGAGCCGGCAGGGTGAAAGTCACCTGGCCCGACCAGCCGTTGTAGGCGATGTACATGGAGTTGCTATCGCCGAACGAAGAGCCGTTGACTGTATAGGCAATGGCATAGTTGCTGGTGTTGTTCCAGTACGCCGTGGTCGCGACCGCGCCGCTGGGCTGATACCACACGACCTGACTGCCGGTATACCAGGTAGCCGGACGCAACGATGGATGCGCCTTGCGGAAGGCGATCAGGCGCTTGGCGTAGGTATTGAAGTTGGTCTGGTCCGTGGTCCAGCTGTAGTTCAACCAGTTCGCGCTGGAGTCGAGGTTATAGGCGTTGTTATTGCAACGAAGCGAGCGTAGATACTCATCGCCGCCCTGCATCAAGGGCGTGCCGGCCGAAAGCATCACGAACGCCAGCCCGGTGCGCGCAGCGCGACGTTGATCCAACGCCGTGCCGGTGCCCGCAGACATGCCCTGGTCCCAACTGTAGTTGCTCGATGTACCGCCATCGGATGGACCGTACGGCCAAGCCTGATTGTTGCTCGGACCGTTACAGGCATAAACGTCATTGAGCGTCATGCCATCGTGGACGTCGATGAAGTTCACCGAGTTCCACGGCGAGCGGCCGCCCGCCTGATAGAGATTGGCCGAGCCGGAGAAGTCGTTCGCGTCCTGGCCGATCGAGATGGTCATGTTGCCCAGCTCGTTTTGCGCCTGGCGCAAGGTGTCGCGATACGCGCCGTTCCATTCCGACCACCCTTTTGGAAAGCCGCCAAGCTGGTACGAATTGCCGTTGATCGCCCAGGGTTCGGCGAACAGATCCAGGCCGCTGCCGCCAGCGGCAGGACGCACGGTGAACTCCCGCAGGATACGATTGATCGCCACGTTCGAGTCGGCCGCGTCGAAATTGAAGCCGCCGTTCGGACAGTTGGGCGCGGCAGATTGGAAGGTATCGCTCAGGCAGCTATTGCCGAGTACCGAAGCCAGATCGAAACGGAAGCCGTCCACACCCATGGTGTTGGACCAGTAGGCGAGCGAATCGACGATCAGATTCTGCGCCACGGTGTTGTATGTGTTGTAGTTACCGCCCACACCGGTGTTGTCGTAATAGAACTGGTTGTTGCCCGAAAGCTCGTAGTAAGTCGAATTATCCAGACCGCGCCAGGAATAGATCGTCGCGGTGGTCGGATCGGTGCCTGTCCAAGTGCCGCCTTCGCCGGTATGGTTGTAGACCACATCGAGATAGACCTTGATACCGGCGGCGTGGAACGCCTGCACCATCGCCTGGAACTCCGCCGTCGGCCCACCGGCCGCCTTGTTCGACGAATAACGCCGATCCGGTGCGAAGTAATCCTCGGTCATGTAGCCCCAGTAGTTCTGGTTGGCGTCCGAGTTGGGCACGACATCGTTAGCATCGTTTTGCGTTTCCTGTACTGGCAGGAACTCCACCGCGGTGACACCCAGACTGGCCAGGTAGCTGGCCTTCATGCCCGCGCCCTTGTAGGTGCCACGATAGGCCGCAGGAACGCTGCTGTCCTGCTCGGTAAAACCGCGCACATTGACCTCGTAGATCACGTCGTCTTTCTGCGCCCGCGTCGGCTTGGTACCGGTACTCTGGGCTGCCTGCGACAGCACGACGCCCTTGGGCGCGTAGATGCCGCTGTCGGTGGCGCGATTCGTCGCGCCCGAGGCAAAGACATTGCCGTTCTGATTGGACGGGTTGAGCGGGTCCTGACTCATCTCCAGCGCATAAGGATCGAGCAGCAGCTTGTTCGGGTTGAAGCGGTTGCCACTGCTGTCCACGTCGCTGACGAAGCCTGCCGTGCTGCCCTTGGTCCAACTGCTGCTATACGGCCAATTCGGACCCCACGCACGATAGCCGTAGTAGACTGTGCCGCTGATGCCAGCCGACTGGATCGCCGACACCGGCACGGTCACTGCCCAGACTCCATTGCCTACGGAACTGAGCACATAGCTGGTGGATTCCTGTGCACCGTACCCGCTGCCGTAGAGATACACGGCAATGCGCGTGGCGTGAGCCGAGTACACACGGAAGGTTATATTGGCCTTCTGCGCGTCGTAACTGGCACCGAGCGACATGCTGTTGATTGCCGCGTGCGCGCTCATCGCGGGCACGATAGCAAGGCCGGCGCATAGCGCCAGTGCGGCGAACATCTTCGAACCGTTCATGCGGTCTACCTCCATCCTGCGTCGTTGAGGATCGGGCTGGGCCAACGTGTCGTTGACCATGAAACTGCCGAGCGAGTCCGCGACGCGACGGGCCGGCCGTCGCGCCTTGTCTTTGCATGCCGATGTCATGGCGCTCCACCGCGCGCCATCGAACGTGACTGCCGGACTTGCGTGCAGTGGGCGGATAGTAGAAAGCATCGCAGTGCAGCAACCAGCCGCTGCATACGTATTCATTGCGACGCGTTGCGCAGTCGTGACGTGCTCGCGAAACGGTTTAGACTAACCTTCGTTAGTTCATGCGAGGGGAAGGAGACATGCGGTCGATCGTGCGGTTTGCGTGGCTGTTGTGGCTTGCCCTGATGTTTTCGTCGGCGACAGCCGAAACGACGAATGGCGTAGGAATGCATGCCATTAAGGTGCGCGATCCCGTCGGCGGCGCGGATATGCCTGGCTATGTGTTCTATCCGTCAACGAACAAAGGCTCCACCGCAATCGAGGGCTACGATGTCGCCGCGGTTACCGACGCCGCGCCGCTCGCCGGAGTGAGACCTTTGGTGGTGTTGTCGCACGGCAACGGCGGCTCCGCATTCGACCTGCACGATCTTGCGACGTATCTGGCTGCGCACGGTTTCGTCGTCGCGACACTGGAACACCCGCGCGACAATTATCATGACCAGAGCGGTGTCGGGCGTGCGCCCGTGCTCGACGGAAGACCCGTCCAGGTCCAGGCGGTCATCAATGACTTGCTCGCCGACAAAACCTGGAGTCGCCGTATCGATGCGACACGTATCGGCGTAGGCGGCTTCTCCGCCGGCGGCTACACCAGTCTGCTGCTGGTGGGTGCAGTGCCGAATTTCAGCCGTTTTATCAGTTATTGCACACGCTATCCCAGTGACGACCTTTGCGCCGGTGCGGACAAGTTTCGCGCGGAAGCTGCAAGCCATGGGCAAACAGTCGAGCAGGTCATGCAGTCGATCCAGCAGGATTTCGACCGCTGGGGCAAAGCAGCCGACCCACGGGTCAAGGCGGCATTCGCGATGGCACCGCTCAGCTTGATCTTCGACGATGCCGGCGTGGCGTCGATCGATCGGCCGGTTTTTCTCTACTACGGCCAGAACGATCGCGTAGCCCGGCCGAGCGAGAACGCGCTGCATATCGCACCGTCGATTCGCCAGCTCGATACGATCAAGCAGATCCCGGCCGCCAGCCATTGGGTGTTCCTGGCGCCTTGCTCGGTAGCCATGGCCAAGCGCCTGCCGGTGATGTGCACGGATGCGCCAGGCGTCGACCGCGTCAAAGTACATGCCCAGATTCAGACGGACGCTTTGGCATTCTTTCGCAAGACGTTGGCAGTCGGCTCTGCCGGGCATTAACCCGATCTTTACAGCCATGTACAAGACATACGCGGTGACAAGGGCTGCACAAACGTCTGACTAAGCTGCGCTCGGAGGAAGGAATGAACCATGAGCGGCTTCCGACGTTATTCGCGCATCGCTATGTTCGCTCTGCGTTACCGGCGCGCAGGTGTGCTGCGCGGCGTGCCCGGGCCGATCAAGCCTTCGCCGCGATTGACACCGCAACGCTTCGTCGACGATCTGGAGGCCTTGGGTCCCGCTTTCATTAAGCTGGGCCAAGCCTTGTCCGGACGACCGGATCTGGTGCACTCGAACTACCTGGCTGAACTGACGCGAATCCAGGACGACGTCACGCCGATCAGCCTGCAGGCCGTGCGTCGCATGGTGACCGTGGAACTGGGTGCGCCACCGGAAGAACTGTTCCGTCATTTCGATCCCATGCCGCTCGCCGCCGGCTCGCTGGCCCAAGTGCACGCCGTGACGCTGCCCGATGGCGACGAAGCGGTGATCAAGGTGCAACGACCCGGTATCGGCCGGCGCATTCGCAACGATTTGAATGCACTGGAACGCGTGGCCGTTGCGGCGCAGCGGCATACCGAAGTCGGACGCCGCTATGGTTTCGTGCATTGGATCGCCGAACTGCGCCGCAGTCTGCTCAACGAGCTGGACTTCATGGCCGAAGCGGATCATCTGCGCACGTTCGCCGCCAACTTACGTGGCTACGACGCGCTATGCATCCCGATGCCGTTCATGGAATTCACCTCGCCGCGTGTGCTCACCATGGCGCGCATACGCGGTGAGAAGCTTTCGCCGGAAGGCGCCCTGCCCGGCTCCAGCACCGAACATATGCAACAGGCCAGTCAGCTGCTGTGTGCCTATGTAGATCAGGTGTTCATGCATGGCTTGGTACACGCCGATCCGCATCCGGGAAATCTGGTGTTGATGGAGGACGGCCGACTGGCACTGCTCGACTTCGGCATGGTGACCGGCTTGTCGCCTGGCATGCGGCGGGACTTGCTGCGCCTGATGCTGGCGGCGGCCGACGGCGATGGCGAGGGCGTGGCCGATATCTGCGAGCATCTGTGCGCGGCGCTGCCGGAAATGGATCGCGTGGCGTACCGTCGCGCCGTATCGGCCGTCGTGACCCGCTACGCTACCGCCGGCGAACGCAGCACACTGGAAGAAGGACGCTTGTTGTTGGCCTTGACTGTCATCGGCGCGGACAACGGCCTGCGTCCACCGGCCGAGCTGAGCCTGCTTGGGCGTGCGCTGCTGAATTTGGAGCCGGCGATTGCCCGGCTCGCACCGCGGCTGCCGGTACGTGAGCTGGTTCGGGCGCGCCTGGATCGAATCCTGCTGCACCGGCTATCGCATCCGCTATCGGCGGCGCAGGGCGGGGCATTGCTGCTGGATGCGCAGCGGTTGGCACTGGAGGCGCCGGGACATCTGGACACGCTGCTGCGCACGCTGGCGGCCAATCGTTTTAAGGTGCGGCTGGATGGGCTGGAAGAATCGCACCTGATCGAGAACCTGCAGAAGATCGCCAACCGTATCGCCGCTGGCGTCATCACTGCCGCGCTGTTGATCGCCGGGGCGCTGGTCAGCCGTTCGACGCATCCAGGCTATGAATGGCTGGCTTATGCAATGTTCGGACTGGCCGGTCTTATCGGCGTCGTATTGGTGGGCAACTCCATGCGGCGCGATCGAGCGCCACGTGACGACAGCGACGCGGGCGTGCATTGAGCGCTTTTGCAAAAAAGCGTTACCGCTTCGCCGAGACATCGGGAAGCTCCACACGCGCCATGTATTGCTCGACCAATTCGGGCAAGTGCTCGTCCAACCAAGCGGCCATGGCCTGCTCCTGCGGCAGGATCGTCGTGCAGATGCGCTCGACATCGCCCTCGCCCGCCGCTTTCGCCGCAGCGGCCAGCGCGCGATAGACGGTGATTTCCATATGCTCGAACGCGCTGGTGGTGATAGCTCCCTTGACGATTTCATCGGGGGAAGTCACCTGGAACAGGCCTTGCCCTAATGCAGCGAAACGCGCACCCAGTTCCTTGAACGCGGACGGTTCGGCACCGAGCTGCTTCAGGCATTGCGCGAGCATGGCTTGTTGTTCGCGTGTTTCGACGAGATGGCGTTCGACACGTTCGCGAAGTTGCGGGTAATGCTCGATACGGCGCGCTTGCGACTTGAGCATTTCCTCGCTGTGGATCTCCATGGCG
>NZ_DATCRY010000325.1:0-3663 GCF_036568765.1 Dyella sp. | reverse complement strand
AAACGTGCCGAAGGCAGCTCGCCGCTGCGCAGCGCCGGTTGACCGCCGGCCGTTGCCGGCCGCGGGCTCTGGCCGAAGGCTTCGTTGCGCGGGGCGGCCTGCGGCGTTGGACGGGGCGCTGCACTGTCCGGCCCATGTCCGCTAAGCACGCGCACATTGTTGAACTGCGGCCGCGGCGCTGTGGCCGGCGTACCGGCAGCGCGTACCAGCGGTCCTTGATGAAGCATGCTCGGGCTGGGCGCGGTGCGTGCGACCACCGGCCGATTGAAGCCGCCCGCCGGTAGCGGGCGTGCCTGCGCCGGGCGCGGCTGGGCGAAGCTCGCCGCGGTCGGACGCAGCGTCGGGCCGTGACTCATCACCTGTGCATTGGCGAACTGGCGCGCATCGCCACCGGCGAGGTTTTGCCGGACATTGCGCGCTGCGGCGAAGTTCTGTGCGGACATGGCGCTGAAGGCACGCGGCGCGTCGCGGTTGACAAAGCGCTGGTTGGGGAACGGCTGGCCACGATGGAAGTAATCGTAATGATGGTTGATGCGGTCGACGATGGCCGCACGCGCCAGGCCGCGCTCACGCAGATTGGTCACGTTGACGCGCGTGTAGTAACCACGGCTCGCGCGGTACCACGGGTTGTAGACCTCGCCTGGGCCGAGCGGGAACCAGCCGACCGGGCCGCCGACGCCAATCCTCACTCCGCCGCCGACGAAGGCGACCAGTGCGGGTGCATAGACCGGGCGGCGCACGATCGGTCCCGGGACCCAGCCCCAACGACCGCGAAGGCAGATCCAGCGTCCGTAATGGTAGGGCGCGAAGCCCCAGGGCAGATCGTCCACCCAGGTCCAACCCCAGGGGGCGATAAAGGCCCAATGGCCGCTGCGATAAGGCGCCCAGCCCGTATCCACCTGGGTCGGATACCAGACCTCGCCGTAATCGTCGTCGCTTTGCCAGTCGCCGTATTGCGCGAGGTCCTGTGCACCCACTACGTCTTCGGAAACATACTGCCGCGTGGTGGTAATGGCTTGGGTGTAGCGCTGGTCGCGTTCGGCCGCCCAGTTATCGAATTCGTCGCCGCCGCCGATAGGGCTGACCGCCACGTCGCTCAGTGCCGAATCGTTGAACTCGTAGCGGCTGCCTTGATCGATGCCACGCTGTGCACCGTTCTGACCGTAGACCACGGCGGTGCCGTCGAAATCGGTCACGCGCGTGGCTTTGCCATCGCCGCTGATATCGACGCGGTAGGTGCCGGGCTGGTCGATTACCAGCGCCACGGTCGGCGTATCGATCTCATAGCTCTCGCCCTGGTCGAGCTGGCGTACCGCGACATTGAGCGTGCCCTGGGTCAGTTCGACCTGAGTGATCTGGTCATTGAGCGCCAGAAAACCGAAGTCCGTGTTCTGGCCGATGCGTAGCGCGCCGCCATCGAGCTCCAGTTCGGCACGCGCGCCCTGACTGCTGGATAACCGGTCGCCTGTCGTCAGCGGTCGATTGACGGTCACCGCGCTCCAATCCTTTTCGCCGGACGGCAAGAAGCCGACGTCGCCGGCCTGGTAGGACAGGCGCGCCACACGCGAGGGCGGGTCGCCCGCATCGGCCTGGGCGGCCGATGCGTCGACGTCGGCGGGATCCGGTCCGGGCGGGACGTCCTGCGCATGAGCGGCAGAGCCCACACACAGCAACAGCGCGCCCAACCAGGTACGCAGATGTTTGTAGCTGACTTCCTGCATGACAGTGGATTCCCAAGACTTGAACATGCGTTTCTCCCGAGTCGCGCCCGTAAGAAAACGCACTCGGGGTCGGCGCGATGACGGCATCATGCGGTAGCGCCCGCGCGCCGTGCAGCGGGCGTTCGGAATGATGGCAGGCATCGGTTCAGCGATCGCTTGCTCGCGATTCATCCAGTCGACCGGTTTTCAAGTCAGCCACGATCCGGTTACCATCGCCCGGCCGACGCGGGTGTAGCTCAATGGTAGAGCTGTAGCTTCCCAAGCTACTGACGAGGGTTCGATTCCCTTCACCCGCTCCACTTCTCGGCCATCCGGCTGCCGGTCAAGCTTGAATGCAGTGAAAGTCCCTTGTCGCGGCTGAAGCCGCTCCTACGAGGTAGCCAGGCTTTCACGCGACGGAGTTGCCACGCCTGCGACGATCGCCAGCATGGCAGCGAGCCACAGCGCATGTCCTGACCAGGTTTGGAACACCAAGGCGCCAGCGATGCCTCCTGAGATGAAGCTGGCGATCACGACCAGGCAGATGCGCGCCCGGCGTGGATCGAAGCGCGCGCCGCGCAGCGCTTGGCCAATGGCGATGCCTAGGTCGGTGAACATGCCGGTCAGATGCGAGGTGCGCAGCACGGCGCCGGTAACCAATGAACTGGTGCCGTTCTGGAAGCCGATCGCCAGCGCGCAAAGGCAGGTGCCCAGTACCGGTCGGGTATCCACGATCGTGGCCGCCACGCTCAGCAGCACCCCTTCGCCAAGCAGCATGCCGCCGGCCGCGCGGGTTCGCGTCCAGCGTTCGCCGCGTACGATCCAGGCACTGATGGCACAACCGATGGTGAATAAACCCAGGATGGCGGCGGCATGCCCAAGCAGATGCAGGTCGCCCGTGGCTAGGCCGATCGCGCCTTCGGTAGAGATCCCGGTCAGGTGAGTGACACCGCCGTGATGAAGCGCGAGCAAGGCTACGGTGTTGACCCAGCCAGCCATCCAGGGCAGGGCGATCGCCCATGCCCATACCCAGCGAGGAAACGCAGGAATCATGCCGATGCGGTGAGGTAAGTAGTCATGGCATGAAAGTGTCGCATGCCGTGCCCATCCGGACAGCATCGTTCGATATGCATGTGTCTTCCGCAGGCGTCGCGGCCACTGCTAAGCTACAGCCGCATCGCTTCCCACCCAGCGACGACCGGAACCTGTTCGCTTCGGTTCGAGCTTTACGGAGCGGGCTCGGTTCTCCTTCACCCGCTCCATACCCGCGCTCAACAACCTCTCCTTCTACCCTGCACCGATGACGGACGTAATTACACTCGGCTGGCGGGAACGGCTCGCATTGCCGCAACTCGGCATCGCCACGCTCAAGGTCAAGCTCGACACAGGGGCGCGCAGTAGTGCGCTACATGTCGACGACCTGGAAAGCTTCGAGCGCGACGGTCGGACCTGGCTGCGCTTCGTGGTCGGCACAGGCCCACGCGAGCGCATTCCCGTGCACTGCGAGGCGCCCGCGCTGGATCGGCGTCGGGTCCGGGATACCGGCGGGCGACATACCGAGCGCTGGTTTATTCGCAGCGAGGTCTGGCTGGGGGGACAGCGTTTCGATGTGGACATAAATCTGACCGATCGGCGGCATATGCTGTTTCCCATGCTGCTTGGACGTACCGCGTTGCTGGGACGATTTGCGGTCGACCCGGCGCTTTCCTACACCCAGCCGCGGCCACACCTGGCGGTGGCGGAGGCTTCATGAAAATTGCCATTCTCTCGCGCAACACGCGGCTGTATTCGACCCAGCGACTGGTCGAGGTGGCGCGCGAGCGCGGTCACGTGGTGCGCGTGCTCGATCCGCTGCGCTGCTATGTGCGCATCGCGCCCGGCGATGTGGCGATCCGTTACAAGGGCAAGGCGGTGAAGGATATCGATGCGGTGATTCCGCGCATCGGTACCACCAGTACTTTCT
>NZ_DATCRY010000324.1:0-7965 GCF_036568765.1 Dyella sp. | reverse complement strand
CGGTGCTACTGGGCTCGGTGCTGTGGACCATCGTATCGACGCGTGAATATCCGCCGGATGCCTTGCAGGCTTTCGACAATGTACCCATGACGGAGACCGAGGAGGTCGATCGCGCGGCTGCGCGCCGCTGGGGTGGGTATGCGCTGGGTGCAGGGATCGTCGCCACGATGGCGGTGATGTTCTTGCATACGGATCGCGAGCTGTTTTTGTTGACCGGAGGCGTAACGGTCTACGGTGTCGCGTTGCTGTGGCTCGCCGGCACGCACAGCCGCAACATGGCCGCGCAGGTACTCTCCGACCTGTTCCATATGCCCGATGCCATGCGCCGTCTGGCCTGGGTGCAATTCTTCTCCTGGTTCGCCCTGTTTGCGATGTGGATCTACACCACCTCAGGCGTGGCAGCCTGGCATTTCGGCAGCGGCGATCCGCATTCGGCGGCTTACAACGAAGGCGCCAATTGGGTCGGCGTATTGTTTGCCGCATACAACGGTTTTGCCGCATTGGCGGCCATCGTCATTCCCTGGATGGTGAAGTGCTGGGGCTTACGCATCGCCCATCTGATCAACACCTGGCTGGGTGGCGCCGGACTGTTGTCGTTCCTGTTGATCGGCAACCCGCATTGGCTGCTGGCGTCGATGATTGGCATCGGCTTTGCCTGGGCGTCGATCCTTTCGCTGCCTTATGCGCTGCTGTCGGACAATCTGCCGGCACGCAAGATGGGCGTATACATGGGCATCTTCAATTTCTTTATCGTCATTCCGCAGCTGATGGCGGCCAGCGTGCTTGGCCTGTTGCTGCATCGGTTCTTCCATGGGCAACCGATCTATGCGCTTGTGCTGGGCGGCATCAGTCTGTTTATTGCAGGCCTGTGCGTGCTGCGCGTGCGTGAACCATCCGGAAGAGTCGCTGCGACCTAGGAGCGCGCCGGGGTCACGGGGAACCGTATGACAAAGCCGACGACCCCAGCAACACGGATTACAAACGCGCTCGCAAACTCGACTTGCGTACCACCAGCTTCACCGGCAACACATCGTTGCTCACCGGCTCTTCGCGAATCATCTTGAGCAATGTCTCGACCAAAGCTTCGCCTGCCTGGCCAGTATCCTGCCGCACGGTCGTCAGCGGCGGATTGACGAAGCTGGCCATCGGAATATCGTCGAACCCGGCAATAACGACATCGCCCGGCACGCTCATGCCGTGATCGGCCAGTGCGCGCATGGCACCAATGGCAATCAGGTCGCTGGCAGCGAACACCGCATCGAAGGGCTTGCCACGCGCCAGTAACGTTTCCATCGCAGCGTAGCCGCACTGTTCGGAGCTTTCGGCATTGACCTGAAGATCGGTATCCACGTCCAGTCCCGCCTCGCGCAGCACCTGCGCATAGCCGCGGTAACGGGCAAAGAACTCCGGGTAATGACTGGACGCATCGCCAAGGTAGGCTACTTGGCGGCAGCCCTGTTCCAACAGATGCCGGGTCACGTCCTGGCCGCCAACATAGTTGTCGCAACCGATGGAGATATCGGGCTGATCCGGCAGCACCGCACCCCAGCGCACCGAATGGGTGCCTTGGGCAGCGAGCGCGGCCAGCTTGTCCCGGTAGGCGAGGTAGTCGCCATAACCGAGCAGGATGATCCCATCGGCCTTGCGTGTATCGGCGTAGTCGGCATGCCAGTCGTGCGACAGCTGCTGGAACGAGACCAGCAGATCGTAGCCACGCTGCGCGCAGGCGCGGGTGATCGAACCGAGCATCGACAAGAAGAACGGGTTGATATGCGACTCGTCGGCGGTTGGATCTTCGAACAGCAGCAAGGCCAGCGTGCCCGAATGCCGGGTGCGCAGGTTGGAAGCGTTCTTGTCGACCTTGTACTTGAGCTCGGTCGCCGCCTGCTGGATGCGCTGGCGGGTCTCCTCGCTGACCAGCGGGCTGCCGCGCAAGGCACGCGACACCGTGGACTGGGAAACCCCGGCCCGGTGGGCGATATCGAAGGAAGTGGCTTTATCTTTCTTCTGCACTTGCTGCGAGCCGAACCTGGGCGGGCGGACAAGCGTCAGATGCTAGCGGGTTTTCGCTCGGGGGGTGAGCCTGACGACAGACATAAAAATGCCCCGAAGGTAGGGGGGACCTTCGGGGCCGGGAGGCAAGCGAACCCAGGGGAGAGGCCGCTTGCCGGTGGGGCTCGGTATAGGGAGGTACCGAGGTCCCAAGGATGCCGTTGCGTGCATCCGATAACTTAGTACGCACGAGAGGGCCATAAGTTTCACCTCGGCCCGGAAAGATTTAGCGGGGATTCACTTTTGTAATATTGTAACAGTGGGCCGGGGCCGCCCACTCAGTGCGCTTCATCCCAGTTCGCTCCCACCCCTGCCTCGACCAGTAACGGCACGCGCAGCTCCGCCGCGCCGGACATCCGTGCCACGACTTCGCGCCGGACTTCCTCGACGGCCTCCCCGCGTACTTCGAATACCAACTCATCGTGCACCTGCATGAGCATGTGCGCATCGTCGCGGGATTTGAGCCAGGCGGCCACGGCAATCATGGCGCGCTTGATGATGTCTGCCGCACTGCCTTGCATCGGCGCATTGACCGCGGCGCGTTCGGCTCCGGCGCGCAGGGCCTGGTTACGGGCGGTGAGGTTTTCCAGGTACAGGCGGCGGCCGAAGATCGTTTCGACGTAGCCGTCGCGGTGCGCTTGTTCGCGTGTGGCTTCCATGAAGGCATGCACGCCGGGATAGCGGGAGAAATAACGCGCCATGTAATCGCCGGCTTCGCCGCGGTCCACACCCAGCTGACGCGCCAGGCCGAACGCGCTCATGCCGTACATCAGGCCGAAATTGATCGCCTTGGCAGCGCGGCGCTGGTTGGTGGTGACTTCTTGCGGAGCCACCCCGAAGACCTCGGCGGCGGTTGCGCGATGGACATCGCCGCCTTCCTGGAAGGCGCGCAACAAGCCTTCATCGCCCGACAGGTGCGCCATGATGCGCAGCTCGATCTGCGAATAGTCCGCGGCCATGATGACCCAGCCGGGCGGAGCGACGAACGCCTGGCGGATGCGCCTGCCTTCATCGGTGCGTACCGGGATGTTCTGCAGGTTCGGATCGGATGACGATACGCGACCGGTCGCCACGGCGCCCTGGTGGTAGCTGGTATGCACGCGGCCGGTGCGCGGATTGACGTTCTCGGCCAGCTTGTCGGTGTAGGTCGAGCGCAGTTTGGCCAGGCCCCGGTAATCGAGAATGATCCTCGGCAGTTCGTGCGCGTCGGCAATGGCTTCGAGGGCTTCTTCGTTCGTAGATGCCTGGCCCGTGGGCGTCTTCACTTTGACCGGCAGGCCAAGTTCGTCGAACAGCACACTTTGCAACTGCTTGGGCGAGTCCAGGCTGAACTCGTGGCCGGCGACTTGCCACGCCTGCTGCTGCAATTCGAGCATGCGCTTGCCTAGTTGCTGGCTTTGCAGGCGCAGTTGGGCGATGTCGATCAGCACGCCGCGCTGCTCCATCTCGGCCAGCACGGGCACCAGCGGTATCTCGATCGTCTCGTACACGTGGCGCAACGATGGCGCGCTTTCCAGTTTGGGCCACAGTGCGTGGTGCAGACGCAGGGTGATGTCGGCGTCTTCGGCCGCGTAGCGGCAGGCGGTATCCAGATCGACCTGCGAGAACGAAATCTGCTTGGCGCCCTTGCCGGCCACTTGTTCGTATTTGACCGTTTCGTAACCCAGGTATTTTTTCGCCAGCGAATCCATGTCGTGCCGCGTGGCGGTGGCGTTCCATACATAGGATTCGAGCATGGAATCGTGCTTGAGACCCTGCACCACGATGCCGTAGTGCGAGAGGATGTTCATGTCGTACTTGGCGTGCTGGCCGAGCTTGGGCCGGTCCGGATCTTCGAAGATCGGCTTGAGCGCCGCCAGCACCGCGTCGCGATTCAATTGCGCGGGCACGCCGGGATAGTTGTGTCCCAACGGCACATAACAAGCCTTGCCCGGCTCCACGGCCAGACTGAGACCGACGATGTCGGCCTGCATGGCATCCAGGCCCGTCGTTTCGGTGTCGAAGGCGATCAGTGGCGCATCGGCAAGCTTGGCCAGCCATACATCGAAGGCCTCCTGGGTCGTGACCAGCTCATAGCTGCCGGGCACGGACAGCTCGGTATCCTGCGCTTGCGCCGGCACGATCGCTTCGGCGATGGCAATGGGCGCGGCGGCGGTGCCGACGCTGTCGCTGACGGTCTCCAGATCTTTCAGCGCGGCTTTGAATTCGTAGCGGGTGAACAGCTCGCGTAGCTGTTCCACATGGCGAGAGCGCAGCGTCAGTCCGGTGACGCCCACTTCCAACGGCACGTCGGTCTTGATCGTTACCAGCGCACGTGACAACGGCAGATTCGGCAACGCTTCGCGCAGCGCTTCGCCGATCTTGCCGCTGACTTTGTCGGCGTTGGCGATGACGCCATCGAGCGTGCCGTATTCGGCCAGCCATTTGGCGGCGGTCTTCGGCCCGCATTTGGGCACGCCAGGCACGTTGTCGATGCTGTCGCCGGTCAGCGAGAGAAAATCGACGATCTGCGCGGGATGGACGCCGAACTTGCCGAACACGCCGGCGACGTCCATGGTGGTATTGGTCATGGTGTTGACCAGGGTCACACCGGGCCGCACCAGCTGAGCCAGGTCCTTGTCGCCCGTGGACACGACGACCTCGATGCCCTGCGCATGCGCCTGTTCGGCCAGGGTGCCGATCACGTCGTCGGCTTCCACGCCGGGTACGCACAACACCGGAAAGCCCAGTGCGGCGACGATCGCCAGCATGGGTTGGACCTGTGCGCGCAGATCGTCCGGCATCGGCGGTCGATTGGCTTTGTACTGGTCGTAAAGCTCGTTGCGGAAGGTCGGCCCCGGCGCGTCGCTGACGAAGGCTACGTATTCGGGCTGGGCCTTCAGCGTGGACCGCAGCATGTTGACCACGCCGAACAGCGCGCCGGTGGGTTCGCCTTGCGCATTGCTCAAGGGTGGCAAGGCGTGGAAGGCACGGTAGAGGTAGGAGGATCCGTCGATCAGGATGAGCTTGGCCATACCCGCCATTGTCTCATGCGCAAGGACTCTCGATGCTAAGCAAGTCTCGGCATTCACACTTCACATGGCTTATGCACTGATAAAATCGGCTACCACTCTGGAGGCTGTCCGCCATGAAAAACCTCGCCTTGATCGCCGTACTCGGCACCGTACTGGCCATGCCGGCCCTGGCGCAGGACAGCAAGCCGGCGTTCCAGCCGGCACCGCCGCCGCCTGGCATGAACGATCCGGGCGTCAAGCCGGCCGCGCCGGCGGCTAGGCAGGTACAGACCGGGGCGACACCGGCCGAAGTCAGCAGCACCGTGCTTCCCGGCAAGCCGATCCCGCTGCCGGCGATGCAGGACGGCCCGCGCGACGCACGCGGCGAGCCACCGCCGAAGGTCAACGTGTACAAGCGCGGCGAGGACACTGTACAGGAGTACAGCCGCAACGGTCAGGTCTACATGGTCGTGGTCACGCCCAAGTCCGGTATCGCGCAGACCTACATGGTCGACCAGGACGGCAAGTACCGCAGCGGCGCACACGAGCAGGTCAAGCCGGTGATGTACAAGGTGGCCGAATGGGGCTCGCCGAAGAAGCAGGAAGACAACGATGACAACACACCGGCACCGGCTGCCACCCAGGGCGATAGCGGTCGCTAAATGAGCGGTCGCGACAGCTGGTTGCTGTTCGCACTCGGCTCGGCCTTTTTCGCCGCGCTGACGGCTATCTTCGGCAAGCTTGGCGTGGCGGGGATCAATTCCAATCTCGCCACGTTTATTCGTACCGTGGTGATCCTGCTGGTCATCGCCGGCATTGTCAGTTTTCGCAACGAATGGGCTCGGCCCTCCGAATTGCCCTGGCATGGCTGGTTGTTCCTGGTGCTTTCGGCCATCGCCACGGGGCTGTCGTGGCTGTGTTACTACCGTGCGCTGCAATTAGGGCCGGTCAGCAAAGTGGCGCCGATCGACAAGCTGAGCGTGGCCATCGCAATCGTCCTCGGGCTGGTGCTGCTCGGCGAGAAGCCCAGCCTGCCATTGTTGGTAGGAGGCGGCCTGATCGTGGCCGGGGCCGTGGTCATCGCGCTGTTCTGAAGCCGTCGTCCAGCTCGGCATAGTGGCGGAAGATGCCTTGCTCGTTGAATGCCAGGCGTCGTTCCGAGGCGAGGTAGGCGGCGATATTCGGTCGCTCCGCCACGCGTTTGTGCAGGTCGCGCAATAGCGGCATGCGCCGGTCGAGCCGGCGCATGGCCCTGGGGAACGCATAGTCCAGGCCCGACATCATCTGGAACAGCGACAAGTCCACATACGAGTGCTTGCGCAGTGCATGTCTGCCGCCGCCCCGATCAAGTACATGCTCGAAGTAATCCAGAAACTTGGGCAGGCGGTGCTTGCGAAAATCCGTCGTGCGCCGTTTGGCTTCCTCGCGCTGATCCTCGTAGTACTCGCTGCTGGCGATCGGATGGTGGGTATCGTGGATTTCCACCACGAAATCGGCCAATGTGAGTTGCAACTGGTGTGCATAGAGCTGTGCCGACACGCTGGCCGGTACAAGCTTCAAGCGTGGACCGAGGTAGAACAGGATCGCCGCGGTTTGTGCGATCACAAGCCGGCCTGCCTTGAGAAACGGCGGCGCGAAGGGCAGGTTGCCTGGGTGCGCGCCTTGCAGGAACGGCATCATGACGTCGTCGCCTTCGCGCGCCACATCGCGATAATCGGCACCGGCATCTTCCAGTGCAAGTCGCACGTACTCGCCACGGCCTTGGATGCCGGTCCAGTAGTAGAGCTCGTAGCGCATGTGCGTCCTCCGTCCGCGGATCTTTCAAGGCTAGAGGATCGGGATTGAAGCTTCCGTAAAAGCGTTACACCGAACCGATCATCCAGCAATCGCTGCAGCCGTCTCCCTGATCTGCGCCCACACCAGCTCCGCCACCGGCGACAACGACCGATGCCGGCGACGAATCAGCGTGATGGCGCGACGCGCTACCGGCGCCAGTGTCAATGCCGTGAGCGAAACAGGCATGTGATTGATCGATAGCGCCGGCGTAATCGTGATTCCGAGACCCGCATCCACCATGCTGAAGGCTGTCTGTGTATGCCCGGTCTGCTGCACTACGGTCGCATCGACATCATGGCGGCTCAGCAACTGATCGATCAGACGCCGGCTGCCGGAGGCGTAGTCCAGAAGGATCAACGGCTGGCCTTTGAGTTTCTTCCACGTGATTTGCTCCCGCTCTGCCAGCGGATGATCGCGTCTGCAAACGAGCACGAAGGCATCGTGCATGATCGTCTCGCTGTCGAAAGCTTCTGTATCGGCCGGCTCCACCGTCACGCCGAAATCCACTTCGCCGCCGCGCACGCTTTCCAGGACGAGTGCTTGCGCCTGGTCGTGCATTTGTACGACGAGTTCGGGATACCGTTCCATGCATGCGGCGATGCAGCGTGGCATCAGATGTGCCGACAAGGTCGGCACGGTTGCTACCCGCACCTTGCCGTGCCGGCGTTCGCTTTCCGAATGCACGTGCGTGAGCACCTCTTCCAGCTCGTCGAGTACACGCTCGATCGCGCTCTGTAGATAGCGCCCGGCCTCGGTCGGGACGACCTCCCGGGTATTGCGGTCGAAGAGTTTCACCTCCAGCTCGCTTTCCAGATCGGCGATCTGACGGCTGACTGCCGGCTGGGTCAGGTACAAGTGGTCCGCCGCGCGGCGGAAGTGTCGCAACTCGGCAACGGCGAGAAAGGCGCGTAGCTGGCGCAGGCTGACATTCATGCTCATATCTTATCAATAGATAAGATAAAACGATTTGATTTATCAGTCTAGGGGGACTGGAATACGCATCGACCTTCCCAGCGCAGACACCCCCATGAACCTGAGCCGCTTTCTTCCTGACCGCTTCACCTGCTTTTTGGTGTTGACGGTC
>NZ_DATCRY010000323.1:0-2617 GCF_036568765.1 Dyella sp. | reverse complement strand
TGCGAGCCCCGAAGGCTGGCAGCAGCACCCGGAGGCGGTGCTGGCCTTCTACAACGAGCGGCGCGAGAAGGCGTGGCAGGCGCAGCCCAACGCGGCGCACATGGCGATCGCGTCGCTCGAGCAGGCCTACGAAGTCGTGATCGTCACGCAGAACGTCGATGCGCTGCATGAGCGTGCCGGGTCGCGCAACGTGGTGCACCTGCACGGGCAACTTGCCTATGCGCGGGGCACCTCGGAGCCCGAGCCGAAGCGCTATCGCATCGATGGCGATCCCATTGCCATGGGACAACTCTGTGAAGACGGCACCCAGCTGCGGCCCGACATCGTGTGGTTCGGTGAAGCGGTGCAGCACTTCGAGGAGGCCGAAGAGCACGTGGCGACTGCGGCACGCGTGCTTGTCGTCGGCACCTCGCTCACGGTCTATCCGGCGGCATCGCTCGTGCAGTATGCGGACCGCAGCGCGCAGAAGGTGCTCGTCGCACTCGACATGGAGGAGGTGCCGCGAGGCTTCACCTTCATGCAGGGCAGGGCAGCCGAGCTGGTGCCGGTGCTGGCCGCGAGGTGGTTGAGCGAGGCGTCCTCGTAGCCTCTTCGAGCGCCTGCAATCAAGGGCCCGCCATCGTTTCGATGGCGGGCCTTTTGCATTTGGCGAGAAGCGGGCGAATGAACTGCTTTGGTTCTCTGGTGCAACGCCCTGGCTGATTTCTGATTAACCCTTTTTGATTGCCTCTTCGAGGCACGTGAAAAGTGATTCGTGAGAAATGGCGCGATCAGGACAGGAATTCATCCGAATTCAATCCACTTGTCACGGTCCGGTCCGAACATCGCAGGCGGTTGGCCCGGGAGGCGGCACGACACGAGTGCCGCCATGACCGGATTTCAATCTTGCCGCTGCAGTGGCGGCAAATCTCCACGGTGCCCGGAGGGGGCGCCACAACAAAGGAACGATCAATCATGGCAGTAGACATGTTCATGCGCGTAGAGGGCGCGAACGGCGAATCGAAGGACTCGAACCACAAGGAGTGGACCGACATCAAGTCGTTCGCATGGGGCGCCACGCAGCCCGGCAACATGGTCAGCGGCGGCGGAGGCGGTGTCGGCAAGGCCAGCTTCAACGACCTGCAGGTGCTGGCGCGCATCGACAAGGCGGCGCCGTCAGTGTTGAAGAACTGCGCGAGCGGCAAGCACCTGGGCAAGGTGGAAGTGTCGGTGTGCAAGGCCGGCGGCTCGCAGATCGAATACACGCGCGTGACGCTCGAAGAGGTGCTGGTCACCTCGGTGCAGTACACGGCCGAGCAGGGCTCCGATGCGGTGTTCGTGCAGTACTCGTTCCAGGCTGCGAAGGTGAAGCAGCAGTACTGGGAGCAGACCGACAAGGGCGGCAAGGGCGCCGAGACGGTGCTGGGCTGGAACATCAAGGAAAACAGGGAAGCCTGATCCCTCCTTGTGCGAAACGGGAGCGCGAGGCTTCCGTTTCATCGGGCCGCAGGAGGCGGTCCGTCGCACCGACTTTCGTACGTTGATTCGAATTCCAGGAAGAGCGGGCAACCCGCATTGAGGGGCCCATCGTCTGGAAGGCTTCAGAGCCGCAAACAAAAAGCCCCGCTATCGAAAAAATAGCGGGGCTTTTGATTTGGTGCCGGAGAGATGAATCGAACACCCGACCTTCTCATTACGAATGAGCTGCTCTACCGACTGAGCTACACCGGCGAAGCCTCAGATTATAGCCAAGAAATCAGGCCTTCTCGGCGTGGTACTGCGTCAAACGCTCAACTTCGTTTCTAGAACCCAACATCACGCTCACGCGCTCGTGGAGTTTGGTGGGCTGCAGGTCCAGGATTCGCTGCTTGCCGTTGGTGGCGGCGCCGCCGGCCTGCTCGACCAGCCAGCTCATGGGGTTGGCCTCATACATCAGGCGCAGCTTGCCGGCCTTTTCGGGCTCGCGCTTGTCCCACGGGTACATGAAGACGCCGCCGCGCATCAGGATGCGGTGCACGTCGGCCACCATGCTGGCGATCCAGCGCATGTTGAAGTCCTTGCCGCGCGGGCCTTCCTTGCCGGCCAGGCATTCGTCGATGTAGCGCTTCACGGGCTCGTCCCAGTGGCGCATGTTGCTCATGTTGATCGCGAATTCCTTGGTGTCGGGCGGAATCTGGATGTCTTCCTGCGTCAGCACGAAGCTGCCCTGTTCGCGGTCGAGGGTGAACATGGCCACGCCGTTGCCCACGGTCAGCACCAGCGTGGTCTGCGGGCCGTAGATGCAATAGCCGGCGGCCACCTGCTGGGTGCCCGCCTGCAGGAAGTCGGCTTCCTGTACGCCGGGGTGGTCGTCGGGCTTCTTCAGCACGCTGAAGATGGTGCCGATGCTGACGTTCACGTCGATGTTGCTGCTGCCGTCGAGCGGGTCGAACATGAGCAGGTATTCGCCCTGCGGGTAGCGGTTCGGCACCACGTAGATGCTGTCCATTTCCTCGCTGGCCATGGCCGCGAGGTGGCCGCCCCATTCGTTGGCCTCGATGAGCACTTCGTTGGCGATGATGTCCAGCTTCTTCTGGATCTCGCCCTGCACGTTCTCGCTCTCGGCCGTGCCGAGCACGCCGCCCAGCGCGCCCTTGTT
>NZ_DATCRY010000322.1:0-14702 GCF_036568765.1 Dyella sp. | reverse complement strand
GTGTACCTCGCTTGGCGCGAAGCGGAAGGTACGTGGTCGCCGGAGGTGCTGGATTTCCGTCCGCCGCAACGTGCCTTGCAGGTGCGCACACCTTTGGTGTCGCGCGTTCGGCGGCAGACCTCGAGCAAGCCCTTCTGGTTCGCTGCGGCGGTCGCCGCAGCCGCCATCGTGTTGTCGACAGGGTATTGGTATCGCCATCATTTTGTGCCTGAAACTCGCGTACGCGGCCTTATCGGCAGTCTGGCCGGCGCACCGGTGGACTACGATGTCGTCTACGGCAGCGACGGCCGCCTTTATGCTTTCGCCGATAAAGCCATAGGCGTTGCCTGGGGGCGACGTGCCAGCGAGCGCCTGCATCGCCGCGACGATGTCTTTCTGGAACGCACACAAGAGGCCACTCGACTGGGGCAGCGGCTGACCGCTGCAGGTCTGGACTACGTAGTGATTCGCCTGAGCGATCCAGGTGCGCCGGAAGTCGTGCTTGGGGGCGACCTGATCGTTACCGAATCGGTCAAACGTCGCGTCAATGAAATACTCGGCGAGGCGGCTCCCTACGCACGATCGATCAAAGTGGAAAGCATTGGCGATGCACGCTTGATCGCTATTGCTCGCGATCGCTTGCGCCTGATGGGTATCTCTACGCGCGTAGATATGACCGGTGCGCGTTCCAGCATCTCCAATGATGTGTTCCTCGACGATGCCGCATTGCACGCCATGAGTCGCTATGCCGATGAGTTCGGCAACTACTGGGGCAGGCGGCGCGTAGCGATCAATATCCGGTTATGGGACGACCTGCTGAAGGGGCGATCCTATCAGTATTCCCCCGGCCAGTTGCTCTCGGTAGGTGAGGGTCGTTGGGATGCCTTGCGCGCCGTCCCGAAAGGCGCGCCGTAGTAAACAGAAATCTTACAAGGACATCATTATGTCACTATTCGCAAATCCTATGATTGCAGACGACCCGCCGCTGTTCGATGGTGGCGAGCAGACCTACGGCAATTGGAACGGTTGGTTGACCGTCCATGCTCGCGGATTCAATCAAGGTGTCAGCGACTTAAAGGGCGAGCTCGCCAAGGCGTTGGAAGTGTTGCATGGAAATCCCGCCGATCCCGAGGCGTTGGTGAAATATCAGTCCGCCTTGCAAGAATACAATATGTATCGCATGGCGCAGTCCAACTCTTCCAAGAATCTGGCGGATTTGGTCAAGGGTAACGTTCGCAACTTGACTTGATGCTCACCCATGGCACTGGAAGCGCTACCAGGCAAAGGGTCGGTAGCGCGAACCATCGCGGAGAAAGGAATCTCATATGCAAGTCTCAATGATTGCCGCCCCCGGTATGAACGACGGCATGGAAAGCCCAATGTCGCTCGATGCACGCTTCACCGCCGCATTGGCGCGCGAGTATGTCGATGCCGGAGCAACGCGTGGCGCCATCGAAGCGGCAAGCACGAATGTCGAGGTGGTGACCAATCCGGAGCAATTGTTCCGCCTGCAGGTCTTACTCCAAGAATACTCCAAGCAGATGTCCATCACCGCTGCCTTGGCCAAGCATGCGACCGATGGCATCAAGAATCTCTTGAGCTCCTGATCGCCATGCGATACCCCATTCGTTGTGTGGGTCGTGGTCTCGCATGGCTGGCATGCTGCATGTTGTTGGTTGCTTGCACGCAGTCCCCTCTGTTGGAAAGGTTGGATGAGCGCCAGGCCAATGAAGTCGTTGCTGTGTTACTGCGTCATAACATTCCTGCCGAGAAGCATAACCTTGGCAAGAGTGGGTTCGTGGTGCGTGTCGCTTCGTCGGATTTGCCCGAGGCCATCGAGCTGGTGCAGCGAGAAGATCTGCCTTCGGCATCGCGCTTGCAGGTATCCCAGGCGTTTCCTGCCGACGCCATGGTCAATACACCGACCAGTGAGCGCGCACGCCTTTTGTCGGCAATCGAGCAACGCCTGGAGGAATCGTTGGCGGTCATCGAAGGCGTCAAGACCGCGCGTGTGCATGTGAGCTATGACGCCACTGCATCGTCGAGCCGCCTGCAACCGCGTGAGCCAGCCATGCACGTCGCAGCGGTGGTGGTCCATGAAGCTGGCGTGGATACGCAGGTGCTGTTGCAGTCAGTCAAGCGCTTCCTGCGTAATGCCTTCGTGCAAGTGGATTACGACAACGTATCGGTGATCCTTTCTGAAGCCGCGCCGCCGCGACGGTTGAATGCCACGCAGGCCGATCGCCAAGTAGCTTCCGATGTCTGGCTTTGGCTAGGCGTTGCGCTGCTTGTTCTCGGTCTCTTGGTCGGCATCGCCGTTGTCTACTGGCGAAAAGCCGCCAGCGCGGCCGCCAAGGAACGCTGGCGCGGACGCTGGGCGCGTGCGACCCGTTCGAAAGCGAAAGAGGCATCGGCACATGCTGATTGATCCGGCCATCCGGGTCATGTATGACCCAGTCGGCTACTATCGCCCTTGGCGTCGCAGCCTGCCACATCTAAGCGCGCAACAGCGTGTTGCCTTGAACGCGCATCTGCTTACCCGCCACGCGTTGCCTTTTGGCGAAAAGGCGATAGGTGCCCTGCTAGGCACGCATGCCCGGCGTATCCTGGAGCGTTGGCATGCTTTGCCAGACGCCGCCTATCTGGTCGCCTGTGCGAAATGGCGAGCCCATCTCGCTGCCGACCGGCAGTTCATGCGTTTGCCCGCGCTTGTTCATGGGTTTCTCGCCTTGGGTTTCAGTGAAGCCACGCCATTGGCGGAAGACATGGACAGAGACAAGGATGCCTGGGTGGCGCGTGGCGGTGCGTATCTCATGGAGGGCCTGCCCACGCTGCTTCCAGCCTGGATGTCAGCACGCTTGCCCTTGTTGTTTGCGCGTTCTCATGGCGAGCCATTGCCCGCATCCGGACATGGCGATTTTGATTTTACGTGTTTTTGGAGCGCGCTGACTTACGCCGCGAATCATCGCGAATTATGTCATTGACGACAATCTATCAAATTCTGTGGGAGCGGCTGCAGTCGCGAACATATGGCACATTGCCTGGCAGTTCGTGGCTGAAGCTGCTTCTACGAGCTAAGTACCTCTTCATTCCTGGAGTGTCCGCTTCATGTTGCGAGCCATCGCAAGTACCGCAGCCAGCTACGCCGTCGAGGGTGTCATTCCGGCTTCTGCCATAGCGAGCGCATCCCGTGCCGAGCAACTGGAGCACATCGCGCGCAAGCGTGCGGACACTTTACTGAAGACGGCGAAAGAGCAGGCGCAAGACATAACACGGCACGCCATGGCGCAAGGCTACGCACATGGCTACGCCGATGCCATGGCGGCATTCATCCCGCAAGCCATGGATCTGCTCAGTCAGGAGCGTGCACTGGTGGATGCGGCGGTGGCGCGCCTGCGCATTCTTGTCCAGGAGACATTCGGTCAGGTAGGCATGGAGGCGGCGCTTATAGCGCACTGTTGCGCCATGTCTGCGGAAGCCCCGACGGAGCGTGCCTTGCTTCGACTGCCGCGCGGACGCGACGATCTATTGGCCGCCTTGACCGAACTGCCATCTATGCGGTGTGTCGAGCTGCGCCTGGACGATGTCGTGCACCCTCTGCTCGAACTCGGCAAACTGGTTTTCGAATTCGACCCGGAACGCGAGTTACTTAAGGAAGCAGAGCCGCTGCTACGGAATCGTGCATTGAAGGAAAGTCTCGCCCGTACTGCCGACGCCTACGTCGAGCACGTTTGCAAGGCTGCACTCGAGGGCGAACGACGTAGCCGCTTCAAATCCATAGGAGAATATCGGTGAATTTATTGCCCGTAGAAGCGTTGTCGTCGTCGAAGTCTTTCAACCGCTCGGAAGAGCGCATTGTCCCGCTGTCGGAACGCGTGAGCGTGGAAGGGAAGAAACCGATCGATCACTCGAAGCCTGTCCCGGTTAAAGAGATCATGGAAGACGCGATCTTCAAGTTCGTCATGCTCGATTTCAGTGAGCGCATGTTATTCGGCGACCCGGAAGACGAGCCGCTGGATTTTTCGATCTGAGCACCGCAGCGGGGAGCGCACGTGTCTACTATCGGGTCCAGCCCGTTCTCTGGTAGTTCGCCGATTGCTATCGGCATATGCGGTACCCGTGCCCATGGGTATGGTCTGCCGTACTTGATTGCGATCTGGAACGTAGGGATGCGTGGTGCCTGCGACGAGCTCATGGATGAAGAGCCGGAAACTCAGGCTACGCCGCCTTATGTCGAGAGCTGTCCGATGGAACTTCGACGGCCCGTGATCTGGACGGCCCCGGTCAGCGAGGCGGTCGATCGGCCCGCAGTCCAGCTGTCAAAGCCGGCACCCGATGAAAATATGAGGTCTGTCAGGCAGCTTGTCTACGCATTCGTGCGTATCAAGTCGAAGGGGAACTTGGCAAAAAAACATCGGGAGGACATCGAGGTGTTGCTTCTGCACTGGGAATGAAGGGATGCTTTGCTGTCGGTTGTGCCGCGACTGGGCTCAACTCATCGAGCCGCATGGCTCACCCGCCAAACGACTTGCCCGCCATCGTCGCTCACCAGTAGCGAACCGTCGGCGGCTACCGTGACACCGACAGGTCGCCCCCAGGCCTGTCCATTGGGCAACACAAAGCCGGTAAGGAAATCCTGATATTCGCCACTGGCTCGCGAACCGCCATGGCGCGGTACACGTATTACCTCATAACCGACTCGTGCCGATCGGTTCCATGAGCCATGCTCGGCAGCAAAGATATCGCCGCGATAGTCGGCAGGAAACTGCTCGCCGTCGTAGAAGGTCAATTGCAACGAAGCATTGTGCGGGTTAAGCAGGACATCGGGCACGATGGCCTTGCTTGCCAGTTCCGGGTGTTTGCCGGCATGCCGCGGATCCTGGTGTGCGCCGATGTACCACCACGGCCAGCCGTAGAAGCCGCCTTCCTGTACGTGAGTAATGTAGTCGGGCACCAGATTGTCGCCCAGCCCGTCGCGCTCGTTGGTCGAGCACCACAGCTCGCCGCTCTTGGGATCCACTGCCAGGCCGACCGGGTTGCGAATGCCCGAGGCGAAGACCTGCTCGTCCGAACCGTCGGGACGGAACACCAGGATATTGGCGCGATGCTTTTCGCCCGGCGTGGTGTCCGGATCGTCCACGTTCGATGCCGAGCCTACCGATACGTACATGCGCTTGCCGTCGAGTGAAAAGCGCACATCGCGGGTGGAGTGACCGCCATGGCTATGTGGCAGGTCAGCGATGTGTTCGGGCTTGCCGCGCGCCTGTACGTCACCGTTCCGGTAGGGAATGCGCACGACCTCGTCGGTATTTCCGACATAGATCCATTGCGGATTGGGCCCCGCGGGATAGAAGGCGATGCCGAACGGTTCGTTGAGGCCGGTGGCGAAGACGTGCATTTCCTTCACATGCCCGTCTGGCGTGCTGCCGCGCAAGATGCGCAACTGGCCCGCATGCGTTTCGGCAACGAATACATCGCCGTTGGGTGCGGTACGTATCAAGCGTGGGTTGTGCAATCCGGTCGCGAATAGTTCGACTTTGAAGCCCGGAGGCGCCTTGGGCCAGGCATCGGCAGGGCGCGCGACGACCTGCGGGGCATTGCCTGCCGAGGGCGTCGCGAACGGTACCGGTAGATCGGCAGGGGTGATCTTGCGTGTCTTGCCAGGCGCTTCGTAACGGAAATCGGTGAAGGGTGGCATCGGTGCCGGCCAGTCGCCCGCGGTGGGTGCGGCGGCCTGCGCGGCGCCGACAGTAGCGGCACCGGCCTCGGACGACTGCAGATAGGCCACCAGTTGCCAGCGCTGTATGTCCGGGAGAGCGCTCCAGGCCGGCATGCCGTTATTGATGCTTCCGTGTGTGATAAACCAGAACAAGGCGCCGGCCGGAGCCTGCTTGACGCGTGCCGTGGTCAGGGCAGGCACATTGCCGTTGCCCTGGGCAGACGCGCCGTGGCAGCCGGCGCAATCGGCGGCAAACAGCGCGCGGCCGGCATCGATGGCGGCACGCTGTCCGGCGTAAGGGTTCTTCGCCGCGGCATCCGCAGCGGGGGCATCTTGTAGATTGGCCGCATTTTGCGCGAACGCACCAAGGGGCATCGTGGCAAGCAGCATGACCAGAGCCATGCCTGATGCAAACGGTCGATTCGGACAGGTCGATTTCATAAGCATGGCTCCCCACCAAGCATGGCGACTCGCCAAGGTAGTCCCAGCTCTCTACGGGTTCAAATGAATCTTTTGATACGATTGGTTTCTCTCTCCCGGAACGTGGCGTCCGTCGCATGCGGCTCGTCGATATATCGTATTCCGACGCCAAGCCGCTCGGCGAACCGTTGCCGCGCGAGTTCTTTGCTGCCGATGCGGCCGTGCTGGCACCACGCTTGCTCAATAAGCTGCTCGTAACCGCAGACGGCCGCGCCGGGCGCATCGTCGAAGTGGAGGCGTATGAAGGAGCCCGCGATGCGGCTGCACACACGTTTCGCGGGCGCACGTCGCGCAATGCGGTGATGTTCGGCGAGCCGGCACACCTTTATGTGTATTTCTCCTACGGCATGCACTGGTGCGTCAACATCGTCTGTGCCCCTGAGGGCGTGGGCTCGGCAGTGCTGCTGCGTGCCCTGGAGCCTGTGGCCGGCCTGGCGGCGATGCGCCAGGCGCGCGGGCCGCGCGTGATCGATCGTGACCTGTGTCGTGGCCCCGGCCGGCTGACCCAGGCCCTGGGCATCGCTGGCGCCGATTCGGGCCAGGATTTGCTGGCACCGGCGGCACGCATTCAATTGCTCGATGACGGTAAGCCGCCACCCCGGCGCAATCGCGGCTTGCCACGCATCGGTATTACGCGTGCGGTGGAGCTGCCGTGGCGCTGGGTTGTCCCAGACAATCCCTATGTTTCGCGAGGGCCAGGCAGGTCGGCGTAGCATCGTGCGTTCCATGTGAGCTTTCAAATCCGGCGACGTATGAGGGAGCCAGATCGCACGGTCCTTCCTTGGCTATGCCGACGGAAAGGTCGTACAGTGGATTACCGGGCATCTGGTGCCGTTTTGCGTTCCTGGTAGAAGCTGTCGGCCATGCTGCTCATTTTTTTCAAAGCGTTCTTTTCAACAATTCCATATTCATTTGCTACAGCTAAGTAATCGTTGCACGTCTTAAGGGAAGAAAGCAGTTTCTCGCCCATAAGTGCTGTTTCGCTAACGCTGACAAGAGATTCTTTGTCGTTCAGGCCATGGCGTTCCAGCGTGTTTGCGACGTTCGCGCCATTCAGTACGGCCGGGCTGACATATTTTTTGATGACGGTGTTGCGGATTTCTTCCTTGCCCGTGTGCGTCAATCCGTACTGATCGGCTAAAGCGCCCCAGCGCTTGATGTCATGCGATGCCTCCAGCCCTTCGATGTGATTCCAGATCTTGCCGATGGCGCCGCTTTCCCAATCTTTAAGCTCCGACCGGTTGCGGTTCAGGCCGGCTTCGTAGATGCCAGCAAGGCCATTTCGTTGTTCTTCCGGAATTTTTTCACATGCACTCCTGAAGCGATCGTAGCCGTCAAAAGTCCTTTCATCCGGTAGATGGAGGATGGTATAGCCCAGGTTTTTTAGTGGACCACTGCGCAATTCTGGGGCGAGCTTATCGATGCTGTCAGCCAGGGTGTTGAACTGTTCGATAGTCAGCGGGCTGTAATAACTCGACCGGCTTGCTCGAGTTAGTAGCGCAGCATACAGATTATCGAACTTCGACCTCTCGTTCTCGGGGAGTTGGTCGAGAGCGCGCGAATCGTTCGCAATGGAAAACACACGGTCGCTACGCAGTATTTCGGCGGCACGAACCATATGCTCAAGTGGCTCGCGCCGGTATTCAGGACTGAGCTTCACCGTGGCATTGAGGCATTTTCGGAAATCGTGTTCCTCCGCGATGCCGTCATACATCCATAATGCGCACCGGGATGCTATGTACTGTGCTTCCCCACTCTGTACCTGATGCTCCGTGCGCAGGGGCGGTACATAGGGATCGGCCTTGTAATTATGAGCTTTGACAAATCCTTTCTCTAGACTATCTGAGGTGGCTAATGGCGTGTATTGAGCATTGGTGGACTTCGCGCCGCGGTTAGCAGCAAAAGACTCCTTGGGGACGTTGAAGAGGCTTTTGAAAGCTTTAGCGATGCCGGTGCCAGCCTTCTGCACGGCATGAACAACCGCGGAGCCAAGTGTCATTACACTCGATACGCCACTGACGTGAGGCATGGATGAGATCCTAGGTGGGGAGAGGATGTTCCATGCTATGAACAAGGGTGCTGAAGTGCTTTCAGATTTCGGCCAAGCGTTCGGCGAGCGCACAGACTGCAGAGGTGAGCAGGGATAGCCTGTGCAGGAAGTCAGGCGGACACCCGGGGCGATCTCCTCTACCATCGTTGTGGCCCTATCCTAAGGACGCTCATGTTCCTTCGTGCACTTGCGCTTATGTCGTACCTGTCGCTCTGCATACCGGTTTATGCCGCTGAGCGTCCTGTCGAGATTCCGCTGACGATGTATCTCGGGGCCGTGCCTTCCTTGAAGATAGATATCGGCGGCAAGCCGACAACATTCCTGCTCGATACCGCTGGCGGGCTGACGGTGGTGATGCCGGACACGGCCAAGGCGCTCGGGTGCCAGCCGTGGGGGCAGATGACCGGTTTTCGCATGCGCGGCGATCGCCTCGACTTGCCCCGTTGCGACAACGTGTCTTTGTCCGCGCAGGGAATAGGCTTGCGGGTGGAGTCGGCCGGGGTGTGGGATTTCACCCATCTGCTGCCCAAGGACGCGCCGCCGCTCACCGGATCGGTGCCACTCGATGCCTTCGCCGACCGAGCCATTACCCTCGATCTTGCTGGCGGCAAGTTGATCGTCGAGACGCCACGTAGCTTGGCCGAGCGGACTAAGACGGCCCGCGAAGTGCCGATGCGGATCGGGCGCGAAGTCGGCGGGCGGTCGCTCACGCCTTTTGTCGCGATCGATACGTCAAAGGCTCGTTTATGGATGGAGCTCGATTGCGGCAGCGATGGCTATGTCATCGTCAATCGCCCGGTCGCGGCGGCGCTCGGGCTCGACCCGTCCGCCAAGGGCAAGCAGCCGCTGACGGCAAGCCTGGGCGGTGGCATGCCACTGAAAGCCGATGCGCAGATCATGGACCTGGCGATCGACGGCAATATCGGTGCGCCGATCCTCAAGCGCTGGGTGATTACCATGGATCTGGCGCATCAACGGTTGTGGCTGGCGCCTGCCAAGGGCGCATCGGGGCATGCCTGAGTGCCAAATCAGGACTGAGCCAGCGCGTAGATGTCGTTCGATTCGAGTACTGTCTTGGGTGCGCCGTGTCGCGCGGCAGCCAGCATGGCGCGGCCGACCAGCTCGGTACTGAGCATGCGTGGCGACACCGCACGCAGGAGCGGAAAGAACGGGCGCATGATGCTGTAGAACGTCTGGTACCAGCCTGTTTTCGAGCGCACGCCGTGCATAGGCTGGATGATGCCGGGACGAAACAGATATACCGCCTTGAACGGTAGCTGCTGCAGCGCGTTTTCGGTGCGCCCTTTAACCCGTGCCCACATGCTGCGTCCCTGCTCGGTGCTGTCGGTGCCCGCGCCGGAGACATAGATGAAGGTCATGTTCGGATTGTGAGCGGCCAGTGTTTGCGCCGCCGCCAGGGTCAGGTCGTAGGTCAGATGAGAATAAGCAGCCTCATCAAGCCCGGCCGCGGAAACCCCCAGACAAAAAAAGCAGGCGTCGTAGCCGCTCAGTTGCGCCTCGACATCGCGATAGTCGAACAGGTCGGGGCATACCAGATCTTTGAGTTTGGCATGCCGGTTTGCCATTGGCGCGCGGCCGATCGCGAGCACTTCATCGACGTCGCCAGCGAGCAGGCATTCGCGCAGCACGCCCTGGCCGACCATGCCGCTGCCGCCGAACAGAATGACTTTCATAGGGGATCGATGTCCGGTGGTGGGCATCGCAAGGGGTGGCAAACCCCTCTCGCGAGTATGTCGCGATGCTCGATGCCGGGCCGTCCGTGACCGAGGAAAGGTCGCATGGATGTCGTCGACTAAGTCGATCGGCATCCATGCGCCTTTGGTTCAAGCCGTCAGGAGCGTGATGCTCAGCCCCGACGAGCAGTCTTGCGAGCTGCCTTCTTTACGGCGCGCTTGGCAGTCCGCTTTCTGGCAGTGGTCTTCTTGGCAGTGGACCTCTTTGTTGCTTTCCGGGCCGTTTTCTTGGCTGCCGGACGCTTGCTCGCGGTCTTGCGGGTTGCTTTGCGAGCTGTCTTTCTTGCTGTCTTTCTTGCGGTTTTCTTTGCTGCTTTACGTGCGGTTTTACGCACGGTTTTCTTTGCAGCAGCCTTCCTCACGGTTTTCCTGACTGCCTTCTTCGCGGCCTTTTTCGCCGTGGATTTACGTGCCGCCTTTTTCGCGGCTCTCTTTGCAGTAGCTTTCTTTGCCGTGGCCATGGTTATCCCCATGTCGATGAGCCTTCGCTGCACCGTGCAGCGGTTGGCGTGTCGGATAATGCCATTCGTTTACTTGACAAGCTAGTATTATTGTTAACAAGTTAACCTCCATTAATCGTTTGCATATCGTCGGCGTTGCCGCCAAGGGCGATCGGAAGAGGTCTCGGAATGAAGTTTCTGATGATGATCTACAGTGACGACAGCCTGCTCGACGCACTGCCGGATGGAGAATTCGACACCCTGATGCGCGGCTGTCTGCAGCATGCCGATGAGCTGCGAGCGGAGGGTTGTCTGCTCGATTCGCAGCAGCTGGAGGCACCTGTGCGCTCTAAATCTCTGCGTGTGCGCGGCGACAAACTCTCGGTGCTGGATGGCCCGTTTGCCGAAACCAAGGAGTACCTGGCAGGCTTCAATCTGATCGAGGCCGATAGCCTGGACGAGGCGGTGAAGATCGCGTCGAGCTTTCCCTGGGCGCGCACAGGCTGCATTGAAGTACGCCCCGTACGCGATGTGGCCAAGGTCAGGGAGCGTGTTGGCGCATGAGGCTTGTCGCCGCGTCGCAGCGGTTCGGTCCACGATGGCGTGCAGGGTAAGGTTGTGGGTACGGCGCTCGTCCCCTCGCCTCAACCCGCCTCCGGTTTTGCCGGGGAGGAGGGTTGGGCAGAGGCGAAGAGGTCTCAGTCCATAGAAACATCGGAGGGCGCGACAACATTCGGTGCGGTTGGATCGTAGCCACGCCAAAGCCCGAATTCGGCCTGCAACACTGTCGCCCGCAGCGGCTTGGTCAGTACGCCGTCCATGCCGCAATCCATGCAGGCCATCTTGTGCGCCGGATGACGATGGGACGATACCGCCAGGATCGGCGTGTGACGTCCCGGTTGTTGATCGCGTATACGCTGGGTCAGTGCATAGCCGTTCGTATCGGGAAGGTTGCAATCGAGCAAGATCAGATCGAACACTCGATCGCGCAGAATTTCCAGCGCTTGACCGCCGCGGGCCGCCGCCGTGACACGATACCCGAGACTGCTCAGTAGCCCTTCGATGGCAACCGATGTGGATCGGTGTCCTTCGATCAGTAACACCGAGGTGTCGTACCCTGGGTTGCTCACGCCGATCAAGGGGACCGCCTCGACCAGCACGGGCAGGGTGTCATCGGCTTCGTCCGGCAAGTTGCCATTCGTCGATGAGAGTTCGTGGCCCGACGACGCAGCCAACAGGGGGCGATCGGGGTATGGCTCTCGCTCACGGCACATAAAGAGCCTGCTGGCCGACCATGCCAATGCCGCGACGACAAGATACTCGAGCGCGGTGCTTATCCAAGGTAGCAAGGGATGGGTCAGCAAGGACGCGATAAAGGGCGTGGCGATATGACCGGTCATAAGCATTCCCCTCCGGTTGAACAGCCGGGCGTGGCTGGCCCGGCGTGCGGGCGCGGGAAGAACCCGTACCTGGGCGGTTTCTGCGCTGCGGCGAAAAATTCGGTTCTATCGGCAAAGGCACCAACCTCCCATGTCAGGCCCATCGTTGGTTCTAAAGTATCGACAACCTGTCCGAGGAAGTAACTAAAATCGATCCGAAAAAGCAATCGTCCATTCGGGTCAGCGATTAGGACTTGTACTATGATCGTGATGCCTTTTCGGCAAAACGGGCTTGCGGTTAATGTGAAATTGGCCCAGCTCCGTTAAGCTCCGCGACGTCCAAGTGAATGTGTCACTGGAATGTTTCAAAGGAGTCTTAAGGGTTGAGCACGGCAGGCCATGCCGGCGGCCGGTATGAAAGACGATGGCAGTCAGGCCGTCCTTTGTCCCGGTTCAATAGCAGTCCAGGGACGGGCTGATTCAAGTTGTTCAACGTGCTGTATGCCGTGCGTGGCTCGTCATGCGCGGTGCCGGACATGCCGGTACAGAGGAAACACCATGTCAAGCTCGCTTATTTCGCCGTTGCGCTTGATGCTTCTGGACGACCACGAGGTGGTGCGTCGCGGCCTGGAGGCGTTGCTCGCCCAAGAGCCTTATTTCGAGGTCGTCGGCAGCTTCACGACGAGCCAGGAACTGTTTGCGGCATTGCAAAACGATCGGGTCGACGTGCTTGTCGTCGACTATTCGCTCGGACCTAGCGAGGTCGATGGGCTGAACCTTATTCGCGCGCTGCGTGTCCGATTTTCCGCCGCGAAGGTGCTGGTGGTTTCGGCGCACTACAACGCAGCCACCGTGGCATTGGCGATGCGGGCCGGTGCCAAGGGTTTCGTCGGCAAGGCGCAGGGCTACAAGGAGCTGGCCGCGGCCATCCGTGCGGTAGGGGTCGGCAAGACCTACCTGAGCCAGGATATGGCTCACGAAATCGCCGAGGAGAAAGACAAGCCGGCACCGGCGATCGAAGTGACCGGCGAGCGAGCATTGACCGACGACATCAAGCTCTCGCCACGCGAACGCGAGGTGTTGCGCTGTTATCTGGATGGCATGTCGGTCAGTCAGATCGCGACAAAGTTCTCGCGCAGCATCACCACCATCAGTGCGCAGAAGAGCGCGGCATTTCGCAAGCTGGGCATCCGTACCGATAGCGAGCTATTCAAGATTCGCCATTTGCTGGAAAGCAAATGAACTGGCGGACATCGGCGTGGCTGCGGCTAGGTTGGGTGGCGCTATTGGTTTTTCCCTGCCTTGCCATAGCGGCGGATCCGGACTTCACCTCCGCCGAACGGCAGTGGATCAAGGACCATCCCGTCGTGCGGTTTGCTTCGGACAGCCGTATCGTTCCCCTGGAGTACCTGGAAAATGGCCGCTATGCCGGCCTGGTGTCGGGTTATCTCGAGGCGATATCGCGTGTTTCAGGTCTGAAGTTCGAACGCGTTGCGACGGAGAGCTGGACGGAGTCGGAGCAGGCCGTGCTGGATGGTCGGGCGGACATGCTCCCGAATGCTGTCCCTCTGCGGGTCGATCGGCCGGCGCGCGAACGGTTGCTGTTTACCGCACCGTATTTCTCATCGCCCACCCTGGTGATTACCCAGGCCAACAAGCCGGTGATCCTCAACCTGCACGAGCTGGATGGCAAGAAGGTCGCCATACGGGGCGGGGGCATCAATCAGTATGAGCTTCGCGGCCGTTTTCCCAACGTCGAGCTCGTCGATTTTCCCGGGGCCCGCGACGTATTGGAATCGACGCTGCGCGGCGATGTCTACGCGGCGATCGGTAGCGATGTGGTGTACATGCCCTTGCTGCGCCGCCGCTACGTCGGCCGTCTGAGCGTATCGGGCGTGGCCAACGACATGCCGCTCACGGCGTCGATGGCCGTGCGCAAGGAAGAGCCGCTGCTGTTCTCGATCGTATCCAAATCGCTCGAGGCGCTTTCAGCGCGCGAGACCGATGTGATCTACGAGCGCTGGGCCGAGGCCGCCGACTATGGCAAGCCAAGCGTGGCCTCCCTGATCATCTACCGTAAGACGGAACTGACGTTGCTGGCGGCTGCTATCGCGCTATTAGCGCTATTTGCCTGGTGGGCCCAAGTAGAGCGGCGCCGGGCCCAGGTGAGCGAGCTGGCCAAATCGCGCTTCCTGGCGGTGATGAGTCATGAAATACGCACTCCCATGAACGCCGTGCTGGCATCGATCGAGATGCTGCAACCGGCCTTGCACGATCCGCACAATCGCAAGCTTGCGCAGACTGCGGTGACGGCGGCCGAATCGCTGCTCGGCTTGCTCGACGATGTCCTGGATTTGTCCAAACTCGACGCGCATCAGCTCGATCTGGAGTCGATGCCGACCGATATCGAGCGGCTGGCGCGCGAAACGACCGACATCGCTCGGGTCAAGGCGCGCGAGAAGGCATTGTCTATTCGTGTGAGCGTAGACAATCCGCGTGCGCTGGGTGCGATGGTGGACCCGACGCGGGTTCGCCAGATCTTGATGAACCTGCTGGGCAACGCGATCAAGTTCACGCACGAAGGACAGATCGAACTCGTCGTACGTCTCGAAGCGTTGACTGGCGACAAGGGCCGACTGCATATAAGCGTGAGCGATACGGGCATCGGTATCGCGCCCTCGCAACAGGCGCGCTTGTTCGAGGCGTATACGCAGGCCGATTCGAGTACGACGCGTCGTTACGGCGGTACAGGGTTGGGCTTGACCATCTGCCGCGAGCTGGTCGAGCAGATGGGCGGCTCGATCTGGCTCGATAGCAAGGAGGGCGAGGGCACGACCGTTGCCTTCGAACTGCCCGTGAGCCTGACCGCGATACCGTTGCAGAAGGAGGCTGGGCCCGCCG
>NZ_DATCRY010000321.1:0-2672 GCF_036568765.1 Dyella sp. | reverse complement strand
CTCTTCTACCCTGCACTACGGCGGCAGCGTGCAGGTGGGATCGTTCGGTACGGTCGCCGGCAGCGCCTACCTCACCGGCCCTACCGGCATGAGCGGACTGGATTACCGCATCGATGCCACGGTGTCGCATACGGACGGCTTTCGCGATCTTTCCGCGCGCGATCACGAGATACGGCCGGCCTTCCGTTGGCAATGGGGCAAGCACATCACCGATCTGGCATTCGACTTGCGCAATATCCATGAAACGCCGGATTCGTACGGCCTGATCTATTTCAACGGCTCTCCGATTCGCGACGTACCTATCAATGCGAAATATTCCTCGCTTTTCGCCCATGCACGCTCCGACTTCTTCCGCACGATGCTGAGCGACCAGTGGGCCGTCAGCGATTTCTTGACCATCGATAACCGCTTCTCGTTCCTGCGCCGCACGCTCGATGCCATCGTCAATGGCGATAGCGCCAGCACCAAAATAACCAACGGCCAGTTAGTCAATCGCCAGTTGCGCCAACAGGACGATCGCGATCGCAGCATCGATTATCAGTTCGAACCCATCTGGAGGTTCGCTACCGGCCCGATCCAGCACACTTTACTGACGGGCTTCGAATACCAGCAACAGAAACTATCGACCGAACGCGAGACCGCAGATCTGCCCAATATCCCCGACGCGTTCTCCCCCATACCACCGGAACCCTCGCTTTCCTCGGTACATTTCCTCTGCGACGCCAAACATTCCTGCGATGACGACCGCCTGGGCTCGCGTTATTACAGCGCCTATGCCACCGATCAGATCGACGTGACCGACACGCTGAAAGTCCGCGCCGGTGTACGCCAGAACGTGTGGAGTACCGCATTGACACCGCGAATCACGGTCCCCGGCCGTTTCGGTACGGATGCACAGCCGCTACTCGCAGGAGTGAAGGATTCACGCAACGACTCCCCGCTGAGCTGGAATATCGGAGCGCTTTACAAGGCACTGCCCTGGATGTCGCCCTATGTCGGCGTTTCTCTCAGCCACTTGGCAAACTTCAATTCGGAAAATACACAGAACGGCGTCGGCGCGCCGGAATCGGCCCTGCAGTACGAAGCGGGCATCAAGTTCGCTTGGCTCGACGATCGGGTGGTATTGAATACGGCGGCTTTCGACGTCAAGCGCGATCACGTAGCGACAGCCACCACGCTCAACGGTATCGAAGCGGTGGTATTCGATGCGCAAAAGACCCGCGGCGTAGAAGCCTCCACGGACATCGCCGTCACCGATCGATGGCACTTGCTTGCTAACGTGACCCATCAGGATCCCTTCCTCACGGACAATCCGCAGGGCATCGCCTCAGTGGGACACCGCCCGCAAGGCGCGCCGGATGTCATGGCAAACCTGTGGAGCACTTACAACTTCCATATCGGCGGCCTCTCCGGCTTCCGCATTGGCGCTGGCGCGAACTACCAGGGCAAGAGTTATAGCGACCTGACCAACGTTAATTCGATTCCGTCCTACGCCATCATGAATGCGCTCATCGGATACGAAGCGTCGACATGGGGTGTGAATGTCAACATCCACAACATCACCGATCGGCGATATTTCATCGCGGCCAATGTCGCCGGTGCCTATGTCGGCGAGCCACGCAGCGCTTTCATCGACATCCATGCCAATTTCTGACCGTGACACCTGGCTGGGCGTCCGCTCGATGCCCAGCCAGGTACCGGCATAGCACCTTGCCATGACTTCAGGCATGTGCCGAGATCTGCCCACTCGCAATATTGTTATATTGTAACAATCACTGAGGGCACAACCGATGAAGTTCTGGATGACCGGACTGATCGCTTCGGTAACAGCGTTCTGTGCCGCCACGGCGATGGCCGATGAAGGCATGTGGACGCTGGACCGTTTGCCGGTACAGCAAATGCAGCAACATTATGGCTTTACTCCCACCCAGGCCTGGGTCGACCGCATTCGACGCGCCACCGTTCGTTTAGCCGAAGGCTGCTCGGGTTCGTTCGTCTCGGCCAACGGCTTGGTAATGACCAATCACCACTGCGCCAATGGCTGCCTTTCACAGTTGTCGGGCCAAGGCAAGAACTATATGGCCGACGGCTATGCGGCAAAAACGCGTGAGGACGAGCCAAAGTGTCCGGAAGTAGAGCTCAATCAGCTCGATACCATCACTGACGTAACCTCGCAGGTAAACGCAGCGACGGACGGCAAGAGCGGCGCCGAACGCATCAAGGCCGAACGTGCGGTCAACGCGCAGATCGAACAGCAATGCGTCGGTGGAGACGCCAAGACCTGGCGCTGCGATGTGGTCACGCTGTACCACGGTGGCCGCTACGCGCTCTATAAGTACCGCCGTTACCAGGATGTGCGGCTGGTGTTCGCACCAGAGCAATCCATTGCGTTCTTCGGTGGCGACCCGGACAACTTCAACTTTCCGCGCTACGACCTGGATGTCACGTTCTTCCGCGCCTACGTCGATGGCAAGCCGGCCAGCACGCCGGATTACCTGCCCTTCGCACCGCAAGGCCCCAAGGCTGGCGACATGACTTTTGTGGTGGGCAATCCCGGTTCCACCCAACGCGAAACGCCGTGGCTACAGCTGTCTTACCAACGCGATCAGACCCTGACGCCGTTCTACGGTTTTCTCTCCGAGGAACGCGGCGTGCTGTGGCAGTACGCACGC
>NZ_DATCRY010000320.1:0-19985 GCF_036568765.1 Dyella sp. | reverse complement strand
GGTGGCCCGCCGGTATTGTTGATCAGGATATGTACTGGATTGCCGGCGGCGACATCGGTCGCCACGCCTGCCAGCATGGCAGTATCGAGCATGTCGGCGGTGCGCCAGGCATGGCGCTGTTCCTGGTGTTTGCGTGGCAACTGGTCGACCAGTTCCTTCAGCGCATCGACGGAGCGGGCGAGCACAGTGACATTCGCCCCCAGCTCGGCCAGCTCGATGGCGCTGGCGCGGCCGATGCCTTGCGAGGCGCCGCAGACAAAAGCGTGGCGTCCGGTCAGGTCCAGTTGCATGCGGGGCTCCTAGGCCGATGGTTTCAGCGTGCTGACCACTGTAGCGCCAAGGCGCCGAACCAGCACAGCCATGCTAGCCAGGGAGCGTAGCGCCAGACACGTCGCCAGTGGGTGATGGCTCGATCCTCCAGCGCCGGCAGCACGGGCGAACGCAACGCCAACTGCAACCGCATCCACACGCGGAGTGCACCGATGCGTTGACCATCGGGTAGGGCGATGATTTCCCATTCGTGCCGATGCCGTTCGCGCAAGAGCGAGGCAATGCGCGCCTGTGCCAGGAAATGCAGCAGGAAACAAATCACACCGGCGAGCAGCAACCCCAGATAAAGCCCGATCATGGCTTGTTGCTGCTGGTAGGTGCGCGGCTTGCGTCGGAGCCGCTGGGTTTGTTGCCCGAATTGTCGCTGGGTTCGGACCAGAGCGGTATCGGCAGTACGTTGCGCAGTGTGTTGAGTACACCTTCGCCCGGTGGGGCCTTGCCGCAGACGGCATTATCGACCGCACCGGCATAGGCCTTGTCCATCATGCCGAACCACAATACGCCATCGGGCCCGTGGGCGATCTTGAAGCTGCCGGCGGCATTCATGTTGATCGGCGCTTCGGCCGAAAACGCGGCCGGGGATTGCTCCCAATACGTATTGCCAGCTTGCTGCGCGGCCGAACTGAACACGACCACGTAGCGTGCCCTCGGTTCCTTGACGGTGTAGCTGCCGAAGGCGCCCGTCGTATCGCTGCTCCAGCCCACATGCTGGCAAAGACCGATGTCTTGCTGGTCGCCGACGGGCTGGAAGGCTTCGTCGAGCAGGACCACAGTCGGTGCGAACAGATAGCTGCTGCGCAACCAGCGTCCGCTCAGCTCGGATTTCACGCCGATCCGGTACGGCAGCTTGGCGTCGACTGGCAAGCGGAAGCTCAAGAAATAGCTGCGTTGCCCGTTGAGGCTGAAGACCGAGCTGCCGGGTCCCAGTTCGAAGCGCTTCGGCTGCCAGGGCAACTGCGCCTGGTAGGAGAAGTCCGCAAAGCTCGAGCAGCAGGGCGTGGCGTCCTGCAGGGACTTCCTGGCATGGTCGAGCTGACTGGTCGGGTTTTCCGGCGGCCGCAGGTTAGGAGGCACGAATTCCTTCACGTCATGGCAGCCGCTCAGCAGGGCGATGAGCGGCAGGACGATGGCAACGGCGGCAAGATATCGATGGCGCATGAAAGACAATCGATCAGAATTCGGCTGTCCCTGCCGCACGTGGATAAGGAATGGCGTCGCGAATGTTCGAAAGTCCACAGACATACACCAGCAGACGCTCGAAACCAAGGCCGAAGCCGGCATGCGGCACGGTGCCGTAACGACGCAGGTCACGATACCAGCCATAGACAGAGGGATCGAGTCCGAATTGCACCATGCGACGATCCAGATAATCCAGGCGCTCTTCGCGTTGGCTGCCGCCAATGATTTCACCGATGCCCGGTGCCAGTACGTCCATCGCAGCCACCGTCTTGCCGTCATCGTTCAAGCGCATGTAGAACGCCTTGATCTGCTCAGGGTAGTTCATGACCACCACCGGGCGGCCGATATGTTTCTCGGCCAGATAGCGCTCGTGTTCAGTTTGCAGGTCGATGCCCCAGGCGACCGGGAATTCGAACTTCTGCCCGGATTTCTTCAGGATATCTACCGCCTCGGTGTAATCGATGCGCTCGAACGGCTTGGCAATGAAGTTTTCCAGGCGCTCGATAGCTTCCGGCAACACGCGTTCGGCAATGAACGCCATATCGTCGGCACGCTCGTCCAGCACTGCCTTGAAGATGGCCTTGAGGAAACTTTCCGCGCAATCGGCGTTGGCGGAAAGATCGGCAAAGGCGATTTCCGGTTCGACCATCCAGAACTCGGCCAGATGGCGAGGCGTATTGGAGTTCTCGGCGCGGAAGGTCGGACCGAACGTATAGACCTTGCTCATCGCCAGCGCATAAGCCTCGACGTTGAGCTGGCCGGAAACGGTGAGGAACGCTTCACGACCGAAGAAATCCTTGCGGAAGTCGATCTTGCCGTGCTCGTCGCGCGGCAGGTTGGCCAGATCCAGCGTCGACAGGCGGAACATGTCGCCGGCGCCTTCGGCATCGGAGGTGGTGATGATCGGCGTATTGATCCAGAAGAAGCCCTGTTCGGTCAGATGACGATGGATCGCCGTCATCATGGTGTGGCGGATACGCGTCACGGCGCCGAACAAGTTGGTGCGCGGACGCAGATGAGCGACCTCGCGCAGGAACTCCATCGAATGTGCCTTGGGTTGGATCGGATAGGTTTCCGGATCGTCGACCAAGCCGACGACTTCGACCGCTTCGGCCTGCAGCTCGAAGCTCTGGCCTTTGCCCTGGGAGGGCACCAGGGTGCCGGTGACGATCACGCTGGCGCCGGAGCTGAGGTGCTTGATCTCGCTGTCGTAGTTGCCCAGCGTGGCCGGTACCACCGCCTGGATCGGATCGAAGCAGGAGCCATCGGTCACGTTGACGAAGGACAGGCCGGCCTTGGAATCGCGCCGGGTACGTACCCAGCCGCGCACGGTAACCTTGCTGCCGGCCTCGATCGTGCCGGAAAGAGCCTGTTTGACGCTGACCACCGTCATGGATTGAAACTCCTGCTGGGCGCCTCGATATTGGCGCGTATGGGCAAACCGACATGATAATGTAGGCCCGGCCTGCGTCGCGACGGTTTCACGGCGAAAGGGCACACATAAAACGTATACATCCATGAGCATTTCGATCACTCCCGCCGCCAACGAACGCATGCGCCAGTTCCTGAGCAATACGCCCGGGGCTACCGGCGTGCGTTTCGGAGTCAAGCGCACCGGCTGCTCCGGCTTTGCCTATGTTGTGGATCTGGCCGAGGCCATCCTCCCCGAAGACAGCCTGGTCGAGGTCGATGGGGTCCGCTTGATCGTGGACAACAAGAGTCTGCCCCTGGTCGACGGCACGGTGATCGACTTCCAACGCCAGGGCTTGAATGCTTCGTTCGTATTCCATAACCCGAATGCAACGGGGGAATGCGGCTGCGGTGAGAGCTTTACCGTCGGTTGAGGTCGGCTGCTGCTCGGCCTGTGAGGAGTGAGGAGAGGGCGTTTCGGGCTCTGTCGGCCTTGGCTCGCGATTAACCCCTCGCTCAATCAAGCCTTTACAGGCCATTGACCCTCCGGCTACACTCCCGCTTCTGTCCGTACCCCAAAGGCACGGGCGGAGCCTTGCCTCACCGCATCCGGCGGGAGGCTGCCAGGCCCCAAAGGGCCGCATCCACAAGGAGTTTTCAACCAATGACCATGCGTCATTACGAAGTTGTGTTTCTGGTCCATCCTGACCAGAGCGAGCAGGTGCCGGCGATGATCGAGCGCTACAAGTCGCTGATCGAAGCCGACGGCGGCAAGATCCATCGCCTGGAAGATTGGGGTCGTCGCCAACTGGCCTACCCGATCGTCAACCTGGCCAAGGCGCACTATGTGATGCTCAACATCGAAGTGAGCCAGGGCGCGCTGAACGAGCTGGAGTCGGGCTTCCGCTTCAACGACGCCGTGCTGCGCCATCTGGTGATCAAGCGCGACGCCGCCGAAACCGAACAGTCCTTCATCCTCAAGAGCAAGGAAAAGGACGACGCCAAGTCTTCGCGCCGCCGCGATGACGACGCCGAGGGCGATGACCGCCGCGGTGGCCGTGACGACAACGATCGCGACAGCGACGACTGATCAGGAGCCTAGAAGCCATGTCCAAGTTCTTCCGCCGCCGCAAGTTCTGCCGCTTCACGGCCGAAAACGTCAAAGAGATCGACTACAAGGATCTCAACACGTTGCGCCAGTACATCACCGAGAACGGCAAGATCGTGCCGAGCCGCATCACCGGCACCAAGGCGCGTTACCAGCGCCAGCTGGCCGCTGCGGTCAAGCGCGCGCGCTTCCTGGCGCTGCTGCCGTACACCGACAACCACGACGTCTGATCGCGTCGTGAAGCCCTCCCCGTCAAGGGGAGGGCAACTCTTCGGACAACCGTCCTAGGCTGCGCCGGGCCAACCGGTGCTAACGAAAAGGAACCACCATGGAACTGATTCTTCTCGAAAAAGTCCGTAACCTCGGCAACCTGGGCGATAAGGTCAAGGTCAAGCCGGGTTATGGCCGCAACTATCTCTTGCCGCAGGGCAAGGCTGTGCCGGTCAACGCCGCCAACCTCGAAGCCTTCGAGAAGCGCCGCGCCGAGTACGAAGCCAAGGCCAACTCGCTGCTGGCCGATGCCCGGTCGCGTCACGCCAAGCTGGCCGACGTTTCGGTGACCATCTCGGCAAACGCGAGCCCCGAAGGCAAGCTGTACGGCTCGGTGGGTCCGCGCGAAATCGCCGACGCCCTGCAGGCTGCCGGTCATGAGATCAATAAGAACGAAGTGATCCAGGGCGAAGGCCCGATCCGCACCACCGGCGAATACGAGGTAGTGATCTCGTTGCACGCCGATGTGCAGGGCTCGGTCAAGGTGATCGTGGTCGGCGAGAAGTAAGTCTCTTCATGCCGCCAACAAAAAAGGCGCCTTGGGCGCCTTTTTTGTTGGCGGTGTGGGCGGTCGTGACGCGGCCTGTGAAGAGTGAGGAGTGGAGGGGGAAACTCCCTGGTTTTCGCCGCTCTGGCTCTTTCCCCTCACTCTTTACAGGCCGCGTCGCGGCCAACCTCACAGCTCGCGCAGCGAGCGCCCGCATATGCCGCTACGTGGTCCACTTATCCCCAAATTTCCCCAGCTTATCCACAGCTTTCCATCTCTAATCCTGAGACCCCGCCGCGTATGATCGACTACGAAGAAGACGGCCCTCAGCGAGCGGGCCGCTCGAAGCGAGGAAAAGCCATGCCCTTTGCCCCTGAGCGCAAATCCGGTGGCTCGTCCATCGAGGCGCTGCGCGTTCCGCCGCACTCCTTGGAAGCCGAGCAGGCTGTGCTCGGCGGTCTGATGCTGGCGCCCGATGCACTGGACAAGGTGGCCGATCGCCTGGGCGAGCAGGATTTCTATCGCCGCGACCACCGGCTCATCTGGCGTGCCATTACCGAACTGGCGAACAAGGGCATGCCGTGCGATGCGGTGACCCTGGGCGATTGGTTCGAAGCCAATGGCCTGGCCGAGATGGTCGGCGGCGCCACTTATCTGATCGAACTGGCTAACGCCACGCCCAGCGCGGCCAATATCAGCGCGTATGCGGACATCGTGCGTGAGAAGTCGATCCTGCGGCAGCTGATCGATGCGGGTACCGAAATCACCGAAGACGGTTACCGCCCGGAAGGGCAGACCGTGCAGGAAGTGATGGAGAAGGCCGAGCAGCGCGTGTTCAAGATCGCCGAGTCCGGTGCGCGCGGCAAGAAGGACACAGTCAGCATGCGCGAAGCGGTCAAGGACGCGTTTCGCATTCTTTCCGAGCGTTATGAAAACCGCGGCCAGCTCACCGGCATTTCCACCGGGTTTACCGACCTGGACGAATTGACCTCGGGCCTGCAGCCTTCGGACCTGATCATCGTCGCCGCGCGCCCGTCGATGGGCAAGACCGCCTTCTCGGTAAACATGGCGGAGGCTGCGGCGCTGCGCGCCAAGAAAGCGGTGGTGATCTTTTCGATGGAAATGTCCGCCTCGCAGTTGGCATTCCGTCTGATTTCTTCGATCGGCCGCATTCATCAGCAGCACCTGCGCAATGGCGACCTGGCCGAGGAAGACTGGCCGCGTGTCACCAATGCCATCGCGATTCTTTCCGAGGCGAAGATCTTCATCGACGATACACCGGGTCTGTCGCCGGTGGAGCTGCGCTCGCGCGCGCGTCGCATCCATCGTGAAAACGGTGGGCTGGGCCTGATCGTGATCGACTACCTGCAGCTTATGCAGGTGCCCGGAAATACCGAGAATCGCGCCACCGAAATTTCAGAAATTTCGCGTTCACTTAAAGGCCTCGCCAAGGAGTTGAACGTGCCGGTGATCGCCCTCTCGCAGCTGAATCGCTCGCTGGAACAGCGTGCCGACAAACGGCCGATGATGTCCGACCTGCGCGAATCGGGCGCTATCGAGCAGGACGCGGACGTGATCATGTTCATCTACCGCGACGAGTACTACAACAAGGAGTCGCCGGATAAAGGCCTGGCCGAGATCATCATCGGCAAGCAGCGTAACGGTCCGACCGATACCGTGAAATTGGCGTTCCTGGGCCACTACACCAAGTTCGAGAACTACGCGCCGGATTCGTTCGTCGGCGCGTTCGAATAACGCCTTCTACTGCTGGATCCATGAGCCGAACCACTGTCGCCACCATCCACCTTGCTGCCCTACGCCACAACCTCGCACGCCTCAAAGCGATGGCGGCACCGGCGAAAGTGATGGCGGTGGTCAAGGCGGATGCCTATGGGCACGGTCTGGAGAGGGTTGCGCGGGCGCTCGATCGCGAGGCCGAAGCCTTCGCCGTTGCCGCACTGGGCGACGGCTTGCGCTTGCGTGCGGCAGGGCACAGGCAGCGCATCGTTGTGCTTTCCGGCCCGGACCAGCCCGGCGATATCGCTGAGATGCAGCGGTTGGGGCTGGATGCCGCCATTCACCACGTCTCGCAGCTAGGTTGGCTGGCCGAAGCGACACCGGCACGCGGGCGTCTGCACGTTTGGTTGAAAATCGATGCCGGTATGCACCGGCTCGGTTTCGCTCCGGAACACGTGGGTCAGGTGCATGCGCAGCTTGCGGCTATGCCGGGTATCGATCCGGATATCGGTCTGCTTGCGCACTTTTCCGATTCGGAAGTTTTCGACGGTGCACAGACACCGATGCAGATGGCGCGGTTTCACGATGCCACCAAAGGCCTGCGGGGGCCACGGTCTTTGTCCAACTCCGCGGCGGTGCTCGGGTGGCCGGAGGCGCGCGAGGATTGGGTACGCACGGGCGGCTTGCTGTATGGCCTGTCGGTGGTCGATGGCAAAAGCGCGGCCGATTTCGGTTTCCGACCGGCTATGACCCTTAGTACACGCCTGATTGCCATCAACCAGATCAGGCGCGGCGAGCGTATCGGTTACAACGGTACCTGGACATGCCCGGAAGACATGGCCGTAGGCGTTGCCGCGGTCGGTTACGGCGATGGCTATCCACGCAGCGCGCAGGCCGGCACGCCGGTGCTGATCGGCGAGCAGCGCGTTCCCTTGATCGGCCGCGTCTCGATGGACCTGATCACTCTGGACCTGCGTGTCGCGCCGCACGCGAAAGTAGGCGATCGTGTGGTGCTGTGGGGGCCGGAGTTGCCGGTGGAGGAAATCGCAGCGCAGGCCGGTACGATTTCCTATGATCTCACTTGTGGGATGACCCGGCGCGTGCTGTTCGTCGAGGACGAGAGCTAGCCGCTAGCTGTCGGGAAGCGTGCTGCAAGCAGGGCTGCTGTTGGCTGGCGGTACTTGCGGATAGCGTGTATCCGGCGATATCCGAATCGGCGATGTCAGGCTCAGCCCGTCGGCGAACCTTGCCTCGACAAATGTGGCCGTCCATCCGGTGCTGACCACCGGCTGTCGCGATCCTTGCGGTTGAATCGTTCGGGGTTCATAGCGTATGCCGCATGCATAGCGGAAATCGCGGCTGCGGGGGTTGAACGCGGTCCATTGTATCAGTGCGGAGGGTTGCTCATTGAAGATGACCCGCTTGTCCGATTCATCTGTCGGATCGATGGAGGGAAGGGGGTGGGGCAAGGGCAAATTGTTCTGAATGCGTTTGACGAAGGGCACAATCAGTTCCGGAACTTGCGCCCCGCCTATTTCGTGATCGGCCTGCGGTATGGCGCGCAGGAGCGTTGGTCCAGGAAGGCGCGAAATAAAATGCCGCGCACTGTCGGGAAGGAAGAAGTCGTCACCGCTGGCGCTGATGATGTACTTGGGGACACTCAGCCGCTCGCTGCCCTGGGCGGTGCTCAGATATTCCAGAGGATCCTCCAGCTTCATGAGCCTGGCGAAGGCTGGTGTATGTCGTTCGCGCAGGACGCCAGCCGAAGCATAGTCGTAGAAAGCCACCGGCCAATGCCCGCCGAAATGTCTCCGCGTCCGCTCGATCAAGGAATTCGTATCAAGCACTTCGATGACTGCGGGTGCGATTGCCGCGACACGGTCGTCGGCCAGTGCCGTAAACCAGGTAGCCCAGCCGCGTTTGGATATGCCGGTGACAATGAAGCGGTTTACCTGCAGATGCGTCAATTCGTGTTCGGCCAGGTCCATGGCTCTTATCGCTGCCGCGGCCATGGGCAGGTGCAATGAAGCAAAGGCCGCCTCAGGACCTTCGCGTAGGGCAAGCGCCCAGCTATGAGCTACGCTGCCATCCTCTGTGCGATAAATACCATCTGCCCATTGCAGGTATTGATTGGGCACATCGCTGACATGGACGACAACGCTTTGCGTGCGTTCGGCGAGTTGCGCCAATACTGCTTTGCTCCACATTCCTTCCTTTGGCGGCGCTCCCTCGGGCTGAGGGTGGCGAGTCCCCCCATCGATCACCAGGATGGCAGTACGGTAAGGGATGCCTTGGGGAATGAAGATACTGACCGAGTGCAGCCAGGATGATGGCGTGGTTGCGCCTTCTGGAGACCAGCTCTGGGAGTGAAGCTCGAACTGGTGGGTCTGAATCGAGCCGATCATTTGATCAGCGGCCTTGCGATAGTTCAGGGGCTGCTCGCGAACGGCCTCGACATAGCAGGGCAGGGCGTAAGTCCAGTCACCACCTTTTTTCTGAAGACATTGCGTAGCGGATGGAATGGCCGAGGGATAGGCCGGAGGATGGACTTGGGCAACCGACGGTCCGAGCGCAAACAACATAGCCAGGGCGTGGCCGGCGAAAAAATGGCTTCCTGCCATAAAATACTCCTAGTAGTGACATGGCGAATATGTCAAAGAAGCGCACCTAGCACAACGCTCATCTCCGCCGATGAGACGACACAGCGTTATCCTGGCGACTTTAAAAAACCGGAAGTATCGATGGCGAAGGCAAAGACCGCCTATGTCTGCACCGACTGCGGTGCGGAACATTCCAAATGGCAGGGGCAGTGCGTCGAGTGCGGCGTGTGGAACACCTTGAGCGAAGTCGTGTTGCAGCCGGCGGTCAAATCGGCCGGGGCGGCAAGGCGTACCGGTTACGCCGGTGCGGTGGAGATAGCCAGGGTCACTCCACTGACCGAGGTCGCGCTGACGGCGGATGTGCGTACGTGCACAGGTATCGGCGAGCTGGACCGGGTACTCGGAGGCGGTCTGGTCGATGGATCGGTGGTGCTTATCGGTGGCGATCCCGGCATCGGTAAATCCACCTTGCTGCTACAGATGCTCGGTACCCTGGGTGTGCAGCTGTCCAGCGTCTATGTCACGGGCGAGGAATCCCTGGCCCAGGTCGCTGCTCGTGCTCAGCGCCTCGATCTGCCGCTCGCACCGCTGCATGCGCTGGCCGAAACATGCATCGAGCGCATCATGGAGCAGACGGCGTCGGCGCGTCCACGCGTCTTGGTCATCGATTCGATTCAGACCATCTGGACGGAGCTGCTCACCGCCGCGCCCGGCTCGGTCAGTCAGGTGCGTGAGTCGGCGGCCAAGCTGACGCGTTTCGCCAAGGAGACCGGTACTTCGGTTTTCCTGGTCGGTCACGTTACCAAGGAAGGCGGTATCGCCGGTCCGCGCGTGTTGGAACATATGGTCGATGCGGTGCTGTATTTCGAGGGCGAATCGGGTAGTCGCTTTCGCGTGCTGCGCGCCTTCAAGAATCGTTTCGGCGCGGTGAACGAACTAGGCGTGTTCGCGATGAGCGAGAAGGGGCTGCGCGAAGTGCCCAATCCCTCGGCAATCTTCCTGTCTGCGCACAGCGGCCCGACTTCGGGCAGCGCCGTGATGGTGACGCGCGAAGGTACACGCCCTTTGCTGGTAGAAGTGCAGGCGTTGGTCGATCAATCCTCGCTGGGTAATCCGCGACGCGTGGCTCTGGGCCTGGAGCAGAACCGTCTGGCAATGCTGCTCGCCGTCCTGCATCGCCACGGCGGTGTTGCAGCCTATGATCAAGACGTCTTCGTTAATGTCGTGGGTGGCATCCGCGTACAGGAAACCGCCGCGGACTTGCCTGTGCTGCTGGCCGTGCTGTCGAGCCTGCGCGATCGGCCGTTGCCCGAAAAAACCATCGCTTTTGGCGAGGTCGGTCTGTCCGGCGAAATCCGTCCGGTGCCCAACGGCGAGGAGCGCCTGAAGGAAGCCGCTCATCATGGCTTTCAGCGCGCCATCGTGCCGAAGGCAAACGCACCGAAGAAAGGGCGTGTCGGTGAGATGGACGTCATCGGTGTGGAAAGATTGGCACAGGCCATAGACGCAACGCGATAGTCTATTCGTCAAAATACAGGCCGGTTGTGCATCGGCGGCAAGCGTTTTTGGTGATTGCCAGCACGGATTCGAAAACTCCGCAGATACGTACGTCGGAATATGCGACGGATCGCAAAGCTGTCTTTGAGGATTGTCAGCATTGTCGTTTAGAGCATGACAACGCATCTTCATGGAGAGACGTATGCGAATCCTGTTTTTATGTTCCCGTCATAATGGGTTGTCTCAGCGCGCTCAGGTCTTGCTGGAGGAACTGGGTCATCACCTGGATATCGTCGAAGTCGTGCACGGTGCGCAGATGGAAGCCGCGGCGGAGCGTTTCCGACCGGATGTGATCCTGGCGCCGATGCTTACGGCGCGCATTCCCGCAAGCATATGGCGTCATTATGTCTGTCTGGTCGTACATCCGGGTATTCCTGGGGATCGCGGCCCTTCCGCGTTGGATTGGGCCATCCTCGATGGCAAGCGTTCATGGGGCGTAACCGTGCTGGAAGCACGCGATGAACTGGATGGCGGACCGATCTGGGCCTATCGTGAATATCCGTTGCGCGATGCCAGCAAAAGTGCCATTTATCGCAGCGAGACCACCCAGGCCGCGATGTTGGCTATCCAGGAGGCGCTCGAACGCTTTCAGTCGGAACACCGTCCGCCGTTCGATACCGATGCCGTGACGAATGGAAGCGAACGTCCCTTATGCCGTCAGGCCGACCGTCAGATCGATTGGTCTGCGTCATCGGAACGTGTGTTGCGACATATTCGTTCTGCGGACAGTGCGCCAGGATGGAAGGCTGCCCTGGCTGGCATCGAGATGTATCTCTATGGTGCGCATCGTGAAGGCCACTTGCGTGGCCAGCCTGGCGAGCTGCTGGCAACGCGCGATGGCGCGGTGTGTGTCGCCTGTGGCGATGGTGCAATATGGATTACCCATGCGCGCCGGCGTCGAGGCTTGCGTGCGGGCGATCCGCGTCACAACATCAAATTGCCGATCGCCGATCTGTTGCGGGAGCAGTTGGCCGGCGTCCCGGAACTGCCGATCGCTGCGGCCATGCAGCCATCGCTACCGACATGGCAGCCGATTCGCTATCGCGAGCACGGCGACACCGGTTATCTGTATTTCGACATACTTAATGGCGCCATGAGCAGCGCGGTGCTGCAGCGTCTTCTGGCGGCGTACCGCGCAGCGCGTGCTCGGCCGACGCGTACGCTGGTGCTCTGCGGGGGTGAGGAATTCTGGTGCAATGGTCTGGATCTCAACGCGATCGAGGCTGCGCCCGATCCGGCACAGGCCTCTTGGGAAAACATCCTGGCCATGAATGCATGGGTGCGCGAGATCGTGCTGACCGACGACAAGCGTACAGTGGCATGGTTGCGAGGTAACGCTGGCGCGGGTGGCGTGATGCTTGCCCTGGCGGCCGATTGTGTTTATGCCAACGAGAGTGTCGTGCTCAACCCGCACTATAAAGGCATGGGTGGGCTGTATGGATCGGAGTACTGGACTTATTTGTTACCGCGTCGTGTCGGCGAAGCGACCGCGCGTCTGTTGACCGAGTCATTGCAACCTATTGGTGCGGCGCGTGCGCAACGCATCGGGTTGATCGACGGTGTCGTGGCGGACGGCAGGGCGCTTGTTGCGCTCGACGAGATATTGGCGCCAGGGAACCGAACGGATACTTGGGTGCTTGCATTGAAAGCGAAGGCGGCACGGCGGCAGGAGGACGAGTCGCGCAAGCCGTTGGAACGTTTTGCCGAGGAGGAGTTGGTAGCGATGCGGCGTAACTTCTTCGGGCCCGATCCGTCCTATCACGTGGCACGGCGAAGTTTTGTGCGTAAGCAGGCTGCGATGAATGGCGACATGGCGGTGGAGCGCGCTTGAAGAGCCTTCCGAGACGATATCTGTCGGGGCACAGGAGAAAGGTCAGGCAGCGCCAGTGGAGACACCCTAAACGCCTTCGGCGTAGGAAGCCTAGTCGACCATGTAGATGGAGGCGTGGCTTTAGCGATCACGCCGTCCGGTGCAGGATCAACTCCAGCACCGCTTTGGTGCCGAAGAAGGCCAGCAGCAACACGCCCATGCCGATCAGCGTCAGGTTCACTGCCCGGCGCCCGCGCCAGCCATGTCGCCAGCGCCCCAGCAGCAAAACCCCAAAGACCAACCAGGCAATGATCGACAGTACTGTCTTGTGTACCAGGTGCTGACCAAACAGGTCGTCGACGAACAGGATGCCGGTGAGCAAGGTCACGCTGAGCAGAACGAAGCCTGCGCCGATCAGGCGGAACAGCAAGGTCTCGGTCAAGGTCAGCGGTGGTAGTGCGCGCAGCCAGTTGCCAAATTGGCGGTGGCGCAGCGCGCGTTCCTGGAGGGCCAGCAGAATGGCCAGCACGGCGGCGATCGAAAGCACGCTAAAAGCTAGCAAGGCCACCGTGACGTGCAGCTTGATTTGCCAATCCATTGGAAGCGGCATGCGCTCGCGTGCCATAAAGCTGTCGATCGCCAACAGCAGGGCGCTGAGCGGGAACACGATCACACCCAGCGCGGCCACGGCCCGCCATACATTCACTAGCAGGGTCAGCACCGAGACGACGCAGGCCACCAGCGACAGTGCGGCAAAGAAATGCAGATCCAGCGCACCGCGGTGAATGCTGAGCAGGATCCCTGCATGAATCAGTGCGGCGGCGCCGGCGAGGCCCAGCGCCGTGCGATTCAGCGGTTGGCCGCCGCTGAGCAACGGTCGGGCGAGTCCGGTGGCCGCGGCCAGATAGAGCACGATGGCGACCAGGGCGAGCATGGGAATCAACATAGGCGCGCAGTTTGGCATGGCGGGGCAGTGGGCTCCTAGGGGCGTGACTCCGGCGGAGGCGGTTACGGTTTGTGTCGAGAAACGGCGGCAGGTGGCGAGGGCGTAAGTTCGAGCGACAGGCGCAGGGGTTCGAATGCGGCGATGGCGCTCTCAAGCGTGGGAGGCACGCGATGGCATCCCACCGTGCGCCCTCACCACCCAACTCCAAGCGCGAACCTCCATCCAGGGCTATAATCTCTGTTTTACTCCTAGGCCTCCCTGCAGCCATGTTCGAATCGCTCAGCCAACGTCTTTCCGCCACTGTCGACCGCCTGCGCGGGCGCGGCCGGCTGACCGAGGAAAACATTCGCGAGAGCTTGCGCGAAGTGCGTATCGCGCTGCTCGAGGCGGACGTTGCGCTGCCGGTCGTGCAGGCGTTGATCGAGCGCGTGAAGGTGCGCGCGGTCGGCCAGGACGTCCTCAAGAGCCTTTCGCCGGGCCAGGCCCTGGTCAAGGTGGTCAGCGACGAACTGACCGCGGTCATGGGCACGACCAATGCCGAACTGAACCTGGCGCAGCAGCCACCGGCGGTGGTGCTGATGGCCGGTTTGCAGGGCGCGGGCAAGACCACCACGGTGGGCAAGCTGGCGCGCTTCCTTTCCGAGCGCAAGAAAAAGAAAGTGATGGTGGTCAGCTGCGACGTCTATCGTCCGGCCGCTATCGAGCAGTTGCGCACGCTGGCCGAGCAGGTCGACGTGAAGTTCTTCCCGTCCGAGGCTGGCCAGGATCCGGTCGAGATCGCCAAGGCGGCGATTGTCGCCGCGCGTCGCGAAGTGGTCGACGTGCTGCTGGTCGATACCGCCGGCCGCCTGCATGTGGACGAGGCGATGATGGCCGAGATCAAGGCGCTGCATGCCGCGATCACGCCGATCGAGACCTTGTTCGTCGTCGATTCGATGACCGGTCAGGATGCCGCCACGACCGCCAAGGCCTTCGCCGAAGCGCTGCCGCTGACCGGCGTGGTTCTGACCAAGACCGATGGTGACGCCCGCGGCGGTGCTGCGCTTTCGGTGCGCTATGTCACCGGGCGACCGATCAAGTTCCTCGGCGCCGGCGAAAAGAGCGATGCGCTTGAGCCGTTCCATCCGGATCGTATTGCCCAGCGCATCCTCGGCATGGGCGACGTGCTCTCGCTGGTCGAAGAAGTCGAGCGCAAGGTCGACCAGGAGAAGGCGCAGAAGCTCGCCCAGAAGGTCATGAAGGGCAAGCGCTTCGACCTGAACGACATGAAGGACCAGCTCGAGCAAATGAACAACATGGGGGGGCTGGCCGGACTGATGGACAAGCTGCCGGGCGTGGCCAACCTGCCGGACAACGTCAAGTCCAAGGTCAATAACAAAGAATTGGACCGCATGGTGGCGATCATCAACTCGATGACCAAGAAGGAACGCCGCCATCCCGATTTGCTGAACGGCTCCCGCCGCGCCCGCGTGGCGCGGGGCTCGGGCACCCAGCCCGCCGACGTCAATCGCCTGCTCAAGCAGTTCATGCAGATGGAAAAGATGATGTCCAAGCTGTCCAAGGGCGGCAGCAAGGGCCTGTTGCGGCAGATGCGCGGTGCCATGAAGGGCATGGGCGGCATGGGTGGCGGCATGCCCCCCCTGCGCTAGTCCAGCGCCAGGGGCAAGGCGTGGGAGGGTTTTCCCTCCTCGCAGGCCGCAAAGCGGCCGACCTCACGCTTTACAGCCCGCGCCAGTGGGCGGCCTCACTGCTACAAGCCCTTTACACCGCTCATTTATCTCATTAAAATCCCGCGTTCACCGCGCCCCACCTTAAGGGGTGCTGCCGGCGCATCCGGCAACTCTGGAGCTTTTTACTATGGTCAAGATTCGTCTTTCGCGCGGCGGCGCCAAGGGCCGTCCGTTCTACCACGTCCTCGTGACCGATTCGCGCAGCGCGCGCGACGGCCGTAGCATCGAGAATGTGGGCTTTTACAATCCGGTCGCTTCGGGCAAGGACAAGCGCCTTGAGCTGAACGTTGCCCGCGTGCAGGAGTGGGTGTCCAAGGGTGCCCAGCTGAGCGACAAGGTCGCCGCCCTGCTGAAGGAAGCCGCCAAGCAGCAGGCTGCCTGAGTATGACTGCAGCCGGTCGGCGCGTCCTGGTGGGACGCATCGTCGGGCTGTATGGGGTGCAAGGCTGGCTCAAGATCGAATCCTGGACCGAGCCGCGCATCCAGATCTTCAAATACCAGCCCTGGCTGCTCGATGCGGCGCCGGGCGAAGGGATGGAGATCGTGGGAGTCAAGGGCCGCCCACAGGGCAAAGGGCTGATCGCCCAATTGCCTGATGTGGCGGACCGCGATCAAGCGGCAGCGCTGATCGGTCGCGACATCTATGTCGCCCGTGAGCAACTACCGCCTCCCGGCAAGGATGAGTACTACTGGGTCGATCTCGAAGGGCTTGAGGTCGTCACCACGGAGGGTTTGGCATTGGGACGGGTCAGCCACCTGTTCGCAACCGGTGCCAATGACGTCGTGGTCGTGCGGGACGGCGAGCGTGAGCGGCTGATTCCCTTTGTCCAGGGTTCGTATGTGCGTTCGGTGGACCTGTCCGGCGGACGCATGGTGGTGGACTGGGATCCCGAGTTCTGACGTTTCGAATGAGGATCCGATGCGCTTCGATGTCGTTACGCTGTTTCCCGACTTCGTTCGCCAGTGCGCCGCTGTCGGTGTCGTAGGACGCGCGCAGCAGCGTCAGCTGTTGCAGGTGGAAACCTGGAATCCGCGCGATTTCGCTACCGACAACTACCGTACCGTGGATGGCCGCACTTGCGGCGGCGGCCCCGGGATGGTGATGCTGATCGAGCCCTTGCGGGCAGCCTTCAAGGCCATTCGCGAGGCGGCACCGGAACCGGTGCATGTGATTTACCTCAGTCCGCAAGGAGCGCGGCTGACGCAGGGTAGGGTAGAGGCGCTGGCCAAGATGCCGCGAATCGCCTTGCTTTGTGGACGATACGAAGGTGTGGACGAGCGTCTGCTGGCGCACGAGGTCGACGAGGAGCTTTCCATCGGCGATTATGTGCTGTCCGGCGGTGAGTTGGGTGCCGCAGTGATCATCGATGCGGTAGGCCGCTTGCAGGACGGCGCGTTGAACGACGCGCAATCGGCCGAGCAGGATTCGTTCTCGAACGGTCTGCTTGACTGTCCTCACTACACGAAACCGGTGCATGACGCATACGGGGACGTGCCGGAAGTGTTGCTTTCCGGCGATCATGCGGCGATCCGCCGCTGGCGCCTGAAGCAATCGCTGGGACGAACCTGGTTGCGGCGGCCCGACTTATTGGCGCAGCGCGCGCTGGACAAGACCTCGCGCGCGTTGCTGGATGAATTCCGCCGTGAACATGCATTCATGCACGCACGGCAAAACGATACGGCCGATTGACGGCCGCAGTATTGAAAAATCGACGGGTGTGCCATGAACAAGATCATTGAACAGTTCGAAGCCGAGCAGATCACCCGCCAGCTGCCGGATTTCGGCCCTGGCGACACCGTGGTGGTCAACGTGAAGGTCAAGGAAGGCAATCGCGAGCGCGTCCAGGCGTTCGAGGGCGTTGTCATTGCCAAGCGTAGCCGCGGCCTGCATTCGGCCTTCACGGTCCGCAAGATTTCCCACGGTACGGGTGTGGAGCGTGTGTTCCAGTCGCACAGCCAGGCGATCGATTCGGTGCAGGTCAAGCGCAAGGGCAAGGTCCGCGGCGCGAAGCTGTATTACCTGCGTGGCCTGGAAGGCAAGGCCGCCCGCATCAAGGAAGATATCGCTGCCAGCAAGTCGGGCAAGGGCGAATAAGCCACCCGCCATTGGCGCGATCCAAAGGAGTCCGCGGAGCGATCCGCGGGCTTTTTTGCTTTAAAGGGCCGTTGATTGTCACGGCAGGCAATCTGCGGCCATCCATGGGTAGCGTAGGGTTCGGCGGAGGCGATACGTCTAAAGGCGTATACCTGCTTGCCCCGTAGCCGTCGACGTGCCTGTTAGAATGCTGCGTCGATTGCCATGGGAGGGCGGTCGCCTCGTTCCATTCCGCTGTATGGGAACCATAACGCATGCCTATCGATGGCCAAGACGTTGGCTTGGGCAACACGAGCACGCGCCATCGGCTCCTGCAGGCAGCCGAGTCGCTGTTCATCGAGCATGGCTACGAAGCCATGTTGCTGCAGGAAGTGACCCGAAGGGCAGAAGCCAACTCGGCGGCTGTCAATTATCACTTCGGCGGCAAGGAACTGCTGATGCGCGAAGTGTTGGCCAGGCGCCTCAACCGGCTTAACCGGGAGCGGCTGGAACTGCTCGCCTACTGCGAGCAGCAACAGCCCGATGGCCGTCTGGATGCCGCTGCGGTTCTCAGCGTGCTGTTTGTGCCCGCACTAAGGCTGAGTCGTCCGCCTGCGGGCGATCCGGGCTTTATCCGCCTGCTCGGCCGGGTATATAGCGATTCGTCGCCCTTCATCCGCAACTATCTGGAAGAGCACTACCGGCCGATCTTCGAGCGATTCTTTGAGGCCTTTTGCCGCGCGCTGCCGCATATGTCACGCAGCGAACTGAGCATGCGGCTGCGTTTCAGCTTACAGGGCCTGGCCGGCCTGCTAGCCGGGCAACCCGTCGATGAGCTGATTGCCGCCCTTGGCATGGGGCAGTTCATGGATGAAGACGTGCTGTTAGCCAGGCTGATCGCCTTGGTCCTGCCTATGTTGACCGACCCGTTGGGTACGCCGGCCCAGGTGCTGGCTGTGCAGCAAGTGGCCGCACTGGCCGATACGGCAGCCAAGGCGACCGATGCCGCCATGCAGGCACAGGAGCCGTCCCGCACACCTCGCTTCGTCGGTCGGGACACGCCTTAAATCATCCTCGGTGGGATGGAAATGCCCCGAGCGCACGTGGTCGGCATGGCTGCGGCGCAACAAAACGGCCCTGTCATTTCCTCTCTCAGCTGGCATGCACGGTCATGCCGGCAAGAGGATGAGTACGTTTAAAAACCCTTTATACCCGCAATTTCGCGCCATCTCGCCATGAGCGGCGTTGGCGTAATTTCTTGCGAAATCAAGGTTGTGCGTCGCAGATTGCGTCCCCGTCATCGGCAGCTCATCTTACGAACATCTGTTTCAATTCGATATTTGAAGAATCGAATTGAATGGCTGAATTGAATTCACTGGTTGAAATCGGTGTTCGGCGGCAGGGCCATTCCGTCCCGCCGGACAGGTTCGGTTTTTTCGCAGCTTTTCGGCAGGGGACGGGGATTAGTGCCAGCGCATAGCCAATACGCCACGAATGGCAACGCCAATACGCGCGAGCGGCTCTTGCAGGCGGCCGAGTTGCTTTTCATCGAACATGGTTACGAAGCCATGTCCCTGCGCCAGATCACCCGGCGTGCCGGTGCCAATCTGGCGGCGGTGAATTATCACTTCGGCAGCAAGGAGCTGCTGATGCACGAGCTGCTGGCCAGGCGGTTGGACCGGCTCAATCGCGAACGGCTGCAATTGCTGGCGTGTTGCGAGCAGGATGGCGAACCGCTCGAAGCGACGGCAGTGTTGAGCGTGTTGTTCGTGCCAGCACTACGCCTGAGCCGGCCACCGGCTGGCGATCCGGGCTTCATGCGCCTGCTCGGTCGCGTTTATAGCGATGCATCGCCATTTATCCATGGCTATCTGCAACAGCACTATCGACCGATCTATGAGCGCTTCTTCGAAGCGTTCTCGCGCGCCTTGCCCGAGTGCCCTCGCAACGAGTTGAGCATGCGCCTGCGCTTCTGCCTGCAAAGCCTTTCCGGGCTGTTGGCAGGAGAGAGCATGAGCGAGCTGATCGCCGCGCTCAGCATGGGACTGGATATCGACGATGCCGCACTGCTGGCGCGCCTGATTGCCTTGATCGGTCCGATGCTGACTGCGCCATTTGGCACACCGGAGCAAATCAGTGCTGTCGGGCGGGTGGTTCGTCAGGCCGATGCCGCCGCGGCCACAGTCGATCAGGCCGAGCGCCGCACCGATTCGCCATTCGGCGGCACAAGCAAGCGTTTGACCCCAGGCAACGAGCCTTGGGGTACCGAAACACAGGGGAAGTCGTTTTAGTCCGCGTCAACGTTCGGCACCGGGCGGTGTCGACGTCTCAACTTTATTGCGAGGTATGGATATGAAAGCGCAATTCAAAGCATTGGCGATGGCATGTGTGTTGGCCGCAGGAACGATTGCTGCGGCACCGGCGTTTGCGTTACATGTGGTTCCGACCAGCACGACCTTCATCGTGAGCGGTCCGACCAGTCTGTCGATACTGGGTGTGGCGATCCCCTGTACTTCCACCTTCACGTTGACGTCCGATTCCACGGGCACCGTGGTCCATGTGACCCAGGCGGTGTTCACCGGCAGCGCCACTTGCTCGTCCGTTCATGCTGTTTTCCCGGCGGCACCGAACAATTTCTGGAATGTCGCCCTCAACTCGACCACATCCGCAACCATCAACGCGGTGCAGGTCAGCACGCCGTTCGGCACCTGCTCCGGAAACGTCGCCGCGACGGTTACCTACAACAC
>NZ_DATCRY010000319.1:0-7010 GCF_036568765.1 Dyella sp. | reverse complement strand
GATCACGAGTTAGCGCGAACGACGAAAACAGACTGGGAGAACGCTCAAGTATTGCCCCGGGGGGCCGAAAAACACCCCGAGGCGGATGGCAATCCATCGGGAACCCCGCCGGCGACACATCTCATATTCGACCGGCGTACCGGTTTCGCAGGAGACTCACCATGTCACTCGTTATCAATACCAACGTTTCGTCGCTGACCGCCCAGAACAACCTATCCAAGTCGCAGAGCGCGCTGGCCACGGCGACGCAGCGCCTGTCCTCGGGCCTGAAGATCAACAGCGCCAAGGACAACGCGGCGGGTTTTGCCATCTCCACCCGTTTCACCACCCAGATCGGCGGTATCGGCCAGGCCAGCTCCAACGCCTCGGACGCGATCTCCCTGGCTCAGACCACCGAGTCGGCGCTGGACGAAGTCACCTCCAACCTGCAGGCCATCCGCGATCTGGCCGTGCAGTCGGCCAACGGCAACTACACCGCTGACGACCGCAAGGCGATCGACACCGAAGTGCAGCAGCGTCTGTCGGAAATCACTCGTATCGCCGACCAGACCGACTTCAACGGCACCAAGGTGCTGGACGGTTCGGCCGGTACGCTGTCGTTCCAGATCGGTGCCAACGTCGGCCAGACGATCTCGATCAGCCTGGGTGGCGGCGCCAAGACCAGCCAGCTCGGCCAGGTCGCCGAAGTTTCCACCGGTGACATCAGCGGCGCGTTCAAGGACGCCAGCGGCAATGCGACCTCGCTGGATCTGTCCAAGATCAGCCTGACCGGTTCCGACGGCAAGACCGTGACCCTGAGCGGCACGGCCAACAGCCTGCAGGACCTGTCCGACGCGATCAATGCAGCCAACGTACCGGGCACCAGCGCCGCGGTCAGCGCTGACGGCAAGGGCATCAATGTCTACTCGACCGGTGCCATCACGGTCAGCGACTCGGGTGCTGCTTCCGGCACGGCGACGGCCACCGGCTCGATCTTCGGCAGCGCCACCTCGGTGAACGGTTCGTCCACCCTGACCACCTCCGGCACGGCCGTCACGGCCGCCGTCAGCGGTAGCCTGCAGGGCGGCGATGTGCTGTCGGTCGACGACTCCAATGCGCTGATCTCGCGCATCGACGTCGCCCTGAGCACGGTATCCACGCTGACCTCGAACCTGGGTGCGATCCAGAACCGCTTCCAGTCGACCATCTCCACGCTGAGCGCCGAGCAGGACAACCTGACCGCTTCGCAGTCGACCATTCAGGACGCGGACTTCGCTACGGAAACGGCGAACCTCAGCAAGGCGCAGATTCTGCAGCAGGCCGGTATCTCGGTGCTGTCGCAGGCCAACTCCCAGCCCCAGCAGGTGCTGAAGCTGTTGCAGTAACCGACTCGAACGATCGGCGGCGCGCATTAAGGCGCCGTCGATGGGAGAGCCGGAGTTTGACGGGTAGCGGCGGCAGACCAGCGCCGCCGCTATCGGCAAGACGGGTTACGCGAAAAGCTTCGCATGTGGGGATGCAAGTTTTTCGGGTGGTCCGACCGGCGCCCCTCGCGGGCTTCTAGCGGATTTGAAGGATTGCCATGTCTAGCGTAAGTCCCACCTCCGGGAACAGCAGCATCACCGATCTCCTCAACGCCCTCGGTGGCTCGTCCGGCAGTTCCGGCGGCACGTCGGGCACGACCAACTCCGGCGGCACCAGCTCCAGTGGCGGTTCGCTGAGCGCGCCCGGCATCGGCTCGGGTCTGGATGTCAGCGCGATCGTCACTGCCTTGGTCAACGCGAAGAAAGCGCCGGCGCAGGATCAGATCGATTCCAAGACCAACCAGATCAATGGCCAGCTCAATGCGCTCGGCTCGCTGAATTCGGCGCTGACTGCGTTACAGGCCGCTCTGGCAAAGCTGACTTCTGCCAGTACCTTTTCCAGCTTCGACGCCAATGTCGCTGACGACACCATCGCCAGCGCCACTACGCTGACCAACGCGGTACCGGGCAGCTACGACCTGAAGGTTACCCAGCTGGCCACCGCGCAGAAGCGCACCAGTGACGTAACGCCGAGCGACCAGGCGATCGGCGGCGGCACACTGACCATCGGCGTGGGCAGCAACAGTTTCAACGTCTCCGTTGCCGACACTGCCACACTGGCCGATGTCGCTAGCGCGATCAACAAGGCATCGAACAATCCGGGTGTCGTCGCCACGGTCATCAACGGTGACAACGGCACCCAGCTTCAGCTGAGTTCCAGCAAGACCGGCGTGGCCAATGCTTTTACCATCAGCGCCAATGCCACCAGCAGCGACGGCTTGCAGGCGCTGGCGACCCAATTGGGTACGCCCGGACAGAACGAAGCGCAAGACGCCAAGCTGAGCATCGACAACATTCCGGTGACCAGCGCGAGCAACAACGTGACCGGCGCTCTCAATGGAGTGACCATCGCGCTGACCAAGACCGGTGACACCACGCTCAACATTACGCAGGACAATAGCGCTGCGCAGACCGCCATCCAGGGTTTCGTGGACGCCTATAACACCTACAACTCGGCCGTGCAGTCGCTCGATTACAATCCAAGCACCAAGGCGGTGGGTGCATTGTTCGGCGATACCACGATGGAATCGGTGGAGCGCTCCGTCTCCAGCGTGCTCAGTGGCGCAGTCAAGGGCAATAGCATCGGTCTGCTCTCCAGCCTGGGTATTACTCGCAACCCCGATGGTACGCTGACCGCACCGGATTCGGACAAGCTCACTGCCGCGCTCAATTCCGACCCGAATGCGGTGCAGGATCTGTTCGCCGGCCCCAATGGCTATGCCACCAAGCTCAATGCGGCACTCGATACCTATACATCGAGTACTGGCATCATCGCCTCACGCACGTCGAGCCTCAACGACACCCTTACTCAGCTGGGTACGCAACAGACAGCGTTGAACAATCGTATGCAGCAATATCAGGACCAGTTGCAGAAGCAGTACACCAATCTGGATACCTTGATGTCCTCGCTGAACAACACCAGCAGCTACCTCACCACCGCGCTGGCCCAGCTGCAGAATTCCGGTAACTCCAAGTAAATTGGGAAGGGAGAGACGGTAGTGACCTACGGACTCATGCGCAAAGCCAGCTCGATGTACCAGCAGACCAGCGCGCGCGGTGGTGTGGAAGATGCCGATCCGCATCAGCTTACGGCCATGTTGCTCGATGGTGTGCTCGATCGTATCAACCAGGCGCGCGGGCATATTTATCATCGCGATGTGGCTGCCAAAGGCGTAGCTTTCTCCAAGGCCCTGGCGATCCTGGCCGAGCTGCGTCGCAGCCTCAACCCAGAGGCTGGCGGTGAATTGGCCGGTCGCCTGGCCGCTCTTTACGAATACGTTACCCGCCGTCTGCTGCATGCGCAGCTCAATAACGACCTGGTTGCACTCGATGAAGCTGCACGACTGCTGACGCCGATTCGTGACAGTTGGCATGCGATCCGGTCGAGCTATCTGGCCCAACAGAAGAGCGTCACTACCGGGGCAAGTGCGTGAGCGCTACTTCCCATATTCCGCTGGAGCTGGCGCTCGAGCGATGTACCGAGGCGCTGGAAGCGGCGCGCGCCGGGGGATGGCTCCGAGTGGAAGAATTGGTCGCCGAGCGCGACAAGCACCTAGCTCTCGGTCATCCCAAGGACGATCGCAGCCTGGTCATCGTACAGCTTTTGCTTCAGCGCAACGCCGAGCTGATGGCGCTGACCGCTGAGGCGCAGGGTGCCGTTGCGCAGCGGTTGCAGCAACAGAAGTACTCGCATCGCGCGCTCAGCGCCTATATCTCGTCGTCCGAAGAAGCCTGATCCGCCCGTTTTGCTCCTATAGCTGCACAGGCTGCCACCGCTGAACCTCAATTGCACATCCAGGTCGCGATTAAAGGGAACCTCTAAAAACCCTCTCTTATTCGTCATCGCGGCGAATGCCGGGACCCAGTGCCTTGACGCTTCAATGTGTTAGAGACGCCGGGCCACAGCCTTCGCTGGGGCGACGATGGAAACTGAGGTTCTTAGAGGTTCCCTAAAGTCGTTCCTCCGGCGTTACGCCATGCAGTCGCCAGCGAGAAGTTTGCTATTGAGCCGCGACCATGCGTTGCGGGGAGCGACCGGTCGTGGCTGAAGCCGCTACTGCAAGGCGGAAGGATTCTTGGAGGCCGCCCTCCGAGAGATGAGCGATTTATGCAAGTCGGCTGGAGGATTTTTGTCTTGAATAATGCGTCTCGCTAATCGCGCTGCACGCGGCTCGCCTGGATCAGTCGGGGAACTGGCCGGAAATGGTGTGCGCGCTAGCTTGTTGCATGGAGCATGGAATGCAAATCAGCGATATTACCTTCCATTCCTCGGATGTGGGTGCAATGACTGGGCCGCTGCAGCAGGCCGAGCCGAATCCGCTTGAAACCTTCCGGGAAATTCAAAATGAGGCCCGCAGTGCCCTGCCAGCTCAAGCTGATAACTGGTTGCACCGTTCGGCGATGCTCGCCAAAACTGCAATATCTACGATGGGCCCGGTTGCCACCAGTCTGATCGCACTGACCATGCTGCCTTTGGCACGTGCCAGCGACGAAGAAGCTGAAGCAATGGGTTTAGTCGCAGTGGGCGCAGGCGCGATGGTTGCTCGCAGTTACGGGGCAGCACAATTGATGCGCGATAACCCGGTCATGGGAGGAGTCGCATTAATAACAGCGACAGCCTTGGTATGCGGTTCGGTCTGGGGCTTGATTCGCTCACCCAGGTCATTGCAACTTCCTTCCTCGGAAACTCAGTTCACCCTCGGGGCGACCGTTATGTCGGCTTGCCAGAATCTCATTGCTGACATTCCTGGTGCGGAGGGGGGCGCGTTCCAAGCCACATCGGTTGCCAAGTTGTTGGAGATAAAGCGCTCGGCCGATGAACTGGTCGATATGATGCGGGGTGAAATCGATAGCGGCACGCAGGCGGCTAGCCTGGAGCAGGTCCGCCGATGTGTCGGTGGAGATCTCAAGGACGGGAAACTGGCGTCGTTACGCGAGAACCTTGTTCTCGCAAAGTTGCTTCTGGGCGAGGGGAGGGGGATTTCTCCTCCTGACATGGAGGCTGCCAGAGAGGAAATCGCCAGGAAGATCGCTCTTGTCGACAGCATAAAAGCTAAGTTGCAGCTGGGCGTGAATCAGGTTAGCGATGAAATAGATCGCCAGCGATCCAGACCTATACCCAGAATCGGATAAGTTCAATCGCGCCGCTGTCGTCAAGGGGCGGAGCCGTTGGCGCTGCATTGTGAGACAGCCCTGCAGGGAGCGTGTCATGGGATTCGACGGTGTGATCCATCAACCAGGACCTTTTGGACTTAATGATCAGAATCAATGACATTATCCTGGACGACATCGGCTGACGGTATGCCGCGGCCAGGGGGCAATGACACCACTCGTTCTTGACGAGCTTTGGCGCTAAGTTGTCCGCGCGCCCATCGATGCTCACTGCGGGAGGTTACTCATGCAAGACGCCTGGCAAGCTTATTCGGAGCTTTTGGCCTACGAAGACCGCATTCATCTGGCCTGTACCGTATTGAACGATCCAGGGGACGAGCGGCAGCGGACAGAAATGCGTGAGCGGAACATCCATATCCTGGCAACGCTCGATGCATTGGAAGAGCGGCGCGGCGATATCGATGAGGAAAGCCCATTGGTGCAGGAGCTGGCGCGGATCGACAACAAGCTCAATGTCTTGATGGATATCGTCACCCGGTTGCTCGTGCCCGATAGCACCTTGCCGGCACGCGTGGATATACGCATGAACGCGGTCGGTGCCGTGTTGCCATCGGGAGTGGTACCCGCCAAAGGCGAACGTATCTTATTACGGCTGCATGTCGACGCCTTGCGTGCATTGCCTCTGGAGTTTGCCGCGCAACGTCAGGCCGGACCAGCGGGCGACTCCGCCTTTCTTGTTTTCGAACCCATGGGCGATGCGTTGCGCGAAGCCTTCGAGCGGTTCGTATTTCGTCACCATCGGCGCAAAGTGGCCGAAGCGCGTCAGTCACTGACATGACACGAGCGTCGTCACGACGCGTCCGTGATTTCTTCCCGGGAATGCCCTGTGATGACCATCACAGTATGAGCAATCCGACGAGCTGATTTGCAGGGATGAAGACGGCTTCCTGGCGCAGGATTTGGCTGTCTAAATACGCGGGCGTACGAAAAAACACGTTTAAAAAACAGACATTTGCCGCCGTCAGTAAACGTTTTCAGCGATGCATTGTTTACGGTTGTGAAGAGCCGGAGCGTAGAAATTGGTTCCTCGTCGCAACATTTTTGGCGCAGCTCTTGCCACTGCTCTCCATGTCGGCGACGGAGAGTCGACACGGGCAGGGGGTCGACGTGCGATCAGGAGAGCCGCGCGATCGATTGAGCACACACGTTGGGAATTGCATCGATGGATACCGCCAATTTTCTGGTGATTGAATCCGATCAGGGGCGCGCAGACGCCGTGATGTCGGCGCTACATTTCCTGGGCTATCGTCCACAACTGGATTCTGAGCTATCCGAACAGGATGCGAACGAACAGGAATGGCGCGCGGTCTATGTGGGCCAGGTGGTCGACGACAACAAGCTGCGGCGCCGGCTCGATACCTTGGGCCAGCAGGGAGCCGGTTCGATTCCTCTGTTGCTGGCAGCCGATTCGCCGCAAAGCTCGCGACTGGCCGGCAACGACTCGCCTTTTGCCGGCTGTGTGGAACGCTTGCAGTTCCCCTTGCGCTACGAGCAGGTTGCCGAGGCGATGCGTAGCCTGCATGCACGGCAGATCAGCGCTGCTCAGGGCCGTGCCCGCTTTGTCGGCCGCTCTTCGCCGATGGCGCGAGTGAATGCGTTGATCCGTCAGGTAGCCCCGTTCGATTCCAGCGTGTTGGTGCTGGGCGAATCAGGTACCGGCAAGGAAATGGTTGCGCGGACCATTCATGAATGCTCGCCGCGTCGCGACAAGCCTTTCGTGGCGATCAATTGCGGCGCGATTCCGGCTGAACTGCTGGAAAGCGAACTGTTCGGCCA
>NZ_DATCRY010000318.1:0-20802 GCF_036568765.1 Dyella sp. | reverse complement strand
GATTAGCGCGACGGCAATAGACGACCAACGTGTCGAGCTTCTTTCCACCTGGGTCGCCCCATGGGCGCGCGGACAGGGCATTGCCGATGCGCTAGTGAATGAAGTCCGAAGGTGGGCAAACGATCAAGGGTGCGTAAATGTCGTTCTAGGGGTGTACCCCTCCAATAGCCATGCGATAAGACTCTATGAGCGTGCCGGATTTGTGGTTGAGCCATCTGCGGGCGACAAGAGCGAAGAATTACGCATGGTTCACGTCGCCTCAACCCCGTCGAATGAGCGTGCGCATCGTCATTAGGACCTCGAAAGCCTGCCAACCGACCGAATAGAGCGAAAGCGGATCCTATCGTTGTGGGAGCGACTTCAGTCGCGACAAGGACTTGCGATAAGGCACGATCGTCGCGACGAAAGTCGCTCCCACAGAAAAGCAGATTTTTTCGAGGTTTCCATTACTGGATCAGGAAGAGGGCATAACCGACGATCTGTATTTGGGCACACGCAGCAGAGCTGGCAGCCTGAAGAAGAGTTGATATGGTAATCCCTTGATCCCCCTTTCGATCACCGCACCACCAAGCTGTAGTGCGCTTCTGCTTCGTGTTCAACCATCGACTTCTCCCTGCCTTCGGCGTGAAACCACGCTTCGGCTCCGAGCCTGCTGGAATGAGAAAATCCCAACACAGCGTGTTGAAACAAAGCGCATTACCGTGTTTGATCAACTCAGCAGATCCTTCCCACTTATCAGCTCGAAATATCTGTCCGAACTACCCGAGCCACCTCTCTTCAAGCGTTGTGTATTCGCTCTTAATCGAAACGAATGCTTCATTTGGGTTATCAGTGGCCCCGCACCGCTGAAGGCAAAGCTTCCGGATCTCATCCTTGACGAACCGGCAGCACAGTTAGTCGCTCCCGTTCGCGTGAGCGCCGAGCGATTCGGCCGGGTCGACAAGATCTATGTGTCCACCCAAGCGGACCAAGTCATCAGCCCCGCTTTCCAGGCGCAAATGATCCCGCGCACTCCGGTGCGAAAAGTGGTCTCGCTTCAGACCGGTCACCTGCCCTTTCTGACGGATATCGATGGCATGTCGCAGGCGATCGAGAACGCTACGGCCTGAAGCCCTGCACGCTCGATTGGCACGCGGCGGCGGGACCACTCTGAAAAAGTGGGCCCGCCGTAACTTTTGGAAATAGGGCCTGGGGTCGGAAGCGAAACGTCCCTTTCCCTGAGATCGCGGCGCATCGAGCGACCCAGCTCCGCAAAACACAAAGTTCTATATATTCAAAGTATTATAATCAATCGCAGGATTTTGCGTTTCCAAAGTCCCTTATTCTGCAAAACTCTGGATCAGATATAACAAAAATAAAGCGTGTCACGGTTCTCTTTTTAAGCAATTGCCTCTGTATACAGCTACAATCGCCTTGCACAGCAAAAAACAAGCGGCACAGGGATCGATGCTCCGCAGGCCTGTTATTGGCGTCACGCATTGCGCCTGCGGCTCATCGCAAAAAGACAGGGGAACACCTATGCGTTATGGAACCGTACGGTCGCCAGCGGCGATCCGTGTCTTGCGCGCGACGGCTCATGGAGGCTACACGCCATGATCGACGTCGAATTCAAGATTACTGCCGAGCGGCGCGAAGGCTTGCTGGTCGAGCTCGGGCGCATCGTCATCAATTGTGGTTACACGCTGTTACGCCCACGCACCGCGACCAGTGGCGAAGGCGTATTGGTGACATTGGCTGTCCGTGGGCCGGAGCGAAATCTTTCTGCATTGAGCGAGCAACTGAGCACGCACCCGCTCGCGCAAAGCTTCGAGTCGGCGGTGCTCGGCGGCAAGGCCAGCGCACCTCAGGTCAATGCCGCGCAAAAGCCCAGGCCGGCGGCACGACCCGATGAGGCCTATGCGCGCGAAGTCGAAGCTCTGCTACCCGAACTTGCGCGCCATTTTCCGAAAGTGCTGCCGCTGGTGGTGGGCTTCGAGCGCGAAATTTCGCCCGAATACCTCGATGAGGCTTCCCGCTATGCCGGTACGCGCCTGGGCGCGTGGATGTTCAAGCGCGATTACTCGCTGGGGGCACGCCTGAATCTCGCCGACTCCGTCAAGCAGATCGCTCTTCCCGCCATGCGCAGCCTGCGTTCGTGCGAGCTTGTCGACGGCAAGCTGATCGTCAAGGACAGCCCTTTTTGCGGCAACGGCCTGCATCACGGCAAGAGTTGCCACTTTCTGCGCGGTTGCCTGGAAGGGCTGCTCAACGAACCGGGACATCTGGGCAGCTTCGACGTCGAGGAAGCCGCTTGCCGCAATCTCGGTGCGGCGCGATGCATCTTTACGTTTACACCGGTCGATTAACGACGAGCGATATCACCAGGTCTTCAGGGGGACCTATGAACGAACACATGATTCATTGCGAACTCGATCCACTGCTCGCCGCATTGTCTTACGCGGTATCGGTGCTGGGTTCGTTTACTGCACTGCAATTGGCTATCGCGATTCCTGCGGCACCTGCAGGAGCCGCGCGCACCAAGGCCGTTATTGCGGCAGGCGCGGCGATGGGCGGCGGAGCGATCTGGGCCATGCATTTCATTGCCATGCTCGCATGCAGGATGCCGATCCCGGTGACCTACGATATAGGCCTTACGGTGCTCTCGGCGATTATCGGCATCGGCGCTTGCACCATTGGCCTGGCCATCGTCGGCAATGGCCTGTTTACGCCCTTGAAGCTCACAGGTGCCGGCCTGCTGATGGGCGTCGGCGTCGCCGGTATGCACTACACCGGTATGAGTGCCATGCAGATGCCGGCGACTCTTAGCTACGACATGAACATTGTCGCCATCTCGGTCGCCATTGCTGTCATCGCATCGATAGCCGCTCTCTGGTTGGCCTTCAGAATGCGCGGTACTTTACCCATGCTAGCCAGCGCGCTGGTGATGGGCGTGGCCGTGAGCGGCATGCATTACACTGGCATGGAGGCAGCGAAGATCCAGCACGCCGGCGGCCAGACAGCTGCGACGGGTATCGCCAGTGGCGATTTCGGTATCGCGATTTTCCTCATCGTGGCGTTGCTGCTGGGTGTGGTGCTGATGATTACCTTGAAGCGGCAACAGCAGCGGGCGCAGATTCAGATCTGATCGCGGCGCCCTTGCTTGCTCGCCTTCAGGGACGACTTCAGGGAACCTCTAAAAACTGGCTCTTCTGTGGGAGCGACTTTCGTCGCGACAATCGTGCCTCGCCGCAAGTCCTTGTCGCGACTGAAGTCGCTCCCACAACGATAGGATCCGTTTTCGCTATGTCCAAGTCATTGACAGGTTTTTAGAGGCTCCCTTCAGTCGCGACTGAAGGATGGTTCGAATCGTTCGCGCGGCTTTTGCGTGCGGGGTTGCCCCCTCACCCCAGCCCCCGGCGAAGCCAGGGGAGAGGGAGCGAATTACGCAACCGCCCGATACGCCTCAGCCCCGACGTGCGGCCAGAAACCGACTATTGCGTAACAGCCCTGCCGAAACCAGCGACACCAGCACCCCGACCGGGAAGATCTCCACGAACGTCATCGGCAGTCGGAACAGCGGATTCGCGTACTGGATCTTGAACGCTTCCATGTCGGCGCTGAGCTTGGCCAGCCTCTCGGCGCTTGCACCTTTGGCTTTTTCGCTTGCGACGATCGCCTGGGCATAGGAGCTGGCGAAGTCCATGTGCGTCATCGCCTGCACGGCTTCCCACGCGATCACATAGAAGATGCCGGCGATGAAGCTGATGCCCAGGCCCACCCCGAGCGCCTGCCAGAAGCCGATGACCCCGCCCCGATCTACATCCCGGTGCCGCTTGATCCCGACGAAAACCGCGCTCAGTGCGATCAGCATCGTCGTATAGCCGATCAGCATGCCGTACTTCATCGGCGGCATACCCGAAAACGCGACGAAGGTGACGAACTCGAACCCGCCGACGATCAGGCCGGCGATCGTGCCGTATTTCAGGACGGTCCGTAACACGGTGCTACTCCTTTCATGGTGTTGGAGCCGCTATTGCCCGCGATTCGACGCTCTCGGGCAATCGCCCGAAAGGGTGATTCAGGGCGATTCACCCCAAATGACCAGGGGTCAGGGCACGATCCCCAGCTCGCGTGCCCGGCGGATCGCCTCGGTGCGTCGTTTCGCGCCCAGTTTCTCGAACACTCGCGCCACGTGCGTCTTGATCGTGTTCGGGGAAACGTGGAGGCGTGCCGCGATTTCCTTGTTGGAGTGTCCGGCCGCCAGTTCGTGCAGCACCTCCAGTTCGCGGTCGCTCAGACCCAGCGCTGCCTGCGCCTTTGGATTCCCGTCGAAGGGAGGTGCTGCCGGGGAGGCGAAGACCCGCACGCCCAGGACGATGCCGAGCGCCAGGAAGACCGCCGCGACCAGGAATATATAAATATCGCCCGAGTGCATTCGCGCCAGGCGCTGGTAGTCGAGCCATTGCAAGCCGAGCGTACCTGCCGCCAGCAAGGCCCCATAGCCGACCACCCGCTTCCACATCGCCGCCTCCGCTCGCCCTGCGCCCCAATATCTTAACGCCGGCCCGCAAACGGCATGAATACGTATGCGAAGCGGGTTCTATCGCCCTTCTTGAGCGTTTTTGCCTACTCGCGGCGGATATATTGGCATGAGGGGTCCTGACAAAAGACGAAAGCTCGGGGGCACGATGAATCAGCGCTTCGGAATCACCGCCGTCATGACGGCTGCCTTGCTGTGCACCTCAGTGGCGAACAGTGCGCATGCGTCGGCACCGGACGATGTGCCTCCCGTGACTACGAACCCTTCCGAATCGCTTGCAGCGCTACGGGCTCGCCCTGCCGAAGGCGAAGTCATTTACCTGATCATGCCGGACCGATTCGCAAACGGCGACCCGGGCAACGACCGTGGCGCGCGGACCGGCGATCGCTCGATCACCGGTTTCGACCCCACCGACAAAGCGTTCTATCACGGAGGCGATCTCAAGGGCCTTGTTTCAAAGCTCGACTATATCCAGGGTTTGGGAGCGACAGCGATCTGGCTCACCCCGGTCTTCGGCAACAAGGCGGTACAGGAGACCGATGGCGCCATGTCCGCCGGCTACCATGGCTATTGGCCATTGGATTTCACGGACATCGATCCGCATCTGGGCACCCGGGCCGACTACAAAGCCTTCGTAGATGCGGCGCATGCGCGTGGTATCAAGGTCTATTTCGACATCGTGGTGAACCACACCGCCGATGTCATCAAGTATCGCCAATGCCAAGGTCGCGCTTGCACTTATCGCTCTCGTGCCGATTTTCCTTACACGCGGAACGCGTCCACAGGGAAACCGTTCAACCAGGGGTTTCTGGGGGATCGGGCTCCTTTCCTCACCACGGGCAACTTCGCCAGGCTGACAAATCCGGGTTACGCATACACGCCCTACGTGCCTGCGTCCGAACTGCATGCAAAGAAACCGGATTGGCTTAACGACCCGATCTACTATCACAACCGAGGCGAGTCGACCTTCAAGGGCGAAAGCTCCCAGTTTGGCGACTTCATGGGACTCGATGACGTATTTACCGAAAACCCGCGCGTATTGCAGGGCTTTATCGAGATCTATGGAAAGTGGATCGACGACTACGGCATCGACGGTTTTCGGATCGATACGGCACGCCATGTCAATCCGGAATTCTGGCAAGCGTTCGTCCCGGCCATGCTGGCGCGGGCCAAAGCGAAGGGCATCCCGAACTTTCATATCTTCGGCGAAGTGATGGAGTTCGAGCCGGGAGAGCTGGCACGTAGCACGCGGATCGCCGGCCTACCGGCGGTGAACGATTTCGCGCTTCAGTCGGCCCTCGTCGACGCCATCGCAAAGGATGGGCCGACCTCAAGCATCGCCCATGTATTCGAACAGGACGTGCTTTACGCCCATGGCGAGGCGACTGCCGCGAATCTGGTGACGCTAACCGGAAACCACGATGTCATGCGCTTCGCCAGAGCTGTACGCGAAGCAAGGCCCCATGCGTCGCTCGACGAGGTCATGCGCCGCGTACGGTTGGCCTATGCCGTCATTCTGTTCTCACGTGGCGTCCCCGCGATCTACTACGGCGACGAACAGGGTTTTACGGGGATGGGAGATATCGACCAGGATTCCCGCGAAGACATGTTCCCGACGCAAGTCCCCAGCTTTCGATCGGAACCGCTGCTTGGCTCGGTAGCGAACGAGGGCCAAGATCATTTCGATACCCATCATCCGCTTTATCGAAGCATCGCAAGCATGCTGCGGATTCGCGCCAGCGAGGAAGCGCTTCAGCGGGGTCGGCAGATAGCGCGCGCATCGGCAGAAGAGCCGGGGCTGCTGGCGATTTCTCGTTTCTCGTCGTCAGGAGAGGAAGTCCTGGTCGTCTTCAATACGAGCCTGGCGCCAGTGTCAGGTCGAGTCATCGTGGAACCGGGCTCCCGACAATGGACGCCGTTGCACGGCGCATGCCAACCCGATAGCGCTGCAACCGGCAGTTATGCGGTCAATGTGCCGGCGCTCGACTTTGTCATATGCAAAGCAGCACAGCGATGACCGCACATGACTTTTTATAAGTCAAATACTTAAATTCAAGCTCAAGGCAGACTCGGCGGCCAAACCGGCGGCATGCGGCCATACCTACTAAGCTTATAGTTGACAAATGTAACGGCAGGTCTATGCTCTACTAAGACTCTAGTAAGTAGGTATGCATGACGATGAAGATCTCGCTGACCGACCGGGAAGCCGACGTCATTCAAGTGCTGTGGGATCACGGGCCTTCGCTGGTCGCCGAGGTCCGCGAGCGTCTGAAGGACGAACTGGCGTATACGACCGTGCTCACGGTACTTCGCACGCTTGAGGCCAAGGGCTATGTCGCTCATGAAGAAGAAGGTCGGGGACACCGGTACTACGCCACCATCAAGCAGCAGACCGCACAGAAAAATGCGCTGCAGCATCTGACGAACAAGCTCTTCAAAGGCTCGGCCGAACTGCTTCTGACGCATCTGGTAACCGATCAAAAGCTTAGCAAGGAACAAATCGCGCGGATGCGCCAGTTGCTGGCCGAACGACTGGATAAGGAGAAGCCATGATGCTGCCCTGGATGGCCTATGCGGTGCTGACCTCCCTGCTCCTCAGCATGGCCGCCGCCATCGGCGCGCACGCGGCCAGGCAACGCCGATGGGCAACGCGCTGGGCCTGGCTCGCAGCCATGGTGCTGTCGGTCGTTCTTCCTGTGGCGATCGCTTTTGTTTCGATCCAGGTTCCGCCGGCTCTCCGCGCCACCGCGCAGGCCGACACAGTGACACTGCGCAGCGCCACCACGATTCCTATGCCCACGGTCATGTTCGATCTGGACGCCATGGGCGAGAGCTCGATCGATTCGCCCATCGATACATGGATCGAACGCGTCTGGCTGATGCTGTCCGTATCGCTGTTCGCCCTGTTCGCCGTTACGACTGGCTCGCTTCATCGGCGGAAACGTCATTGGGAGGCGGGGACTCTGTGCGGCACCGAAGTGCTTTTCTCGCCAGACGTCGGCCCTGCGGTCATTGGCGCCCTGCGTCCACAAATCGTCGTGCCGACATGGGTTGCACGATCCCCCGCCGCACAACAGCGTCACGTGATAGCGCATGAAAGCGCCCATATTCGAGCCCGCGATCCACACATTCTCGCTCTCGCGCTCACTCTGGTCGTGCTAGTGCCATGGAACGTCGCGCTGTGGTGGCAGTTTTACCGGCTGCGACGCGCTGTCGAAGTGGATTGCGACGCGCGCGTCCTGCAAGGCGGCAACAATCTGCATGAGTACTGCGAAACCCTCATCGAAGTAGGACAGCATCGCTCGACGCATAGGGGCGTAGCTGCCGGGATGTCCGAATCGGTGTCGTTCCTCGAACAAAGGATCAGGCTTATGCTTCTGAAGCCAAAAAAATGGGCGCGTGTCTGGGCGCTCGGCCTGGCCTGTCTGTCCGTCGGCGTCGTGGCCGTCGCGGCGCAAGTCACTCCGCCGGGCGCTGCCGCCAAAGGAGCCGGAAAAACGGTCGCGTTAAGTCCGGATATGCTCGATCGTTATATGGGTTACTACAAGGTCAGCGAGCTATCGACCATCGCCATCGACCGCAGCGGCGATCATCTGGTGCTTCGTATAAGCGGCCAGGTCGCTTTCAAAGGCCCGTTGAACCTGTTCCCGCGGAGCGATAGCGAGTTCTTCGTCCAGGGAATAAATGCGACGGTCGACTTCTTCAAAGATGCCGATGGATATACCAAGGCGCTCGTCGGAAACGTCGATGGACGCCGCGCCGTAACGGCAGATCGCGTCACCAAGGCCATCGCCGATCGGATCGACGGCGCGTTGGCCAAACGGGTAGCCGACCAGAAGCCGTTTCCCGGCAGCGAAAAAGCACTTCAGCTCTTGCTGAGCGATCCTGACGAGAACACTGGCATGAGCGCGGATCTTGTACGGGTACGCGCGGAGCAGAAACCGTTCCGCGAGAAGTATCTGGAGAAGCTCGGACCCGTCCTGTCCTACAAGTTTGCCGGCGTTAACGATGTCGGCTGGGATCGCTATGTCGTCGCGCATCGCGACGGCACCGAAGACATCTTTCTTCTGCTGGATAACAACGGAACAATTGTCAGCGCCTATCGCCATCCCGTGAACAGCTGACGAGAAGCGAACCCGCTCGCGTCACGTGCTTTTCTGTAAGCGCGGCTTCAGGGAACCTCTAAAAACCTGTCAATGACTTGGACACAGCGAAAACAGATCCTATCGTTGTGGGAGCGACTTCAGTCGCGACAAGGACTTGCGATAAGGCACGATCGTCGCGACGAAAGTCGCTCCCACAGAAGAGCCAGTTTTTAGAGGTTTCCTTTCAGCCGCGACAGGCCGTGACGTTCCTGGGTGTCGCGGCTGAAGCCGCTCCTACAAGATAGATGCCTTCGAAGATTTCTCTCTGCCTGAACTTCGATCGGCACTGCCCGGCAAGACAGTATTTTTTTTGCGACAATTCCGGCTTGCTCGACATTACGCCACGTAATGCGAGTTCTCGTAGCGCCCGGAATCACTATCATGCACGTTGCAAAAATCAAAGCCGGTCGGGAGAAATCCGCCCTGCATCGTCATCCCTGGCTGTTTTCCGGCGCGCTGATGCCGCTGGCGGGGACGCCTGCATCCGGAGAGACCGTCAAGGTATTGGACAGCAACGGCCGCTTTCTTGGCTGGGCGGCCTGGAGCGGCGAGTCGCAGATCCGGCTCCGTTTCTGGAGCTTCGACGAACGCGAGACGATCGACCGGGATTTTTTCCACCGCCGCTTGAGCCGGGCTATCCAGCTTCGCGCCGGCATGCATGCCGCAAGCGATGCGATGCGCCTGGTCCATGGCGAATCCGATGGCCTGCCCGGATTGATCGTCGACCGGTATGGCGATGTCCTTGTCTTGCAGTTGCTCTCGGCCGGTCCGGAAGCTTGGCGCGATGTGCTTTGCGACGAGCTCGAAGCGCTTACCGGCGTGCGTGCCATCTATGAACGCTCCGATGCCGATGTGCGGGAACTGGAAGGATTGCCGCAACGCAGCGGCCTGTTGCGCGGTGACATGCCGACGGACACAGATATCGTCGAACATGGCCTTCGCTATCGGGTCAATGTCGCCGCCGGGCAAAAAACCGGGTTTTATCTCGACCAGCGCGCCAATCGGCAACGCATCGGCGAGCTTGCGCGCGGAGCGGACGTACTGAACTGCTTCTGCTACACGGGCGGCTTTTCGCTGGCCGCTCTTCGTGGCGGAGCGAAATCGGTGTTATCGGTAGACAGCTCGGGCGATGCTCTCGAGGCCGCGCGCATCAACTTGAGCTTGAATGACCTGCCCGGCGACCGCGCGGAATGGGTGGAAGCCGATGTCTTCCAGTATTTGCGCTTGTTGCGCGACAAAGGACGCAGCTACGACGTGATCGTACTCGACCCGCCGAAATTCGCCCCGACGGCGCAGCACGTGGAGCGCGCATCGCGCGCCTACAAGGACATCAACCTCTGGGCTATGAAGTTGCTACGACCGGGCGGCTATCTGGCGACTTTCACCTGTTCCGGCGGCATGAGCGCTGACTTGTTCCAGAAAGTGGTAGCAAGCAGTGCCTGGGATGCCAAGGCCGATATGCAGTCGATCGGGCGGTTTACCGCCGATGTCGATCACCCGGTGTCCGTGAATTTCCCGGAAGGCGATTACCTGAAGGGATTGCTCTTGCGAAAAGTTTAAGCATGGCCGAGCACGATGGCGGCCATCGCCAGGGCGTCGATAGCGCCAACCAGGAAAAGCTTCCGGGGTCGGCAAGGCGACACGGTACCGACTCAGCTCGGTAGCCGAGCCAACTTGACCGACCTCTCGCCGCCACGCACGATTGGCCAGCAGACAGCGGTCGCCTGTGCCGCTTTCGCCCGCAGGCGGCATGTCGGTCGCCGACGGACTGGCTGGAATGTTTCAGGGGGAAACAGCACAGGCTACGTCGCGTCTTGTGGCTCCTATGGCGTCTTTATCGGCTGCGATAACGGTAAATGCCGGCCAACGCATACCGTGAAGCAGGAGACGACGGGCAAGGAATCCGCTCCCGGGACCTAAATCTCGTACCGGCAGGCATATGGCCGGCTGCGCATTCATCGTCCGCGTACCCGAGACCCTGGTCCGCGCGGGTTCCCGATATATTTGGCATCCAGGCACGACTGCGCCGACAAAGGTATCGACATGGAAGCGCACGAAATCCGCTACGCGCTGGCGGTGTATCGCAATCTCAATTTCACCCGCGCCGCCGCGCAATGCTTCGTTACGACGCCGGCGCTTTCGCGCGGCCTGCGCAAACTGGAAGACGAACTGGGCTCTCCCTTGTTCGAACGCGATACGCATGGCGTGAAGATCACCGCATTCGGCAAGTTGATGCGTCCGCACCTGGAGCAGATCGCCGACGGCATGGCGGCGGCGCGTGCCGCGAGCAAGCAATTCCTGGTGATGGAAGAGGCCCCGCTCAAGGTGGGCGTGATGTGCACTATCGGACCGGCACGGTTTCTGGGCTTTCTCGGCGAGTTCCGGCAGCACTGCCCGGGCTGCCAGATCCAGCTCTCGGATAATGGCGTAGCCAGCCTGACTCAGCAGTTGCTCGATGGCACAGTGGATCTGGCGGTCATGGCATTCCCGGCCGGCAAGGATGCGCGTTTCGATACGCAGGCGCTTTATCGCGAGCGGTTTTGCGTAGCGGTACCGGCGGGGCATCCCTTCGGTGGACGCGAGAGCATCCCTTTGGCCGAAGCGGTGCAGGAACCGCATCTGCTACGCGACAGTTGCGAGTATCAAGGCAACTGGCTCCATGAAATCGAGCAGCGGGGGCTCAGCTTGCCGGTGGCGTTTCGCAGCGAGCGCGAAGATTGGATCCAGACAATGATCGCCGGCGGCTTTGGCGTTTCATTCCTGCCTGAGTATTCGCCGTTGATGCCGGGTATCCAGTTACGGCCTTTCAGCGATCAGACGATCGAGCGCGAGGTGAGCCTGGTGCATTTGGCCGGGAAAGGATTGGGTGAATCGGCCAAACGGTTCGTGGAATTTGCCGCTGGATGGGTTTGGGATTGAGAGGCATTCCCTCGCCCCGGCCCAGGCAGATACGAAGCACTCAGGCTTGCCTCACTCGGCTCCCTCTCCCCTGGCTTCGCCAGGAGAGAGGGTTTGAAGAGGAGGCTCTTCCCGCGCTTACTTCGTCGGATACAGGGCATCATGCAACTTCCGCCCCGCTTGCGCCGTCGCTTCCTTGGCCGCTGGCGTATCGGCCAGCGCATTAAGCATTACGAAGTCATGGATCGTGCCCAGATAGCGCGTGGCGGTGACGTCGACGCCGGCCTCCATCAACTTGTGCGCATACGCTTCGCCTTCGTCGCGTAGTACGTCGTTCTCGTCGGTAATCACCAGCGCGGACGGCAAGCCCTTCAACTGCTCGATGCTCGCATTGAGCGGTGTCACCAAGGGATTCTTGCGCTCGGCCGGATTCGGCACATAGGCATTCCAGAACCACTCCATCGCTGGCTTGGTCAACCACGGGCCCTGCGCAAACTGGCGATAGGAACCGTTATCGAAGTTGGCGTCGGTGACCGGATAGAACAGCACCTGGTAGACAAACTTCGGGCCGCCGCGCTGCTTGGCCATCAGCGTTACCGCGGCGGCCATATTGCCACCGACGCTATCGCCGGCAATGGCAAGGCGGCTGCCATCGATGCCGTGCTCGGCACCATGCCGGACGATCCATTCGGCCGTAGCGTAGGCCTGTTCGTTCTGGATCGGAAACTTTGCTTCCGGCGCACGCGGATAGTTGACGAACACGACGGCGGCACGTGCGTCGACCGACAACTGGCGCACCAGACGGTCATGGGTATTCTCGCTGCCCAACACCCAACCGGCGCCATGGGTGTAGAGCACGGCCGGAAGCTGCCCTGTCACGCCGGCGGGGCGGATAACGGTGACAGAGACGGCGTTGCCCTTGGCATCCTTGAAGCTCAGATCCTGCTTGTCGACGGCGGCCTTGGCAACCTGTCCGGACTGGGCGTCTTCGAGCACCTGCCGCGCTTGCGGCACCGCAAGCTTGTAGATCGGCTCGCCGCCCTTGGCAGCCAACGCATCGATAAAAGACTGGGTGGAAGGCTCCAGTTCGCCCGCGGCAGCGTGCATGGAGAGGGCCAGGCCCAGGGCGGCGGTCAGGATCTTGAGCTTGTTCATGGCGATTTCCTCGTCAACGTGTGGTTTGGGGAGCCAGGCGTCCTGGCTTGACCGACACTTTAGAAACCACGGTTTCTTCGAGGAATTTCTATTTTCGCAACGGCTGTTGCGCGCCGTGCAACGCCGCCCTTTTAACCGCCCGGATCCCGATGGACGGCCATGTAGCCGGCGTCGGAAAAGTGCACGACGGAGCGGCGCTGTGCCTGCATAGCCTCGGCAGTGTCCAGCGACGCGCCGATACGCCTGGCCACGTCGGCGAGGCCTACGGGGTTATTGCCGCGCCGTTTCTGCCGGCCGGAGAAACGCCAGTGGTTGTAGCGCGACCACGACAGGAAGACTGTGACGCACACCAGCGCCGAGTACAGCACGATGTCCAGGTCGCCGCTGCTCTGGAGCGGATGGCCCAGGTTGAGTTGCACATAGATATCGCCCAATCCCACCGCCCAGGCCAGCGCGGTAAGCAACGGCACCCACAACGAAGCCCAGGCGATCCAGGCTATCACCGTGATCACGCCGAACAGCGCGCGTTGCAGAGGACGCTGCCGCTCCGGCCGTTGAATGACGATGGCTTCGGCTTTCATCGGACACCTCGATCGGGACTGACCCAGACCGCGCGCGTGCCTTTGCGCTTGAGCAAGGCTTTGGGCAGCGCGACGATGGATGTGGCGGTGTTGAGTATCCAATACACCAACGGGTACCAGATCATCCAGTAATAATTGCGGCCGATGCGCGTTTCATAACGCCGATCTACCAGCAGGCTGATCAGGAATTGCAGCAGGCAAATCACGCCGAGCACCACGCCGTGCCATTCCGGCAACAAGCTATCGACGCGCAAGGCTGGCGGCAGCGCGATCATGTGGCCGAGCAGCCACAGCGTCACGATCACCGCCATGTCGTACGACCACAGCAGGCTGGTCAGGTATTCCGCAGCCACCGGCCACATGCGGCGCTGGCGCCAGCGCATCAATCGCAGGCCATAGCGCAGCAACACTTCCGAACCACCCTGGGCCCAGCGCAGACGCTGCTTCCACAGGCCGCGCAAGGTTTCGGGCATGAGGATCCAGCACAGCGCATTGGGCTCGTAACGAATTTCCCAATGACGCATCTGCAAGCGCCAGCTGACGTCGATATCTTCGGTCACCATATCGGTGTTCCAGTAACCGATGTCGTGCAGCGCACTCTTGCGGAACCCGGCGATCACGCCAGAGATGGTGAAGATGCGGCCGTACACGCGCTGTGCGCGCTTGATCAGGCCGATGATCGAGGAGAACTCGCCCACCTGCAGCTTGCCCAGCAAGGTGGAGCGATTACGGATGCGCGGATTGCCGGTGACCGCGGCCACGCGCGGGCTTTCGAGCATGTGCATCACCAGCCACTGCGTTGCATAGCTATCGAGCAGCGCATCGCCATCGACGCAGACCAGGAATTCCGCACGCGACGCCAGTGCCGCGGCGCGCAGCCCCATCGCCTTGCCTTGATTGCTGGCCAGATGAATCACTCGCAGTTTCGGATATTGCTCCAGCAACTGATCGAGCTGCTCGCCGGTGTCGTCGGTAGAGCCGTCGTTGACGGCGATGATTTCGAAGTCCGGGTAGATCTGACCGGCAAGGTGCGCGATGGTCTCACGCACCTGCTCGCCTTCGTTGTGGCAAGGTACCACCAGCGTGACCATCGGATAGGAACCCATCGCCGGCGGCTTGACGCGCTGCGGCTCCTTGCGTTCCCAGCGCAGAAAATAGATCACGCCGCCGCTCATCCAGATCAACGACATGATCAGCGGGTAGAAAAAGGCGAAATCGAGCAGGGCGTGCTGGAAGCTGCCGTTCATCGTCATTTCGCCGGATACGGGTAATCGGAGATCGAAATCGACGGACGGATTGCCTCACGCTTCGGATGATCCTTGATGAAATCGTCGGGGTAATAGCCCACATGGCGCACGCCAGCGGCTTGCAGCTGACGCGTACGCTCGATGACAAGTTCGTCGGGAATGGGTTGCCTGGTTTGCCAGTCGTAGGTCGCCAGCTCGAACAGCGTGTGCTCCAGCGCGCCGGGCGTGGCGGCAACCTGCGCGATCAGACGCCGATACCAGCCTTCGCTATCCGGCTGTTTGTCCAGCTGCGGCATCGCCATGACGGCGGTCATGTCGTAACCGGCGAGGAAAGCCGGCAGGCTCTGCGCGAACCAGGCCTCGGCCTTCGGGTCGAGGATGGGCGCGGCAAAGATATTTCGTGCGGTGAGCACTTGCGGCCGCCAGCGCTTGACGCGCTCGGTCAGCACATGGGTGAAATCGATCATCGCAGCCGTGCGCTGCGCTGGCGATTTGTCGGCCCAGGGGCCAAGGTTGTCGCTGTCGCGCACGATGGCATCGTCGGAGAACAACAGGCCGGCAGCATCGGCGTGCTGGGCCAGGTCCTCGTAGACGTCGCCGATCTTTTGCTGGACGCGCGCATCCCAGGGCGCCAGCCGATAGACGTCGCCATGCGCGCCGCCCTTACCCCAGCCCAGCGCGGGAAGACCCGGCGCATCCGGGAAGCGGAAGGCCAGCACCGGCAACCATGCATAGACGCGTACGCCGGCGCGGGTGCGCAATTGCCATGCGACACGCGAGAACAGATCCGCGCGCATGGGCAGGTGACGGTTCGGAAAGTACACCGCTTCGGCCACGCCCGTGCCATTGGGATCGGCATACGCCTGCAGCCATACCTGGCTGGGCTGCAGGCGTTTGATGCGATCGAGCAGCGCCGAAAGATTGCGCTCTTGCTGTGCCGGATCCGGATCGTAGACATAGTCCAGATCCACCTGCACCGTACGCACGGGATCGATGCGCGCCTGATGGCGCAGCAACCAGCCCAGCCGATTGGCGGTGATATTGCCGCTGACCAGCAAGCGCGGAACGGTGCGGCCGGGCTGTAGTGTCGGCAACGTATCGCCCAGGCTCATCGATACCGGCATGCCTTCGTCAGCTGCGATCTTCGTGGCCACACGGGTATAGGCACCGTAGGGCCAGACGATGGCACGCGGATGCTTGCCGGTGTGCTCGGCGATTTCGTCCGCGCTGTGGCGTAGGTCCGCGCGGATGCGTGCCGTGTAATCGGCTTCGCTTTCGTAGCCACTGGATGTGTTGCGCAATGTCACCGCAGCGGGCATCGAGTTGCCCTGCGGATTGCCCTGGATGCCTTCATGCATCGCCCAGGTATGCGAGGCGAACTCGACCAGGCCGGAATGCTGCATCTCCCGCACCTGATCCCAGCTCAGGAAACAATCGCGGGTGCAGGCAATGCCGCCGTTGTAAGGCATGGTCTTGCCAGCAGGAAGATCGATCCACGAACCCACCAGCGCCGCCACCGCCGGATAGTCATACGCACGCAGCAAGGGATAAACGCGCGTGTAGAAACTTTCCAGGCCATCGTCGAAGGTCAGCAGCACGGCATCCTTGGGCAAGGGCCGTACGCCCTGCTCGGCCTTGAGCACATCGTCCAGGCTCACGATGCGATAGCCGTTAGCCTTGAGCCAATCGAAATGCGAAATCAGGTGATCGGTGCTGATCGCATCCGGATCGCGGTCGCCGAGCGGATTCACATCGTCGCGCACATCGTGATAGGCCAGCACGATCAACGCCGGGCGTACAGGCACTTTCGGTGCGGCCTGCACGGTTGCGGCCATGGACAACAGGAGCAAAGCAAGCAGGCGACGCATCGGTCACTCTCCCCAATGCATCGTCAAGTCGAGCACGACGCGCGATTCGCGCCGGCCGTCGTAAGGCTGGTTGTGCCAGGCCAGGCCCCAACCGAAGCGCAAACCGAACTGCGGCTGGAAATACTGGCCGTAGCGCGCACTGAACATCCAGTCCGACGCATAGCCGCGCTCGTTATAACGGCCCACCGCCACATCGATGCGCTGTGTCCAGTTGCGTGCGTAATACTGGCTGAGCAGGTTCTCCAGGCGACCGGTAAGCGCATAGGAACGATCGCTGGAAGGGTTGAAATACGGGCGATCGATCAAGCTATTGCGGGAGCCGCCGAGTTCCACGCCACCGTCGAAGCTCAGGTTCGGTGCCGTGTGCAGGCGCTGCAGGAAACTAAAGTTCCAACCCTTGCGCAGGTTGCCGTCGGTGAAACGATCGCGGTAGAGGCTCAAGCGGGCCGATTGCAGTTCGTCGCGACGCCATTGCACGGCCGCGCCGAGCGTCTTGCCGGTGATGCCGTAGTACTGCGCACGCAGCGGTACATCGTCGCCCGCCGTGCTCCAGTCGGCTGCCACCGACCAATGATCGCTGACCGCCCAGTTGGCACCGGTTTCCAATGCGGTACGTCCGACATACTTGTCGACCGATGGCAGGGCCTGCACGTAGAACTCCAGGCCGCGTGCATAGCCGCGCAACCCCAGGCCGAGGCGGTCTCGCCGCACATCGCCTTCGGGCAACGCCGCCGAATCGCTGCGCGCCAAGGCAAGTACGCGCCAGTGATCGTCGAGCAACGGACTGGCCAGGGTCGCCTGGGTTTCCTGGTCGCGGTCGCCGAAATCGGGTGCGTTACCGCGTCCCTGGTCGTGTGCGATATCGAACTGCCAGCCGCGCGTGCGCTCCCAGCTATCGCGCGCATTGATGACGCGGGCGCTGCGATCGCTTATGGCTTCGGCGTCGGCAATATCCGCTTCGACTTTGTCGTATGCGTAGAGTGCGCGATGGGCCTCGGCTTCGCCGAGATCGGCGCCGATGTCGCGTTCGTCGAGCGTGCCGGCTATCGCCAGGGTCTGTACGGCTTGGCGCGGCCAGCCTCGCGCGAGCTCGGCCAGGCCCAGTTCGCGGCGCAATGCGGCATTGGCCGGCGCTTCGGCGCTGAGCTTGCGCAGGCGTTCGTAGGCTTGCTCGGTCATGCCTACGTATTGGCGCAGATCCGCCGCGTTGGTGTCGGCATCGACCTTGCGCGGATTCCGCATGGCACCGCGCACGCCCGGCACTTGCCGCCACATCGGCTCGCTCGCCGCGAGTTTATCGATGATGTCCAGCGCCTTGCGCGCCTCGCCGGCATCGAGATAGGCATACATCAGACCGATGCGCGGGTCCGTTTCGGCGCCATCGTAGGGGCCCGGATCCTGCGCGATGCTGTCTTCGTACAAGGCCGCCGCTTCGCGCGGACGATGTTTCTGCTGCAGGGCATCGGCCACGGCGCGCTCCACATAGGCGGGCAGCCGTGTGCCGGCGCGCTTGAGCGACTCGTATTCCACCAGGGCCTCGGCCGGACGGCCGGCCTGATCCAGTGCGACGATCAGGTCGAGGCGGGCGCGGGCGCGTACATCCGCTGGCGTGGCCGGGTCGTCGATCAATTGGCGTGCGGCCGCCACGGCGCGATCGGCTTCGGCGTAGGGCTGACGTGGGTCAGCCGGCTCACCGTTTGCCCAACGGATCAGCCGCGAGGCGGCATCCGCCTGTAGCTCGGCATGCTGGACTGCGTCCGGTGGCGGGTCGAGCCGCTCGGCCAGTTCCTTCGCGCGCATCGATGCGCCCAAGTCGGAAAGCAAACGCACTTGCAGTTCGCGTGCATCGCGATCGGCCGGCCAGCGCGCCAATACCTGCTGGCAGAGCGCCAACGCATCGACACGATGGCCGGCGTCGCGCTCGGCGCGCGCGCGTGCCAACAGGCCATCGCGCTCAGCGAGCCCATCGGTCGCGCGTGCGACATTTATGCCGTGCAGCGTCATCGCCATGGCCAGTGCCATCCATGCGCGTCGCCGATGTGAAGCCGTCTGCATGCCTTATCCGATGCTTTGCCCGCCCTACGCGCGACGGGAGGTGAGTTGGACGCAATCGACACGGCCCGAGGGCAATGCCGATCGTCTGGTAAGGAACACAGTGAGCAAGCTCTATGCCAAGGAATTCCCCCTTTTATGCACGCCGGCACCGCGAGGCGCGGCGTGAACGCCGCGTCAGAGACTTATGGGTCGCTAGCCTGCGGAGGGAAATGTCGGCAATTCGTCGATATGCGGCTTGCCGCATGTGATGCATATCACATTTAAGTAGCTTGGCTTTTACGTGCGAGGCTTACCTCTTCTTCCCCGGCAGAGCCAAGGGAAAGGGAGCGTCACTTCCACCGTCTTGTAAGAGCGACTTCAGGGGACCTCTTAAAACCCCTTCCTACTCGTCATCCCAGGCGAACGCCGGATCCAATGCCTGGGCGCTTAATGCATTAGAGGCGCCGTCCCCTCAGCGCGAAGCCCCCGATAAAAACTTGCTTTCTGTGGGAGCGACTTCAGTCGCGACAACCGTGCCTCACCGCAAGTCCTTGTCGCGACTGAAGTCGCTCCCACAACGATAGGATCCGCTTTCGCTATGTTCGGGCGATTGCGAGGTTTTTAGAGGTTCCCTGAAGTCGTTCTTACAAGACAGGTGGGGCTGCGTTGGGGGTCGTGGGAACCACGACCCCGTGATCGACGCCGTCGCTAGGCGCATGGGCCCTCCGTGTGAGGACGACACCATGCATCTGCCAGCTCGCGCAGGAAATACAGCGTGAGCGACAAGCCATCGACAGTGCGCGTGTCAAACAGGTGGGAGTGAACACCTGCTTGCCGTCGCGCGCCATCGCGTTCGGCCACGCCCTGCGCCATGACCCGCACAACGGCGAACATCGCGCAATTCAATTGAGCGAGTCGTTGATCCGTGGGGTGAGCGCGGAGTTTGGAGCCGGAGATTGCCTCACGATGATTCTTGAGGCGTGCGTATGTCGTAAGATCGCTGATAGCCATCATCAACTCGTAGTGTTGGTTGTGGTCAGCGGGTCGTGTGGGGTCCTACGCCCATGCGGCCCGCGCTCTAAAGCTGCTTGGTGCAGCTACGTCGTTCGCATGCAGAGGTTCAATCCGGTCATGCGAACGACGGAGAAAACATGCCATACACGTGGCCGCTTGTCGCACGATGTTTTTCGATCGTCACACCGATTTTTTCGAATAGTGCAATCGAACCATCAGGCACGCGCGGCTTGCTGCAGATAGGCGCGAAGCATGTCGTGCAGTTCGGCAAGATAGCTCTGCCCCGCATCGCTTTCCGCGAACGCCAACGTGGTGACGTTTTTCAGCACAGCAATCAGTACGGGCGTCATCGCCTCGGCTTTGTCGGGCATCAATGCGGGCATGGCCGTCAACAATACGTTGGCCATGCCATCGCGCATCGCCGCGCGAAATGCCAGTCGGCGACTACCCTCGCGCGCATCCAGAATCACCAGCACGAACTGGCGCTTGTCCTGCAGGGCGAGCATGAACTGCACCAATCTTTCAGCCAGCGTCGCGCTGTCCATACCGGCTGCGCGCTCGCGCAACTCGGTCAACGCCGCCACGACCTGCTGCGCGTAGCGATCCAACAGCGCATCGGCAAGGACCTCCTTGGAAGGAAAGAAGCGGTAGAGCGAACCGATGGCGGTGTCGGCCCGTGCGGCGATCTCGGTCATGGTCGCTGCCTGATAGCCCTTTTCGGCGAACACCTCGGCGCCCGCGTCCAGGATGGCGGCGACACGCAGGTGACCGCGCTCGCGCTTGGGCGCGCGCGCCGGCTCGGCAGGGTTGGAATTTGACTTTTGCGAGGGCATCCTCAACAATCCGTTTTGCGAAGGCACCCTCGCATACTATCCCGGCATCGCTGGTGGAGCCAGCACCGGCACACCTTCTCCCGCTTCGGACTATCTCCATGAGCGCCCAGGATCTCTCTGGCACGACGCCACCACGGCCCACCCTGACTTGGTTGGCCCTGATTGCCCTCTCTCTACTCTTTGGCGGCGCCCTGCTGGCGCTGCATCTGCCCGCCGCGCTGCTGCTGGGCCCTATGCTCGCGGGGATCGCTGTGGCAGGCATCCGCGGCGGCATCGAGGTGCCCCCTGCCGCCTTCGTGCTATCGCAAAGCCTGGTCGGGTGCATGATCGCCCGCGCGCTGCCGTTGTCGATCGTCGGCGAAATCGGGCGTCACTGGCCGTTGTTTATCATTGGTGTGCTGGCGGTGATCGCCGCCAGCGGCGTGCTTGGCTGGGTATTGGCACGTCTGCGCGTGCTGCCGGGCACGGCAGCTCTTTGGGGGTCGAGCCCCGGTGCCGCCACCGCCAT
>NZ_DATCRY010000317.1:0-12354 GCF_036568765.1 Dyella sp. | reverse complement strand
GTGGCGGACGAACTGTTCCAGGACACCTGGAGTCGGGTAATCGCCGCCCGCCTGCGCTACCAGGCCCAGGCAAAATTCACTACCTGGCTGCTGCAGATCGCGCACAATCTGCTGATCGACAGCTATCGCCGTAAACGGCCGCTGGCCGAGGGCGAGGAAGCCGAGCTGGCGCTGGCGAGGTACGAGATTCCCGAGCGAGAACAGCCGGAGCAGACGCTGTCGGATTTCGAACAGCGGCGCCGGCTGCAACGCGCCATCGAACATTTGCCCGATGAACAACGCACCGCGGTATTGCTGCGGCTTGAAAACGACTTGAGCCTGGAGGAAATCGCCCAGGTCACCGGTGCCGGCCGCGAGACTGTCAAATCGCGACTGCGCTACGCCATGAACCGACTGCGCGAGCAATTGGCCGAATGACCACGCCATCCGCCCACGACGAAGAACGGCTGCCCGGCGAGGACGAACTGGCCGCGCTGTACCACAAGCTGCCTGCCGTCGAACCGCCTGCCGCGCTCGACACGACGGTGCTTCATACAGCTGCCAAGGCCGTGCAAAGTGCAAAGCGACCACGTGCGCGCTGGCCGCTGGCCGTCGGCAGTGCCGCGGCGTTGGCGATCGTCGCTGGACTGGCCTGGCGGATGGGGCAAATGCCGCAGAAAGCGGCCGACTCGCATCAGGCGGCGATAGAACAATCGGCCCGGACCGTGACTGCACCGGCTGCCGCCGCGCCAGCCCAGGCCGAAAAATCTGAGGCAAAACCGACGCTCGAACAAATGGTCGTGACTACTGCCAACGCGCCGGCACCGGCCGCAAAGCAGGTGCGACGCGCCGACTCAGGCGGAACAGCGCTTCAGGCACCGGGGATACGAGACAAACGAGCTACCGTTGCCGAAGCGATTCCAAAAGCCGCCCCAGCCATGGCCCCTCCTCCACAACCGCTCACGCCTGCCTTCGCACCCGCATCGCGAGTGGCAGAAAGTGCCATCGATACCGAGTTGCGACACATTCGCGAGCTGTTTGCACAAGACAAGCGCGACGAGGCGCGCCAACGCCTGGCCGACTTCCATCGCGATCACCCCGACTACCCGCTACCGGACGATTTGCGCAAGCAACTGCTGCAACCATGAGTGAACTGTATGCACTGGCGGCAGCATGCCGGCATGCCGAGGAGATCAAGAAAAGCCGTTTTCTCGCCCAGGCCGCGCCGGTAGCCCATGCCGCCGAAGCCTTGGCGTTCGTGCACGATGTCGCCGATCCGACAGCGACACACAATTGCTGGGCGTATCGCATCGGCCAGGACTATCGCTTCAACGACGACGGCGAACCGGGCGGCACCGCCGGCCGCCCCATCCTGCAGGCGATCGAAGGCCAGGGCATCGACCGCGCAGTCGTCGTCGTGACCCGCTGGTACGGCGGCATCAAGCTGGGGGCCGGTGGGCTGGTGCGGGCCTATGGCGGCACGGCAGCCGAGTGCCTGCGGCGCGCCGAACGCCAGCCCATCGTTGCGATGGCTCGCCTTGTATTGCATTGCGAGTTTGCCGAACTGGCGCTGTTGAAAGCGCGCTTGAAAGATTGGAGCGCGCGCATCGACAACGAGGATTTCGATGCGGGCGGCGTGACGCTGCATATCGGCCTGCCCGCCACCCAAGCTGAAATGGCGATCGCACGCATTGCCGACTTGAGTCGCGGCCGTATCCAGCCGACGCGACTGGACCTGCCCTGAAAAAGCCACTCAGGCGCCCTGCCCGACGCCGCGCGCGCCGTTAGGCTTGCCCGCCTGCGCGGCCGCGACGGCCGCGTCCTGGGGATACCAAAAGGAATGCCATGACACGCTTGCCCGGCCTGGATTTGCTGCGCGCATTTGCCGTCGTCTGGGTGATGACGTTCCATGCCTATATCGTCTGGGACATTACCGACGCGGTGCGTCCTTACTGGCAATTCGGCTGGATGGGCGTCGATTTGTTTTTCGTGCTCAGCGGTTACCTGATCGGTTCGCAGGTATTCAAACCGCTGGTGCGTGGTACGCCGATGCGGCTTGGGGATTTTTATGTTCGCCGCGCGTTTCGAATTTTCCCCGCTTTTCTCACCGTGCTGGCGCTGTACGTCTGGTGGCCGGCTTTTCGTGAGCAACCGGGTATGCAGCCGGCATGGCAGTTCCTTACCTATACGGCGAATCTGCTGATCGACACACGCTACAACCTGGCGTTCTCGCATGCCTGGTCGTTGTGCGTGGAAGAACATTTTTACATGTTGTTTCCGTTGCTGGCTTGGTGGCTTACGCGTCGCCGGTCTTTCCACAAGACGATCGCCGCTTTTCTGGCGATCCTGCTGGGCGGCATCGTGCTGCGCAGCCTTATCTGGATCTATGGGATGCAGCCGCTGCAGCACACTGATGACGGCAGCTACGGGCGGATGTTCATCGAGCACATCTACTATCCCAGCTATTCGCGCCTGGACGGGCTCCTGGCCGGCGTTGCACTGGCCGCGATCCAGGCATGGCGGCCCGCCTGGTGGGACCGCCTGCAAGCCCAGGGCAATCGCGTGGCCTTGGCCGGCCTTGTCGTCGTGGCTGCGGCGATGGCGATCTTTACCGACCGAACGGGCTTGATCGCCACATCGGTGGGTTATCCGTTGTTGTCGGTGGGCCTGGCGCTACTCGTCTGCGCCGGAGCGGGCACACGAAGCTGGCTGGGACGCTGCCGCGTTCCCGGTGCGCGCTGGCTGGCGCTGGCCTCTTATAGCCTTTATCTGAGCCATAAGGCGGTATACCACCTTGTGCAGCAAGGCTTGGCACAGTATGCGCCGCAGCTGCATGGTTGGGCTGCGTTTGCCTGTTATGCCGTGGCGACGCTGGCCGGAGGAGCGCTGTTGCACTATCTGGTTGAGCGGCCGTTTTTGCGGGTGAGGGATATCTGGGCGGAGCTGAGAGCAAGAGCCGCCCTCACCCCAGCCCCCGGCGAAACCAGGGAAGAGGCAGCCTGACCGAGGCAAGCCTCAGCGCTTTGCGCTCGCGAAGAGGCCTGGGATGCGGGGGCTTTGACATCGCCAGTGTCATAACGACGCAAATTGTTGAACCGCCGGGCAAAGGCCCCATACTTGGAAACTGGCTAATCAACGGCGGCATCGATGAGCGTTTCGGCGGACGAACCTAAACCCAAGCGGCGCCTCGGCGTTCTGAGCCAGTTATGGCCCTTTGTGTACCCGCACCGCGCCCTGGCTTTGGGCTGGCTGGTATTCCTGGGCATTTCGTCCAGCGCTACGCTGGTGCTGCCCACGGCGGTACGGCGCATTGTCGATCAAGGTTTTACGGCGGCCAATGCCGACGCGATCAATGCCACCTTCCTGGGGCTGTTCGGGGTAGCGGTGGTGCTCGCCTTCGCCACAGCCGCGCGTTACTACTGCATCACGCTGCTCAGCGAGCGCGCGCTCGCGGCACTGCGCAGCAAGCTCTATGCGCATGTGATCCGGCTGGACGTGGGCTTTTTCGAGCGTAGTCGCGTCGGCGAGCTGACCTCGCGTCTGGGTACCGATACCGAGGTGATCCAGGCATTGATCGGCTCGGGCATTTCTATCGCGCTGCGTAGCGTCGTCATGCTGGTCGGCGCGACGGCCATGATGATCTGGACCAGCCCTCGGCTGGCCGGCCTGACCGGACTGGTGATTCCGGCTGTGCTGTTGCCGATCCTGGTTTTCGGGCGCAAGGTGCAGAAACTTTCGCGCGCCAGCCAGGATCGCCTGGCCGACGCGGCGGCGATCGCCAATGAAACGCTCAATGCAGCTCCCGCGGTGAAAGCCTATGCGCGCGAAGGCATCGAAAGCGATCGCTATGGCGAAGCCATCACCCGTGCCCTGGCAACGGCACGGCGGCGCATCGGCGTGCGCTCCTGGTTGACCGTGGCGGTGATCGTGCTGTTCTTCGGTGCGATTACGCTGGTTCTGTGGGCGGGTGCGCATGACGTGCTCAGCGGCAAGATGCAAGCCGGTGTGTTGAGCCAGTTCGTGTTGTATGCGCTGTTTTCGGCGGGCGCTCTGATGAGCATGTCCGAAGTCTGGGGCGATGTGATGCGCGCGGCCGGCGCCACCGAACGCATCAGCGAACTGCTTGCCGAGCGCGCGCAGATCGACTCGCCCGCACAGCCGCTCGCGTTGCCGCGGCCCACCCAGGGTACATTGCGATTCGAGCATGTGGAATTTCATTACCCCAGCCGACCGGATGCCCCGGCGCTGCACGATTTCAACTTGAACATTCGCCCAGGCGAGACGGTAGCCCTGGTCGGCCCTTCTGGCGCGGGCAAGAGCACGGTGCTCGCACTGCTGCTGCGTTTCTACGATCCGCAGCGCGGCCGGATTACCTTCGATGGCGTCGATCTCAAGGCGCTGGCCTTACCCGAGCTGCGCGGAGCGATTGCGCTGGTGCCGCAGGAGACAGTGATCTTCAGCGGCACCGCCGCGGACAACATCCGTTTCGGTCGCCAGGATGCGAGCGACGACGAGGTGCGCGCAGCGGCACGCGCGGCCGAAGCGCATGAATTTATCGCTGCCTTGAGCCAGGGTTATGACTCGGAGCTGGGCGAACGTGGCGTGCGGCTATCGGGTGGCCAACGCCAGCGTGTCGCGATTGCGCGCGCGATCCTGCGCGACGCACCGCTGTTGCTGCTGGACGAAGCGACATCGGCGCTGGATGCGCAATCCGAATCCGCGATCCAGCAGGCGCTGGAGCGGCTGGAGCATGGTCGAACGACGCTGGTGATCGCACACCGGTTGGCGACGGTGAAGCGCGCCGATCGCATCGTGGTGATGGATGGCGGACGCATCGTGGCGCAGGGGACGCATGACAGTCTGCTGGCCGAGGATGGGCTGTATGCGGAGTTGGCGCGGCTGCAGTTTGTGGCTTGACGGTGCGAAGGTGTCGGGTCCTGGCGAAAGCCAGGACCCCGCGCCTTCCGCCCTACTTCAATGCATCGACAAGCGCCCGTACTTCATCCACATCCGTACGCCACTCCCCACCTTGCATATCCTGCAAACCAGTCGGCTGCCACTGCATGCCCGACGGCAACGCCTGCTTGGCGGAAGCATGGAACTCACTCGCACCGGTAGCCGCAACAAGTGCGGCGATATTGCGCGAGTTGACGCCGGCACCCGGCATGATCGCGATACGTCCGGCAGCCTGATCGACACAGGCACGGATCAACGCCGCACCTTCCAGCGCGCTCGCCTGCGCGCCTGAGGTGAGCACGCGCTCGCAGCCTAATGCCACGATCTCTTCCAGTGCCCTGGCGGACTCGCGACACAGATCGAATGCACGATGGAACGTCACGCCCAGCTTGCCGGCGGCAGCGATCAACGATCGGCAGCGGCCCGTATCGACCTGCCCCTGCGCGTCAAGTACGCCGATCACCACGCCATCGCAGCCTTGCGCGACGCAATATTCGATATCCCGGCGCATCGCCTCACACTCGTCGTCGTCGTAAAGAAAATCTCCGGCGCGCGGACGGATCAGAACATAGAGCGGAATGCGCAGTTGTTCGCGCACCATGGCAACGATCGCCGGAGAGGGTGTCAGGCCACCCAGTTCGAGCCCGCTGCAAAGCTCGACCCGCGCGGCCCCGCCGGCTTGCGCCGCCAGCGCCGAGGCAAGGGAATTGGCTGCGATTTCGAGTTTCATGTGTAGCTGGTGGTGTAGACACTGGCAGCCGGGAGCAGGCCATCCTGCTTTTTCGCGTCGCACACGGCATAGGAAAAACCATGCTGCAACGCGAAAGCGCCGACTTCGCCCTGCTTGTTCAAAGCCAGGAAGCCCACCTGCAGGGTCTTGGATGCTTCCGGGCGCTTCCTGACGATGCGCATGACGGCTTCCTTGCATGCTTCCTGCGGCGAACGCCCCTGCCGCATGAGTTCGACCACCAGGAAGCTGCCCACAGTGCGGATCACTTCCTCGCCGACGCCGGTCGAGGTAGCACCGCCCACATCGCCATCGACGAATAAACCGGCGCCGATGATCGGGCTGTCACCCACACGGCCGCGCATCTTCCAGGCCATACCGCTGGTGGTGCAGGCACCGGCCATCTGGCCGTGCTGGTCGATGGCCAGCATGCCGATGGTGTCGTGGTTGCCGGGGCCGCCGGGCAAACCGGTCTTGCCGTAGTCGCGCACTTCGTTGTTGATCGACGGTTCGTAGCGCGCGGTCTTCAACCATTCTTTCCAGGCGCGCTCGGATTCAGGGGTCAGCAGCTCTTCTTTCTTGAAGCCCTGTTCGATGGCGAACTGCAACGCGCCCTCGCCCACCAGCAAGACATGTGGCGTGCGTTCCATGACACGCCGCGCCACGCTGATCGGATGAGCGATGTGTTCGAGCGCAGCCACCGCACCGCAGCTGCCATCGCCATTCATGATGCTGGCATCGAGACTCACGTGGCCGTCGCGGTCCGGATAGCCGGCCCGGCCCACGCTGTGGTTTTTCAGATCCGCTTCCGGTATGCGCACGCCGGCTTCGACCGCATCGAGCGCCTTGCCGCCCTTGGATAGTACCGCCCAGGCAGCCTGGTTCGCGGGCACGCCGAAATCCCAGGTAGATACGACGCGTGCCATGCCGGCCGTCAGAGGCAAAGGCGCGCCTGAAGCTCGCGTGGGCAATACACCACCGAGCGCGGCAGCCGACGCACCGAGCAAAGAAGCTTTCAGAAAATCGCGACGATCGGTCATAGGATTATCTCTACAATTTTTTTCGCTAATCCAAAGAAAAACCCCGCGGTAATGCGCGGGGTTTTTCCTTAAACACAAGAATCGGCAAACGCCGGAATCGAAAGCTGCTTATGCTGCAACTTCGACGCCGGAAGCCTGCGCGCCCTTCGGACCCTGGGTGACTTCGAACTTCACGCGGTCGCCTTCCTTGAGGCTGCGAAAGCCCTTCGAATTGATCGCCGAGAAGTGAACGAACACGTCTTCCCCACCGTCCTCGGGTGCGATAAAGCCGAAACCCTTGGCGTCGTTGAACCACTTGACCGTACCGAAACGCATTGCGTGAACCTCTGAATCATGAATTGGATACACCAAGGCCACGCGCCGAACCCACTGAACCCCTGGTCCCCCGCCCCCTGGCAAAGCGAAGTATCAACATGTTTGAGGGCAAAGCGCAATATCCGGGGGCGTATTGAAGACCCGAAATCCGGATTTCTTTCTCAGCTTTTCAATAATGCGGAGAGTATCCGGGGGACTTCGGCGGTAGCCGCGGCCAAGTGGGCAAAGATTTCCTCGATGCTTATTTCTTCCTCATCGCCGCAACCGGCGGCGAAGTTGGCGACCAGGGCCAGGCACGCGTAATCGATTTCAAGCTCACGCGCCAAGGAGGCTTCGGGCATGCCGGTCATGCCGACCAGGTCGCAACCGTCCCGCTTCATCCGGGCAATCTCGGCGCGGGTTTCCAGACGCGGTCCCTGGGTAGCGCCATAGCAGCCGCCATCGATGGCGGCCACGCCGGCGGCTGTCGCCGCGGCAAGCAAGGCGTGACGCAAGCTTCGCGTATACGGCTCGCTGAAGTCGATGTGCTTGACCTCGGCGCCCTCGACATCGCAAAAACTGGTGTAGCGGCCATGGGTGTAGTCGATGATCTGATCCGGCACCACGATGACGCGCGGGCCCATATCGTCGCGGATGCCGCCGACCGCATTGACGCCGACTACCTTGCGAGCACCCAGGCTATGGAGCGCCCACAGGTTGGCGCGGTAATTGACGCGGTGCGGCGGAACGCTGTGACTTTCCCCGTGGCGGGCCAGAAAGGCGACTCGCTTGCCGGCGAAATCGCCCAGCACGACCTCGCCCGAGGCGGGACCGAAGGGGGTCTCCACTGCATGGCGGCTGGTGTTTTCCAGGCCAGGAAATTGATAAAGGCCACTGCCGCCGATGACGGCCAGATCGATACCGGTCATAAGTAAAAGCCCAACGAGTAAACAAATCCCACAAAGCCCACCTCAGCTTGCAGTCGCGGCCGTCGATTGCATCACCGCTTGTCGCGGCTGAAGCCGCTCCTGCAAGTCGAGGGAGACAGCTCTTAGTCGCCTATCGCGTAGATCCCCGGCAGGTTACGGCCCTGCTCGTAGTAATCCATGCCATAGCCGAACACATAACGGTCCGGCAGCACCACGCCGTTGAAATCGGCGGCAATACCTTCGGCCAGACGATCATGGCGCTTGGTGCACAGGCTGACGACCAGTACGCGATGTGCGCCGCGGCGCAGGCAGTCGTCACGTACGGCTTTCAAGGTGTGGCCTTCGTCCAGGATATCGTCGACCAGCAGCACGGTGCGACCGGTGAGGTCCACTTGCGGCTCACGCAGCCAATGCAGTTCGCTACCCGAGGTCTTGCCGCGGTAGCGAGTGGCGTGGACGTAATCGAATTCGAGGTCGGTACGGATCGCCAGTGCCAGCTGACCGGCAAAGATCAGCGCACCGTGCATGACGGTGAGGAATACCGCACGTTCCCCGTTCAATGCGGTATCGATCTGACGCCCCATATGGGCGATCGTGGTTTCGAGTTCCTCGCGGCCGAACAGCAGGTCGGCTTGGGCCAGCGCGGCCTCGAGCGAAGGGATGGACGCGGTCATGCTTAGGCTTCCTCGCGATGCAGAGCAGTGATGCGCGCGATAAATCGATCGCGCTGCGGATTGTCGGTCAGACCCTCCCAGGTGGAGCCGATGGCGCCGCGCAAGACGGCCAACCGAGCTGCACCGGGAGCATGGCGTCCTTTTACCGCGTCGATGGCTTCAGCTACCACCTCGGGGAAACACGCCAGCACCAGGTCGCAGCCCGCATCCAGGTGGCCATGCACGCGCCCGGTCACCGTACCGGCCACACCGGCGGCAGCCATGCTGATGTCATCGCTGATCACCGCCCCATCGAAACCCAGTTCGCCACGCAGGACGGTCTGGATCCAGCGCCGCGAGTAGCCGGCCGGCTGCTCGTCCACGGATGGATAAACCACGTGCGCCATCATGACCGCCTCGACCCGCGCCTCGATGCACTCGGCAAAGGGTCGCAAGTCTTCGCGCCGAATGGTCTCGAGTGGGCGCGGATCGATCGCCTGCGCCTTGTGTGTGTCGGCGGCTACCGAACCGTGCCCAGGGAAATGCTTGAGCACTGCGGCCATGCCGCCCAGATGCATGCCACGCACATAGGCCTGGCCCAGCTCCGCGGCGACCGCCGGGTCGGCGTGGAATGCTCGCAAACCGATGGCGGCGTTGCCGCGCGCCAGATCCACGACCGGTGCAAAACTGAAATCCACGCCAATGGCGCGCATCTCGCTGGCCATCACCCAAGCATGCTCTTCGGCCAGGCGTATGGCATCGTCCGGGTCACGGCCGTAGACCGCGCCGATGGCGGCCAAGGGCGGTAATCGCGTGAAGCCGTCGCGGAAGCGCTGCACGGGACCGCCTTCTTGATCCACCGCGACAAGGAAATCCTCGCCGGCAATCGCGCGGATGGATTCGATCAAGCCGCTCACCTGCTCGCGCGAGGCGAAATTGCGTGCAAACAGCAACACGCCGGCAACGCCCGGGGCGACGAGCCAGTCGCGTTCGTGCGGCGCCAGTTCCAACCCTGCAATGCCGATCATCAACATGGTTCAGTCGGTCCCTTGGCGTTCGGCATCGCTCCAGCCGGAATACGGATGCTCGATCAGGTTGACGTTGTAATAGCGCGGCAAGGCGCTGACCTCGCGCCCCAACCACGCCGGACGCGGAAAGGCGGCATCGGCACGGGTCAGCTCGACTTCGGCGACGACAAGCCCCTGGTTATCGCCGAGGAATTCGTCTACCTCGAACCAGATGCCATCGACGGCGACATGATGGCGAATCTTTTCCAGGGCGCCGTCGCACAGCCGGGCCAACATATGCACGGCGTCGTCCAGCGGAATCGGATATTCGAACTCGTCGCGCTCGATGCCCAGCGTGGCCGACTTGATGTTGAGCCAGGCGCGGTCGCCGATGCGCCGCACACGCACCGACGCATGCGCATCGCCGCTTTGCAGCGCGCGCACGCCGACAAGGTAGCCCTGCGCAATGTGCTCGCTACGCGTCACGCCTGCACGCCAGCCATTGTCGGCAAGCAGAAATTTGCGCTCGATCTCGGTCGCCATGGCTCGCCCTGCCCTACGCGCGCTCGAACAATGCGATGGATTCGACGTGAGCGGTATGCGGAAACATGTCCATCACGCCTGCCGAAACCAGCTTGAAACCATGCCTCTGCACCAGAATGCCTGCGTCGCGAGCGAGCGAGCCAGGGTGGCAGGACACGTAAACGATGCGTTGCGTTTCGCGGTGCGGCAAGTATTCCAGCACCTTGTCCGCACCTGCGCGCGGCGGATCGAGCAGCAGCTTGTTCCATGGCTCGCGCGCCCAGACGGCGTTGCGCTGATCCTCGAACAGGTTGGCGACGTGGAAGGCCGCATTGGCAATACCGTTGCGTTCGGCATTGGCAGCGGCACGCTCGACCAGACCATGTTCACCTTCGACACCTGCTACCGTGGCCACACGACGCGCGATCGGCAAGGTGAAATTGCCCAGGCCGCAGAACAGATCGAGCACGCGATCGTCCGGCTGCGGGTCGAGCAGCTGCATGGCGTGAGACATCATGCGCTGGTTCATGCCGGCATTGACCTGCACGAAGTCCAGCGGACGAAATTCGAGCTCGACATCGTGCGCGCGATCGTCGTCCGCGGCGATACGGAATGCCAATCGCGGCGATTCCGGCCAAAGCGGATGCACACTGCTGATACCGCCCGGTTGCAGGTAGATCGCCATGCCGTGCTCCTGGCCGAAGGCTATCAGGGCAGCGCGATCGGCATCGCTCAGCGGCTTGAGGTGGCGGAATACCAAGGCCATGGTGTCATCGCCGGCAGCGAATTCGATCTGTGCGATATCGCCGGCCGCTTCCATGCCGCTGATTGTCTGCGCCAGCAGGCCGATCTTCGGACCCAGCGCAGGATGGACCACCTCGCATTGTTCGATATCGGCAACGAAACGGGGATTGTCTTCTTCGCGAAAACCGACCAGCACCCGCCCCTTCTTGACGACGTTGCGCACCGACAGGCGGCCCTTACGCCGGTAGCCCCAGGGCTGGTCGGTCAAGGGGTCGAGCCAGGTAGCCGGCTGCACTTTGCCGATACGCTCGAAGTTCTCCGCCAACACGCGCTGCTTGGCCTGGATCTGCGAGGCGGCATCCAGATGTTGCAAGGAGCAGCCGCTGCATTGGCCGTAGTGGCGGCACTTGGGTTCGACCCGGTGCGGCGAGCGTGTCAGCAGCTCGATGACTTCGGCTTCGTCGAAGTTGCGGTGACGGCGGCGGATGGCCAGGCGCACTTCCTCGCCGGGCAACGCACCGCTGACGAAGACGGCCTTGCCTTCGACGCGGGCAACGCCGCGGCCGTCATGGCTGAGATCGGTAATAGCGGCTTGGAATTCTTTCATTGGCTCAAATAAATGCTGCGCGCCCGCATCGGTCGATCCGGGCGCGCTGATGTTCGGATGGTCAGGCGGCTATTTTTTCTTCCAGGCGCCCGAGGCGTCCTGATAATACCAGCCCGGCTTGGCTCGCTCGATCCAGCCCTTGGCAAAAGTCGCGCGGATCTGCGCCTCCCACTCGGGGTGGTTATTGGCGTTGGCAACTTCACGATACAGCGCATTGCGATCCCGGTTCTCGTCGGCCACGGACGCGTTGATGCCCGCGCGCTGAGCCAAAGGCACCTTGCCCGCATCGCGCACGGCGACCAGGCCATCCAGAGTGAAACCGAGCGCGCCGCTATCGAACAAGGGGCCGAGCGTATCGCGGAAGCGCTGCTGCATGCGCCCCTGGATGGCATCGGTTGTGGCGGTCTGCACGCGAAGGTTCGGCGTATCGGCCGCATAGGCGGCCGGGATCAGCAGATCGAGCAGCATCGCAGCGGGCCGCGTTCCTGGCGCGGGTTGCCGCGGCGGCTCCTGTTCCTTGTCGCGCTGAGGTGCCGGCTGGGCGCTGTCGAGCACGTTGCCGATGAACTGGTCGGCAGCCTTCTGTGCTGCCGCCTCGGGGAAATAGACGTTGATCGTGACGCAGCCCGCCATCGCTACCAACGCGGCAATCAGCAATCCTTGAACGAGCTTGCGCATGGGACGCTCCAGGGAATGGGGTGGAAGGCGTAAGGTCAGCGCACTTCCGGGGCATTTCCTTCAGTGGCCGCTTTCAGGCGCCGCACCAGCGTCGGCCAATCGACCTGCGCCTGGTGACCGACGACCTGCAATCGCGGCAAACCGCTGCCTTCGACGATAGTGTAGCCGTCTCCGTCGCGATCGAGCCCTCCCATATGACAGACCGAGCCCTCTAACGT
>NZ_DATCRY010000316.1:0-19041 GCF_036568765.1 Dyella sp. | reverse complement strand
TCAGGATGTGCGACTTGAAGGCGTGACCGGCCTTGAACTTGCCGGAAGCGGTCTTGCGAAAACGCTTCGCCGCCGCCCGGTTGGTCTTGATCTTGGGCATGGGAATGCTCCGTATTCAAAGTTTCTGACTGATCTGGCGGCAGCCTGATGGCTGCGCTTTCCGTCCTGCCATGATCGGTTCACGGCCCTTCCGTGTGGGCCGAACCAGCGATTGTACGGGGATTTGGGGGGGATTGGTAGGGGTGGTGCCCTGCTCGTTGCGCCACGCTGAGGCCGAACTCAGTCAGCTCCCTCTCTCCTGGCTCCGCCGGGGGGCTTTTGGGTGGGGTTTATCGTGGAGTGCGAGTCCAGAGCCCCCCTCTCCCTTTGCCCTCTCCCCCGGCAAGCCGGGGGAGAGGGGAACGCGTGGGGCCGAGCGGGTCGGTTCCACACAAAGAAAACGGCGACCGTTTGGGTCGCCGTTTTTATTACTTCACTTCTTTTTGGGGCCGATCATCATGACCATCTGGCGGCCTTCCAGACGCGGGAAGGACTCGATCTGGCCGTTTTCGCCCACGTCCACCTGAATACGCTTGGCCAGCTCCTGGCCGAGATCCTGGTGGGACATTTCGCGACCGCGGAAGCGAATGGTGACCTTGACCTTGTCGCCTTCCTCGAGGAAGCGCAGCATGTTGCGCAGCTTGATCTGGTAGTCGCCCACGTCCGTGACCGGACGGAACTTCACTTCCTTGATCTCGACCTGCTTCTGCTTCTTCTTGGCGGCCTGGGCCTTCTTCTGGGCTTCGAACTTGAACTTGCCGTAGTCCATGATGCGGCAGACCGGCGGATCGCCGTTCGGCTGAATCTCCACGAGATCCAGGCCAGCCTCTTCGGCAGCACGTAGCGCCTCGTCGCGGCTGAGAATGCCGAGCTGCTCCATGTCCGGACCGATCACGCGTACGCGCGGGACGCGAATCTCGTGGTTACGGCGGTTGCCCTTATTGTCGGTGGTAGCGATACCACTATCCTCCAGAAGAATGAATGCTTACGGCCGGGGCTGCGCTCAGCGCCGCCCTTCGGCCTCCAACCGTTCGACGAAGGCGGCCAGCGGCATGCTGCCCAGGTCCTCCCCCGAACGGGTACGCACAGAAACAGCCCCGGCTTCCTTCTCGCGATCGCCGACCACAAGCAAGTAGGGAACTTTCTGTAGCGTATGTTCCCTGATTTTATAGCCGACCTTTTCATTGCGCAAATCGGCGTGTACCCGGAAACCTTTGCCGACAAGGGCTTGCGCCACCTCACGAACATAATCGGCCTGGGCGTCGGTGATGGAAAATACCGCCGCCTGGACCGGAGCCAGCCATGCCGGCAGGTTGCCGGCATGGTGTTCGATCAGGATACCGATAAACCGCTCCATCGAGCCCACGATGGCCCGATGCAGCATGACCGGGTGCCGCCGCTGGCTGTGCTCGTCCACGTACTCGGCGCCCAGTCGCTCGGGCATCATGAAGTCTACCTGCATGGTGCCGACCTGCCAGGCACGACCGATCGAATCCTTCATGTGGTATTCGATCTTGGGGCCGTAGAAGGCACCCTCGCCCGGCAGTTCTTCCCAGTTGACCCCGGCCTTGGACAAGGCGGTGCGCAAGGCATGCTCGGCGCGATCCCAAACTTCGTCGCTGCCGATGCGCTTATCCGGGCGCAGCGCGATCTTCAGCGCGATGTCCTCGAAACCGAAATCGCTGTAGACCTGCATGGCCTGCGCATGGAAAGCCGTCACTTCCGGCTCGATCTGCTCTTCCGTACAGAAGATATGGCCGTCGTCCTGGGTGAATGCGCGCACGCGCATGATGCCGTGCAACGCTCCGGACGGTTCGTTGCGATGGCAGCCACCGAACTCGCCGTAGCGGATCGGCAGATCGCGATAGCTGTGCAGATTGGTGTTGTAGATCTGCACGTGCCCCGGGCAGTTCATCGGCTTGAGCGCGTAGGTGCGCTTTTCCGACTCGGTGAAGAACATGTTCTCCTGGTAATTATCCCAGTGGCCGGACTTCTTCCACAGACTTACATCCATGATCTGCGGACCGCGCACTTCCTGGTAACCGCTCTTGCGGTAGACGCCGCGCACGTATTGCTCCACGGCTTGCCAGATGGCCCAGCCGTTGGGATGCCAGAACACCATGCCAGGGGCTTCTTCCTGCTGGTGGAACAGATCCAGCGCCTTGCCGATCTTGCGATGGTCGCGCTTTTCGGCCTCTTCCAGCTGGTGCAGATAGGCCTTCAGATCCTTGTCGTTGAGCCAGGCGGTGCCGTAAATGCGCGTCAGCATCGCGTTGTTCGAGTCGCCGCGCCAATAAGCGCCGGCCACTTTCATCAACTTGAATGCGCGCAGCTTGCCGGTATTGGGCACATGCGGGCCGCGGCAGAGGTCGATGAACTCGCCCTGCGAGTACAGCGACAGCTCTTCGTTGGCCGGAATACTTTCGATGATCTCGGCCTTGTACAGCTCGCCGAGACCGCGAAAGAACGCCACCGCATCGTCGCGCGATTTCACGCTACGCGTGACCGGCAGGGCTTCCTTGACGATCTTCTCCATTTCCGCCTCGATCTTCGCCAGATCGTCGGGCGTGAACGGGCGCTCATAGGCGAAGTCGTAGTAGAAGCCGTTGTCGATCACCGGGCCGATGGTGACCTGCGCGCCGGGATACAGGCGCTGCACGGCCTGGGCCAGCAGGTGCGCGGTGGAGTGGCGCAGGATTTCCAGCGCCTCCGGGCTCTTTTCGGTGACGATTTCCAGGCTGGCATCGTGGTCGATCGCGAAGCTGGCATCGACCAGCTTGCCGTCGACCTTGCCAGCCAGGGTGGCCTTGGCCAGGCCCGCACCTATGGACGCGGCGACGTCTTGCACGGTGACCGGGTGTTCGAAGGGGCGTTTGCTGCCGTCGGGTAGCGTGATCTGGATCATGGGGTTACCTGATATATAGCGCGATGCCCTCTTTCTAAAGGGCCTTTCTTACTGTTTTAAGGTGGCCGGCCGGATGGCACGGCGGGCACGAAAAAGGCGCCGCAGCGCCCTTTGCTCAACACAAGGCGTGGCGGCGATCTTTATTGGAAGCTCGTAGTTGCCATGTCGCACACTCGGCCGACGCGTGGGCGCGGGCCACCTTGGTTCCTTGGGATACGGAGGATGAGGAAATTAGTTTAGCGCCAACGGGCTGTCAATCTGACAGCCCTATGCTCGCTCCACCGACGAATCGGTTCAGAACGGCTTGGCCACCACCAGGTAGATCACGGCCAGAACCAGCAGGATCGGCAACTCGTTGAGCCAGCGCAGCGCCTTGGCTGTCGGCAGAGCACCGCCAGCGATGCTGCGCTTGAGCATCCGCCCTGTCCAGATATAGAAAATCAGCAACAGCGCGACCAGGGTCAACTTCGCGTGCAACCAGCCGCCGCTGACACGGAAATACAACCACAACGCCAGGCCGCACAAAAAAGCCAGACCGAACATGGTGTGGCCGAACTTGTATAGCCGCCGCCCCATCAGCTCCAGCCGCGCCCTCACCGCCGGCTCCTGTCCTGCCTCAGCGAGGTTGACCAGGATGCGCGGCAGATAAAACACCGCTGCCACCCAGGCGATAACAAACAGGATATGCAGACTCTTGACGATGAAATAAGCCATCGGATGCTCCAGAGCTGGAAACAAAAACGGCGCGAACCCTCAGGGCCGCGCCGTTTCGTCGGTATTGGTGGGCGGTACAAGGATCGAACTTGTGACCCCTACCATGTCAAGGTAGTGCTCTACCGCTGAGCTAACCGCCCGTGAGCCACTCAGCATAGCAAAGTTTCTGGCGGGCATACAAGCCTGCCGTAACGAGCGTTGGCCTTCATGCGCCCCGCAAGGCCTGCTCGCGGAGCTTGTGGATCTTGTCGCGCAATCGCGCAGCATCCTCGAACTCCAGGTTCTCGGCATGCTTGTACATCTGCGCCTCAAGCTTCTTGATCATGCTTGCCGCCTCGCCATGCGTCAGGCCTGCGTACTCGGCGCCCTCTTCTGCAACAACCGACCGACCACGTCCTGATTTGGCGCCACGACTGCGGGCATGGGCTCCCTCGCTACGTGCACCCTCCATGATGTCCGCAATACGGCGCACGACCGACTGCGGCGTAATGCCATGAGCCTTGTTGTAGGCCTCTTGCTTTTCTCGACGACGCAAGGTCTCGTCCATCGCCGCCCGCATCGAAGGGGTGATCTTGTCGGCGTACAGGATCGCCTTGCCGCGCACATTGCGCGCGGCGCGGCCGATCGTCTGAATCAGCGAACCGGTCGAACGCAGGAAGCCTTCCTTGTCCGCATCGAGGATCGCCACCAGCGACACTTCGGGCATATCCAGGCCCTCGCGCAGCAGATTGATGCCGACGAGCACATCGAATTCGCCCAGGCGCAAGTCGCGGATGATTTCCACGCGTTCGACTGTCTCGATATCCGAGTGCAGGTAACGCACCTTGACGTTGTGCTCGCCCAGGTACTCGGTCAGGTTCTCCGCCATACGCTTGGTCAATGTCGTCACCAGCACGCGATCGCCCATGGCGACGCGCCGATGCACCTCGCTCAGCAGATCGTCGACCTGGGTACGCACCGGCCGCACTTCCACCTCCGGATCGATCAGCCCGGTGGGACGCACGACCAGTTCGACCACCGCATCGCCAGAGTGCTGCAACTCGTAATCGCGCGGCGTAGCCGAGACATAGATCGAGCGCGGCGCGCGGCGCTCCCACTCTTCGAAGCGCAACGGGCGGTTGTCCATCGCCGACGGCAGACGGAAACCGAACTCGACCAGCGTTTCCTTGCGCGAACGATCGCCTTTGTACATGGCGCCAAGCTGCGGAATGGTCACATGCGACTCGTCCACCACCAGCAAGGCATCCGGTGGCAAGTAATCGAACAGCGTCGGCGGCGGCTCACCGGGCGCACGGCGCGTCAGGTGTCGGGAGTAGTTCTCGATGCCCTGGCAGTAGCCCACTTCCGCCATCATCTCCACATCGAAGCGCGTGCGCTGGTCCAGGCGTTGCGCTTCGACCAGTTTGTTTTCCTTGTAGAGGTATTCCAGGCGATCCTTCAGCTCTTCCTTCACCGTCTCGATCGCATTGAGCACGCTTTCGCGCGTGCTGGCGTAATGCGTACGCGGGTAAACGGTGTAGCGCGGCACCTTGCGCAAGGTTTCGCCAGTCAGCGGGTCGAACAGCGAGAGATTCTCCACTTCGCCGTCGAACAACTCGATACGCAACGCTTCGGTTTCGGATTCAGCCGGAAAAACATCGATCACCTCGCCACGGACGCGATAAGTACCGCGCCGCAGCTCGAGCTCGTTGCGCGTGTATTGCAGCTCGGTCAATTGACGAATCAACGCTCGCTGATCGATACGCTCGCCGCGCGCAAGAATCAGTCGCAAGGACAGATAGTCTTCCGGATCGCCCAGGCCGTAGATCGCCGATACCGTCGCAACGATCAACGAATCCTTGCGCGACAACAACGCTTTGGTCGCTGCCAGGCGCATTTGCTCGATGTGGTCGTTGATCGAGGCATCCTTCTCGATAAAGGTATCGGAAGCGACGACGTAGGCTTCGGGCTGATAGTAGTCGTAGTAGCTCACGAAGTACTCGACCGCATTGTGCGGAAAGAACTCCTTGAACTCGCCATAGAGCTGCGCGGCCAGGGTTTTGTTCGGCGCCAGCACGATCGTCGGCCGCTGGATCTTCTCGATCACATTGGCGATGGTGAAGGTCTTGCCCGAGCCCGTCACACCGAGCAGGGTCTGCGCGGCCAAGCCCGCTTCGAAACCTTCGGTGAGGCGCTTGATCGCCTCCGGCTGGTCGCCCGACGGCTTGTAGGGCGAAACGAGGGTGAATCGGTCAGTCATGGCGTCGTATATGCGGTCTGGTACCGGCATTTTAAATTGCCATGCTGACAGCGTGTGTCAGCAGGCTATGAAGGCGGGGCCATCACAAGGATGGCATACGTCACGCCTGCCCCGAACTAGCCTCCGGTTTCATGAGCAGACCCACCTCTACAGCCCGGTTTATCAAGGGCGTAACCCTCATAGAGCAGCTGATCGCCCTGGCCGTGGCGATCGTGTTGGTGGGCGTTGCCATCCCACCCTTGGGCCGTCTATGGGCACGCGAACGGCTGATCGAGGCCCAAACCGCCTTGGTCGACAGCCTCCGGTATGCCCGCGAAGAGGCCCTGCGGCGGGGGACCTCGCTGATTGTCTGCCCCACCCTCGATGGGCAACAATGCGCTGACACATCGCGTTGGGACACCGGCTGGATTACCGGATACGCCACGCGAACGGGAAGCGGCCCGCATCGTTTGGCCGGTACGCCGTTGCGCACTCACAGCCAGCGCCCTGGCTTGCGTATTACCAGTACCGTCGGGCGCCCCAGCGTCGTATTTCGCAACAAAGGCGATGCCAGCGGCACCAATATCGGCTTGCTGATCTGCGATCCCAAGCAAGCACAGCTGGCGCTACGTGTTTATGTTGCCAATTCCGGCCGCATTCGCGGCGAATCTGCCGATGCCGCAAGCCAGCAGGCCTGCCGCGACAGCCTATGAAGCTTTCAGGCCCCGAATAGCTACCTGATTTGTAGATCTCGTATTGGCGGTGAAACGCAAGCTACTCGTCATCCTCAATGCGCGTATGCGTGACGCCATCCAGGCAATTTGAACAAGACAGTTGCTTTCCCCTGGCTTTGTCGGGAGGGTTGGGGAGGGGGCAGCCTTGCACGCAAAAGACACATCAGGTTCTTCGAAGCACCTCCCCAAATTGCTCCCACAGCAACGGGGACCGTTTTCGCCGTCCAGCCGATTGAGATGCCCTAAGGTCGCTTTTTGAAAGTCACTGCCGTTCATCGGTGATTAGATCCCCACATCCCATGCCAAGGAAAATTGACTTTGCCAGCCGCAGGAGACATCAATCGGATCACAGGTCAGTTCTATAACGACACATATTCATCCAAGAAACAAACGGCCAGCGAAAAAACGCTGCAGCAACTCTTCAGAAACCAGAATCCTGCGCGCATAAAAAACGTGAATACGCCAGCAGGTGCATTTGTCGTGACATTGCTCCCGTGCGCCTTACTCCTCGGCAGCATTCATAACGTCGCGTATCCACAGAGCAGCACGAGAAGCACGTTCCCTCCTGGCGCTGCCGCCTCGTCCCCGAACAGACAGCACGACGTCGAACATAACGAAGGGCTTCAACAAGGCTTGCTGAACGCCGGTGCGGCAGGTATCGGTGCCGGTGTAGCAAAGATAGCCAATGGTAATACGAGATGCGGACTCAAGCTCCTGGCAATAGGCTTGACGACGGGGGGCGCGGGCCTGGGTATCGGATATGTCGCCAGCACCTATGGAAGACAGGTTGCGCCGAGCATACCTGACACTCCTGTCGCAAGCGCGTTAGACGGATGTTCGTTTTTGTGCTCCGTCGAAGAGGTCGACAACGCAATCCAGGTTTTGAACAACGACCTGACCTCTCGCAACTGGAAAGGCGATATCGAACAATTCCACGACATAAAAGTACAAATTGTCGAAGTTCTGTCTGGCATACAAAATTTGATCGATGCACAAGAAGTGCCCCCAAACGACGCAAACGAGCTCTCGGCGAAACTGGCGGCAATTCGGGTCGAACATATCGATCCTTATCTGATCGACTTCGATAACTACGCCCCCTTATCCCTATCGACCACTACGAGCCTCGATTTATTGCAGATGAACCAGGTGAAGAAGTTGGTAGCCGGCTTAAGCAACTCGTTGTACGGCATGGGCGCCCGGCTTAACGAAATATACCTGCGCTACATCGGCTAGATGGTTGCTTGGCGAGACTGGAGACTGCTGGCATTCTGACTGACAACCGTCATTTGCCAAGTTCCCGCCATGGATGCTCCCAAGACTCTCCGCTCTCGCCTTCGCCGGGCACTATGGATATTGCTGGCAACCCTGGTCATCGTGAGCGGCGCAGCCTTCATCGCGTTCAAGACCAGCCCGTGGCCTTCTGCGCTGATCATTCGCTGGGCATTCGAACGCGGAGGGCATGCCACCAACGCAGCATTGGCCAGTCAGGTGCCTCAAGGCATCAATGCGCAGTTCGATCTGCATTATGACCCGAACGATCCCGACGCACTGCTGGATATCTATCGACCGTCGGCGCTGAATGACCGACCCTTGCCGATCATTTTCTGGATTCATGGTGGCGGATACGTTGCCGGAAGCCGCAAAGAGGTCGCCAATTATGCGCAGATTCTGGCCGCCGATGGTTATGCTGTGGTGGCGGTGGACTATTCCCTGGCGCCGGGTATCCAGTATCCGGTACCGATACAGCAACTCGGCCGCGCCTTGGCCTATCTTTCCGATCATGCCGCGCAGTTGAAACTGGATTCCAGCCGTTTCGTCCTTGGAGGCGATTCAGCGGGAGCCCAATTGGCATCGCAGTTGGCTGCCCTCGCCTCGTCGCCCGGCTACGCGCAGAAAACAGGGTTGAGCTCCGGCATTTCGATCGCACAGCTGCGAGGCGTGGTGCTGTTCTGCGGTCCTCACGATGGGCGGATCATGGCCTCCCAGGTGCCGTCGTCCTGGTTCCTGCGAACGGTGATGTGGTCCTACTTCGGCTCAACCACCCCACCCGAGGCGACAGTAGGGGCCTTCTCCGTGGTGCCGCATGTCTCGCCATCTTTTCCACCGGCTTTTATCAGCGTTGGGAACAGCGACCCGTTGGCGCCGCAATCGGTCGCGTTGGCGGAAGCCCTGAAGCTCCAAGGCGTGCACGTGGAGACCCTTTTCTATCCCGCTACGCATCAGCCACCGCTTGGGCATGAGTATCAGTTCAATCTCTCTCGACCTGAGTCGCGCGAGGCGCTAAGTCGCACCCGTGCATTTCTTCGCGGCCTGACTCAGCCTGCGACTGGCTAACCAGGCTCGGGCATGCGACAGAAAACAAAAAAAGGTCCTGCCGTGAGGCAGATCCTTAGATACGTGGCGCCCCGAAGTTGGACTCGAACCAACGCCCCTGATTAGCAGCTCATTCGGTTGTGATCGCTCCTCTTGGGATCAAGCCCGAACCTAACTAGGCCTGGCTCTGGCGATGTGATCTGGCAGACTTTGACAAAGCGCAAGGTCCGGCTTCGATCCATTTAACACGCCGCCGCTTTTTAACATGTCCCGCCCCATCCTCAAGCGAGCCACTTCGGCACGCGACCGCGCCAGCTCCATTTGTTCCAGACTCACCATTGTGCGCCAGCTCTGGCCAGCTTGCCTTCCCGACCAGCCTCTACCCAGCTGAATAGCGTTTGCTCAGCCACACTCAGTGTCGCCGCCACCGCCGCCATGCTTTGCCCGGCCTTGACCGCCCCTATAGCTTCCAGCTTGAACTGCGCTGTGCACTACGCTCGCTTTGCCATGTTCGTCATCGACGGACCTCCTTTGCGCGAGCTTAACCCTCAGTAAGAGATTCATTTCTTGGGCAAGGTCAAGTGTTGCGCCGCCCTTGCGCCACACTCCTTCGCGAAGTGACTCGTCTCATTTTTTTCATGATAAGGCGAAGGATCGCCTCGGTTAAGTTAATAATGTTCACCACCAAGCAATTAAATTTAATCACATAACCACTGGAGCGCATTCATGTTGAAGGCATTTTGTATTTCTGCTGCACTGATGTCCTTTTCATTTCCTTTCGCCGCTCAAGCGCACGCCTGCAAATGGGGCAATGCGAGCCCTAACATGCACATCAATAAACTTCAATACAATGGCGAATATTATCCGTATGTAACCTTGAGCGACGGAAAGGAATATTCGCTTTTTGGTAGCTATGGCGTTAATACAGAAACTGGAAGAGCCATGCTCGCCGTCGCCTTAACGGCAATTACAATTAACGCTACGGTAGACGTGTGCCTCAGCGGAGATGACGTTTCTTCTATAACAATAAAGCAATAAATTCAATTGTGTGCACGCCTGCATCCAGGAAGCAGTCGCGCCAATTAATTAAAATCACCGAGACGTCAGGTCTCCATATCACTAATGGGTGATGAATGTTTTCCACCGAAGCAATCAAGTCCGCGTTGATCGGCATACTTCTTATGGCTTCACCATTGCATGCCCAGGGACTAAAAGGCGTTAACACAGAGGTTATTCTAAGGAATAATTTCAATCCATTCGTAGCTTATGGCAATACAGTAAAATACTACCTTTCACCCAATACACGCGCGGTTACTTTCACTGTAAATGGAGACCAGTCATACCAAATTGATATAGGTGCCGCCGCCGAGGAGGCCATGGGCGAATGGGAGCGGGCAATGGGAATTAAATTTGAGCAGACATTGCAACAAAATGAAGCCCAGTTGAAAATCTCCATTCTCAATGGCTCAATGAATAATGATCATTGCGGCCAGAGCGACACTTTAGCTGCAACTTTTTACCCCAACGGACCCAAGCCAAGCGGATCCGACCCGACCGTCATAAGCTACTTCAAACCAATTATTCAAAAGATGACCTCAGACGGCACACACAGAACGAAACTAAAAAATAAATCAGATGAAGACTTTCTGGATCTTCTAATAAAGCAGATCTCAAAGCATGAAATAGGTCATGCACTTGGATTTATGCATCCAAGAACCGCAATGACACAGCCTATCCCGACCTGCGGCCGTTTATTTCAGTCAGCAAATAGGTATGTAAATTCAAGCGCAGCAATTATGACGCCGGATTTTGAGAGCTATAGCAATTATCTATATACATCACTGGGTCGCCTGATTACCATAAATGACATTGGCATTTCCCCACAAGAAATTGCAGCTTCCGGCCATTTGGAGAACGACACATGCTACCCTGCATCCGGTCGCACCCTTTCTAAATTAGATTCGGGCGTAAGTGCGGTCCGATGTCAGGTTATACCGCAAATATATCCCGTCTTGCTGTTTGGCTGCGAAAAGAAGTATAAAAATTTTTGCGATGAACATCATTGACCTGGACCATTCAAAGAAGTCGAAGTCCGAGCTATTACCGTTAAATCCATGAGCAGCCATGTGGAACATGCGGCTGCACACTGACACTCAGGCCTCTTGGCGAAAAAGCCCGACCGCTCCAAGCGAGGGCTTTTTTCATATCAATTGCTCGTTACATATACGAACACTTCATCAACTGGATTACATCGCAGGCACGGCGACTCAGCAAGAGCACAATGGCCAGCGCTTGGCGTCGTGCCACATCAGCAGCGCAAGCCGCCGGGCTCATCGATGCTAGCAAGCGCTTTGGCCTTCAGAGCCTCAAGCATCGAGGGATCACGGATTCCGTGGGCAACAAAGCCGACAAGCAGCAGGCCAACGGCCATCGCAACATGCGGGTGGTCCACCACGATGACCATGAACGTCCCGTCGTGAATCCCGCCAACAAGGCCTAATTTTCAACAGCGCTCAAAAAGACAAGGGCCTACCCGAAGGTAGGCCCTTGTTATATCTGGCGCCCGAAGTTGGACTCGAACCAACGACCCCCTGATTAACAGTCAAGTGCTCTAACCGGCTGAGCTATTCGGGCGGGGGTGAGCCACATAGTTTGCTTATTGGGGCGGGGACTGTCAAGCCGCCCCACCCCTTAAAAAGCCCTAGCTCGCCAGCACCTTGTAGCAGGGCACATAGGCCGAACCGCCAGGCAGCTTCATGCGGTGCTGCACGACGAAGGCCTTCAGCAGCTCATCCAGCGCGCGCATGAAATCCTGCTCGCCGTCGATCTCGAACGGTCCATGCTGCTCGATCGCGCGGATCCCGTCCTCCTTCACATTTCCAGCCACGATACCCGAAAAGGCGCGTCGCAAGTCGGCAGCCAATTCATGGCGTGGCCTGTTGCGGCGGATCGCCAGCGCGCGCATGGCTTCGTGGGTCGGCCGGAAGGGCAGCTGGAAGGCAAACGGGATGTTCAGCGACCAGTTGAAGAAAAACGCGTCCTTGTTGTCGAGGCGGTAATTGCGCACCTTCTCGATGCCACGCACCATGGCACGCGCCACCGCTGCCGGATCGTCGACGATGATCTGGTAGTGCTGGGCAACCTGCTCTCCCAAGGTAAGGCGCAGGAACCGGTCGATCTGTTCGAAGTAAGGCGCCGACTGCTTCGGCCCGGTGAAAATCAATGGGAACGGAATGCCTGCGTTATCCGGGTGCAGCAGGATGCCAAGCAGGTAGAGGATTTCCTCGGCCGTACCCACACCGCCCGGGAACACGATGATGCCGTGAGAGATTCGCACGAAGGCTTCCAGGCGCTTCTCGATGTCCGGCATGATCACCAGGTTGTTGACGATCGGATTCGGCGACTCCGCCGCGATAATGCCCGGCTCGGTAATGCCGATATAGCGATTGTGCTTGCGCCGCTGCTTGGCATGAGCAATGGTCGCGCCCTTCATCGGACCCTTCATCGCACCTGGGCCGCAACCGGTACAGATATCCATGCTGCGCAGGCCCAGTTGATAGCCGACCTGCTTGGTGTATTCGTATTCTTCACGCGAGATCGAATGACCGCCCCAGCACACCACCAGATTCGGATCGACCTGCGGCTTGAGGATGCGCGCGTTGCGCAGGATCTCGAACACCGCATGGGTGAGCCCCACGGTGTCGTCCAGGTCGAAGCCGCCTTGCTCCAACTGGGTCGACACATAGACGATGTCGCGCACCACGGCGACCAGCAGCTCGTTGATACCGCGGATGATCTGGCCGTCGACAAAGGCCTGGGCCGGCGCATTGGAAAGCTCGATCTTGATGCCGCGATCCTGCTGCAGCACCTGGATATCGAAATCGGGATATTGCTCGAGGATGCCGCGGGGGTCGTCGCTCATGCTGCCCGAGGTCAGTACTGCCAGTGCGCAGCGGCGCAGCAGCATGTGCATGCCCGAACCGCTGGCATCGCGCAGGCGCGCCACCTCGTTGCGGGAAAGAATATCCAGGCCACCGGCGGGCGAAATACGCGCGCTCACGGTCCCTGCCCGGCTGCTGGCTTTGCCAGCCTGTACTGCGTTCATCGAATCGTCTCCTTCGACCGCGCCCTCGCGGCCCTTACGTCCGTAACTTTTTCTTGGCGGACCGCTTAGCTTCTCGCGCCAGGGGCAGCAGGGTCAAGCCAAAAGAGCCCGCCGCCGCCGCTGGCTGTGATCCTCATGCGGAGCTTCGCAAGCTTTTGCTTAGCGAATCCCCCTGACAGGCAAAAAAAACCGGCGCCCCCAGGGAGCGCCGGCCTTTAGGTGACTTACACCGCTTATCAGAACGTGTAACGCACCGTCGCGAGCACAGACCAGCGCTGGGTCGGGCCGTTCAGCTCATCGGCACGCGGCAGCGGCAGCGGGCTGTAGTTGCCGTTGCCGTCCTTGTAGGCGGACTTGGTGATGTCGTAGATGTACTTGCCATTGGCATCTACGCCAGCGAAGTCGGCCAGGTTACGCACCAGCGGGAAGGAAGCACGGTGGTCGACGCCCCACTTCTTGTTGAGCATGTTGCCGAAGTTATAGATATCCAGCCGGAACTCGCCCTTGTTGCCCTTGAAGATGCCCGGGATTTCCTGACGGAAGCTCAGGTCGATCTGGTTGATCCAAGGGGCGCGGTCGCCGTTACGGCTGGCGTTGGAACCCTGACGGTCACGCAGGTAGTCGTTGCTTTCGATGTACTTCCAGAACGAATCCTGCAACTGCTGCGACGTACCGGGCACAAAGCTGACATCGCCCTTGCGCGGGATATAAGCCAGGTCGGAGACGAAGCCGTCGCCGTTCGCATCGTTGCCGAAGCGCCAGCTGTAGGGTGCGCCGGAGTGGCCATCGTAGAACGCGCTCACGCTCGTGGCGTAATCGCCAAAGAAGCGATGCTGCCAGGTCAACGATGCAATCACGCGCTTGGGCACCGAATAGTTCGACGGGCTGGCGGTATCTTCGTTCGGGTTCACCCAGACGTTGTTGCTGTAGTTCGAACGAGCGACGCTTGAGGTACCCGGATTGACTTCCGTCGCACGGCTCCAGGTGAAGCCGACCATGGCCGACCACTCGTTAGCGAACGACTTCTTCAACGAGAGCGCCAGGCTGTCGGCATCGCCCTTGCTGGTATTGGCAAGGTTGATGACCGAGTCACCGAAGGCCTGGTTCGAGTTGGCGCGCGCGGTATTGCCGCTCGGACCGCCGGTCGGGTTTTTGTAATACGTGTAACGACCATCCGGCAGACGGCCGGTCGGCGTACCGATATTGAGGTTCTGGTAGAAGATCGCATTACGCGTGTCCAGGTGCTCGTAATCGGCGGTGAACACCAGGCCGTACCATGGCAGTTCTTTGTCGAAACCCAGCGTCAGCTTCCATACGCTCGGCAACTGGAAGCCCGGGCTGATGGTGTTGACAGCCATCTGCGCACCGCGGGCACCCGGGATCGGCGCGTTGCCGCTGTTCTGTGCATTCGCATCCGGACTGAAGGCGGGGTAGCCAGGGCTGCCCGGCTTGCAGGCTGCCGATGCCGAGGGGCTCGGACCGCAAGCGAACTGCACCTGGGTAATACCGGAGTTCTGGTAGATGTTACCCAGCCAAACGCTCGGCGGATTGGAGATGAACAGGCCCGCGCCACCACGGAGCTGCGTCATGTGCTCGGTGTCGAACGTGTAGTTGAACGACATGCGCGGCTGCACCTGACGGTTGCCGTTGATGGTCGTGTCGTTGCGACGGCCAAAACCACCAGCGGCCGAAACGCAATTGGCTGCCGTCACCGCCTGGCCCGGCGCCGCCGAGAAGCAGGGGTTGTACAGGGGCTTGTCACTGGTCAGCGGAATGTCGACGCGGAAACCGTACTGCACGGACAGGTTGTTGTTGACCTGCCAGGTGTCCTGCAGGAACACGCCGTACTGCTTGAGACCGAAGTCCGCAGCCACGTCGTTGAGGCCCAGACCCGCCGCCGGCGCATTCAGGCGATACAGGTAGTAGTTACCGCTGTTGAAATCGGCGAGCGAGTTGAACTGGTAGCTGCCGAATGCATTCTGCAGGAACAGGTTGTAGTACTTGTCGTACTCGAAATCCGCACCGAATTTAACGGTGTGGTCGCCCAGGTAGAAGCTGCCCGCGAACGCGGCATTGAGCGTCTTGACGCGCAAGATGTTGGCCTGGCTCGAGTACTCGGTACCGAACTCCACGCCCGGCGAACTGGACGTGCTGGTACAACCGTTGGTCGAATTCAAGCACACCGAGACGTCAGGCATGTTGGTGCCGTTGTACGGCCCGCGCACCTGATTGAAATCCGCATAGGAGAACGTGGTGTCGGTCGAGAAGATATCGGACCAGTCGTCGTAGAAGTGCAGCGCGTAGCTCTTGTTGTCGACGTTGGTCTTGTACCAGCCGCTAGAGAGCACCAGCACATTGTTGCTGCCGGTGATGATCGGCTTGTTTTCCTTGGTCTGGCTATAGGTCAGGCTGGCGCGGTGGCTGTCGGTGATATTCCAGTCGATCTTGGCCAGGTAACGCTTGTCCTGCAGATCGGAGTTACCACCGCTGACGCCGCCCACATCGGCCATGCCCTTGGCATGCGCGGCGCTGATGATGTCGTTGACGTTCTGCTGCGTCAGGCCACGGATTTCCGTGGTCGCGCCAGAGCCCGTGACACCGTACTGCGTGGTGGGACCGATCTGCTTGCTCTTCTCGTAGGAAGCGAAGAAGAACAGCTTGTCCTTGATGATCGGACCGCCCACGGTAGCGCCGGCCGTCCAGGTACGGCGATAACCTCCATACGGCTGGCCGTTGTAGTCGGCAATCATCCTGTCGCGGTTCTGGAACGCGTAGTAGGTCGAACCGTGGAAATCGTTGGTACCGCTCTTGGTCACCGCATTGACGATGGCGCCCACGCCACGGCGGGTAGCCGTGTCGAAATTGGCGGTGGAGATGTTGTATTCCTCGATCGTGTCCTGCGAGATCGGCGTGCCCAGCGTTGGCAGGCCGTTGGCGTTCAGGCCGAACGGATCGTTTGCGCTGACCGAGTCGACGGTGATGTTGTTATAGCGGCTGTTCTGGCCGATGGCCGAAATCTCGCCGCGATCGCGATCGCTGATGACGATGCGCGGATCCATGCGCACGATGTTCTGGATCGAGCGACCCGGCGTGGGCTGCGCTTCGATTTCACGACGCGAGACATTGGTGGCAATGCCCTTGTTGTCCGGCGTGAACGTCTGCGCCAGCGAGTTGGCTGAGACCGTCACCGCGCCGAGATCCTTGGCTGCCTGCGCCTGAGCGTTGGTAAGCGTGACGTTGACCGCCGTATCGGCAGCCAGCTGCAGGTAGACATTTTCCTGCTCCGTCTCGACACCGTCCTTGCTCACTTTGACATCGAACGGACCGCCCACGCGCAAACCTTGCGCGGCGTAGCGACCATTGGCATCGGTAACGGTGGTCTTGGTGGTACCCGAGGGCGTATGGACGATCTGCACATTGGCGCCAGCAACCGGTTGGCCGCTGGAATCGAGTACGCGACCACTGATCGAGGAGGAGGTGTCCTGTGCGAGGACCGGCGTGGAAGCCAGCAACGCGGTAATAGCTAGCGGCAGCACTTTCGTGCGGAGGCGAAGATTCATCGAGATGTAACCCCTTGAGATTTCGTAACAAAAAACTGTCGGGGCCAGCTCAAGGAGATCCCGTGTCTCCTCGCCATGACGCTCAAGTGGCTGATTCCCCTGAATTTTATTTAACGCTTGCCGTGCCCCTGCGAAGCAGCCGGCACAAGAACGTCCGGGCAACTGTATTCGTAGCATATTACAATTTCGTAACTTTTTGACGTAATTCTCACGCCAGACAGCAAGTTTTTGCTTTTGAAGGCAAAAAAAAACCGGCCCCTGACGGGACCGGCTTTGCGTTTTCGAGCTTGCGGGTGCGAGGCGCTTCAAGCCTCGCGCCCGCGACGAGCGGTACGACTTAGAAGAACGAAGCGCCCACCGTCACCATGAAGGTGCGCGGCTCGAGCAGCGAGTACGTCGGCGTGGTCGTGAACAGCTTCACGCCATTGGCATCGCGGACCGTGCCCGAAGCCAGCGTCGCCGAGTTGGTAGCAAACGTCAGCGCATGCTTGTCGGTGATGTTGGCGAAGTTGAGCTTGATGTACGGGCTGCGGAACCAGCTGGCGAAATCGCTGAAGTGGTAGCCGGCGTTGAAGTTGAACGTGGTGTAGCCGCCGTTCTTCTCCGTGTTCATGAAGTCGCCGTAGAACGAACCATGGAAGCTCGCGCCGAGGCTGGCCCAGAACGGACCGTTGTCGTAGCTCAGGACCAGATGGCCGATGTTGCGCGGCGCATTGATCATGTCCTTGCCGTTGGTCGGGTAGACACCGTCGTCGCCAGCGTCGAAGTTGCTCTCGAGCTTGGACTGGGTGTAGGTGTACGAACCGTACAGCTTGAAGTTCTCGAGGAACTTGATGCTGGCTTCCGCATCGAAGCCCTGCTGCTTCACGCTACCGATCTGCGTCGAATAGCTCTCGCCGGTGTCCTGGTCGAAGCCGGTGACGGTACGGTTGCTGAAGTTGGCACGATAGATTTCCGCGCTGGCGGAGAACACATCGTTATAGAAGCGCCAACCCAGGTCGTTGTTCCACGACGATTCGGGCTTGTTCGACGGACGGCCGGTCACCAGGTTCAACGAAACGGCCGTGTTGATCGGTGCGCGGTAGGTCTCGCCCACGCCGTAGAACAACTGATTGTTGTCGTCGATCTGGTACTTGATGCCCAGCGCCGGCGTGACCTTGTGGTACGTGCGATCGAAGTTGCCGCCGAAGCCCGGCGGGTTGAAGCCGCCCTGGTTGCCCGGATATTCCCAGGCGAAACCTTCGCGCTCGGTATGCAGATAAGCGGCACCCAACTGGAAGGTCCACTTGTCGGTCGGCGTCCAGGTATCCGTCACGAAGACCTTCTGGTTCTCGGTCTTGGTGAATTCGCTGTAGAGCGACTGGATCGTGCCGTCCGGGTAATACACATAGTTCGAATCGCCCCAGACATTGTCCGGCGTGCCGGTCAGGTAGTTGGCCGTGCTGTAGGGCTCGCCCTGCTCCTGGCGGGTACGTTCATACCACAGGCCGTACTCGAGGCTGTTGTCCATGCTCAGGTCCTGGTTGAACTTGAACAGGATGCCCGGACGATACGTGGTGCTCTGGCTGAACGAATACACCAGTGCCTTCTTGCCGTTCGGACCGGTGACGATCTGGCCGTCCTGGTTCAGGTCCTGGTGCGCGTTTTCGTTCTGGTTCTGGGTGACGTTGGTGGTTTCGGCGAAGTAGCTGCTGCCAGCGCCCGAACCGCCATCGCCGTACTGGAAGTACGGAATTACCGACAGGCGCAGGCTATCGGCCAGCTTGAACTCACCGTCCAAGCTGAACATGTAGTTCGAGAAGTTGTTGAGGTGCAAGCCGTAGTAATTCGTATCGGCCGACTTCGGCTTGTAGGTTTCGTCCCAATCCTGGAAATAGTCACTCTTCGCCTGGGCCTTGGTAAGGAAATGGTACGTGTCACGCGTCTCGCGGTTGTACTGCAGCGAAGCGCTGATCGAGTTGTTGTCGTCGATCGTCCACAGCGCCTTGCCGTCGACCTTGCGGATTTCCAGGTCGCCCGCACCGCGCCACTTGTCGACGCTGTTGTCGGAGAACGAAATCCACGAACGCACCGGACCCATGTCGCCGGTATTCAGGCGCACAAAGGTGCGGCGGTAATCATGCGAACCCACCGACTGGGTGACGTCCACGCCGGCCTTGTGCGACGGATCGATGGTCGCCCAGGCGATGTGACCGCCGGAAGCGCCTGCATCGGGCATATCCAGATCCGGCGTACCCTGCAGCACAGTGATGTCGCCGACGTTTTCGGAGTCGCCGTATTCGCTGGCGTAGACCGCATAGCTACCCGAATCGTTGATCGGCGCACCGTTCACCGTGACACCGATTTCGTTCGACTGGAAGCCGCGGATCGAGTAGTTGCCGTCCGACAGGCCGGTGACGTCGTCCGTCGACGAGTTCACGCCCGGAATCGTACTGATCAACTGGGTAAAGTCT
>NZ_DATCRY010000315.1:0-14771 GCF_036568765.1 Dyella sp. | reverse complement strand
CCGCCGGTTCCGATGCCGCGCGGGTAACGGATCGCGGCCGGCCCGGCATAGTGGAAGCCGGTACTCAGCATCATGCGGCATTCCTGTTCGTCGGCCGGCGCCATGATCACCATGTTCGGCAGGCAACGCAGGAAGGACAGATCGAAGCTGCCCGCGTGCGTCGCGCCGTCCGGACCCACCACGCCCGCGCGGTCGATGGCGAAGGTGACATCGAGGTTCTGCAGGGCCACATCGTGGATCGCCTGGTCGTAGGCGCGTTGCAGGAAGGTGGAATAGATCGCCACCACCGGCTTGGCACCTTCGCAGGCCATGCCAGCCGCCAGTGTCACGGCATGCTGTTCGGCGATCGCCACGTCGAAATAGCGCTGCGGATACTCCTTGGAAAAGCGCACCAGCCCCGAACCTTCGCGCATCGCCGGCGTGATGCCGAACAGGCGCGTGTCGGCCGCTGCCATGTCGCACAGCCAGTCGCTGAAGATGTCGGTATAGGTGGGCTTGGCCGGGCCGCTCTTCTTGATCAGGCCTGCCACTGGGTCGAACGGGCCGACCGCGTGGTATTCGATCTGCGCCTGCTCGGCTGGGGCGTAGCCCTTGCCTTTTGTCGTGATCACATGCAGCAGTTGCGGGCCGGGCAGGTCCTTGACCGTGCGCAGCGCGGCGAGCAGCTGCGGAATATTGTGGCCGTCGATCGGGCCGGTATAGTGAAAACCCAGCTCTTCGAACAGCGTGCTGGGCACGAACATGCCCTTGGCATGCTCTTCCCAGCGCTTGAAGAAGCGGCCGAAGAACGACTGCTTGGGAATCGCCCGCTTGGCTCGCTCGCGCCAGACATTGAGCGTACGGCTCGACATGGCGCGCGCCATCACCTTGGTCAACGCGCCGACGTTTTCGCTGATCGACATGCCGTTGTCGTTGAACACCACCAGCATGTTCGGTTCGACATCGCCACCGTGGTTGAGCGCTTCGAAGGCCATGCCGGCCGTCATCGCGCCGTCGCCGATCACTGCAACGACTTTACGGTTGTCGCCCTTGCGTTGAGCGGCGATCGCCATGCCCAGCGCGGCCGAGATCGAGGTCGAGGAGTGGCCGACGCCGAAAGTGTCGTACTCGCTTTCCTCTCGGCGCGGAAACGGCGCGAGGCCGTCCTTCTTCTTGATCGTGGTGATGCGATCGCGGCGGCCGGTGAGGATCTTGTGCGGATAGCACTGGTGGCCGACGTCCCAAACCAGGCGGTCGGTCGGCGTGTCGAATTCGTGGTGCAGGGCAACGGTCAGTTCGACTACGCCCAGGCCCGCCCCGAAATGCCCCCCGGAGCTGGCTACCGCTTCGATCAGGTACTGGCGCAGTTCGTCGGCGACGGCAGGTAGTTCGTCGTCGGACATGCGGCGTAGATCGGCCGGCGCGTCGATGCGTGCCAGATGGGGGAAGCGGGTAAGGTCGGTCATGGGCGGTATTGTTGGCCGACTGGCGGGGCGGGGCAAGGGCAGGAAAGTGAAAAAGCGGGGCCGGCGGCCTCCACGCCCAGGCCACACCGGCCTCGGCAGGCTGTGGCTCGGGACAGCCGTAAAAGGGTTTCGAGCCATGAGTACGCACAGTTCGTTTGGACGCTTCGCCGCAACCATCGCCCGCTATTCGGGCCGGCCGGCCGCCTTTGTGGGCGCGGTGGCGCTGATTGTCGTCTGGGCTGCGACCGGCCCGTTGTTCGGTTTCGGCGACACCTGGCAGCTGGTGATCAACACCGGGACCACGATCATTACCTTCCTGATGGTGTTCCTGATCCAGAACACGCAGAACCGCGACACAGCCGCCTTGCAGATCAAGCTGGACGAGCTTATCCGCAGCAGCCGAGCGCACAATTCGCTGTTGAACCTGGAAGAACTCGACGAAGACACCCTGGAGCGTATTCGCCGGCACTACTGCCATCTCGCCGAGCAGGCGCGCGAGGACCTCGAGCACTTCGAAGAGATGGCCGACCAGGAGGATGCGGCCGAGCCCGACGAGGGGCGTTAGCCCATGGCCTCGCGCCGGTTGCGCGGCAGATGGTTCATCAGGAACTCCATCTGGTCGGCCAGGATATTGCGGTTGGACAGGATCAAGTGCTCGACCCAGCTTGGCCGGTAGGGTACGGCCAGCAGCGGCATGTTGGCCTGCTGCGGGGTACGGTTGCTCTTCCTCAGATTGCACGACAGACAGGCGGCGACGACATTTTCCCATTCGTCCTTGCCGCGCTTGGAGATCGGCACGACATGGTCGCGCGTCAATTCGCCGCGGCTGAAATGGTTGCCGCAGTACATGCACAGGTAGCGGTCGCGGGCGAACAGGGCGGTATTGGTCAGTGCCGGTGCCGGGTCGATCGCGTGGTCGCGGCAGTGGCCCGTGCTGGCGACGATCGGATGCAATTGTAGGCGGCTTTGCCGCCCCAGTTCGCGATTCTGACCGCCATGCACGGTCAGGCAAGGGTCGCCCAGGGTCCAGGCCACCGCCTCGCGGACATAGAGGCAAACAGCTTCCTGCCAGCTGATCCAGTCGAGAATTCGACCGGCAGCATCCAGGGACAACACGCGGGTCGAATTCAGATCGGCGACCCGGTTTGGCACTTCCATCAGCATGTCGCGTCCTTCAGGCAAAGCGAAAGGTCGGTTTTTGCGATGTTGCGGTTGCTGGCAGCATAGAGCATTTCGTATTGCAAAACTTGTGCAAGCCCCTGAAACAGCGGGCTTAGGGGGCGAAAATGCTCGGGGTTCGCTCGCCAGCCGCCGCGCTGATATAGTGGGCGTTCATCTGTAGACCCGACGCCGGGTTATTGGGAGGGGGAGCCATAGGTGGCTACCCCGGCACGGCGGGGCAGAGGTAAAGCAACGTGGCTGAAGTACTTTTTTACGAGCGTCCGGTGCCGCTCAACCGCACCCAGCATAAGGATCTGCGCCTGAAGGGTTTGCAGAGCCTCAAGTTCGCCGCCAAGGTCCATTCCGTGCCGCTGACCGGCGTGGAATTTGCGCCGGCCGCGCGCGACATGCCGATTCTCTTCGCCGGCGCCACCATGGAGGAAGCCGGTCCGATGGCGCTCCTGGGCCTGCGCCAGAACGAGAACCTGTTCGTCGACGAAAACGGCGTCTGGGAAGCCAATGCCTACGTGCCGGCTTTCGTGCGCCGTTATCCGTTCGTGCTGGCCGAGAAGCCGGCCGGTCAGGAAGGCGACGATTTCACCGTATTCCTGGACGAAGCCTATGAAGGCTTCGGCAGCAACGAAGGCGACCGCCTGTTCAAGGAAGACGGCACCGACAGCGACATGCTGGCCAATGCCGTCAACTTCCTTGGCGAATTCCAGCAGCACGTCGGCCGCACCCAGTGGTTCATGGAGCAGCTGCGCAAGCACGACCTGCTCGAGCCGCGCAACATCCGTCTGGAAAAGGACGGCAAGACGATCAATTTGAACGGCCTGTTCGTCGTCAACGAAAACAAGCTGCGCGAGCTGGACGAAAAGACCGCGTACGAGTTCCTGCGCGAAGGCGTATTCGGCTGGATCTACGCGCACCTGCTGTCGCTGGCCAATATCGACCGTGCGGCACAGCGCCTGGATCGTCGCGAAGCGTCCGAGGCAACGAAGAATTGAGGATGGCCTCAAGGGCGATAAAAAAATGGCGCTTCGGCGCCATTTTTTTTAGGGGTGAGGGGAGCAGCGAGGGCGCTCCTCACCCCTAGAACCTCCCAAGCTAACGAACCGGCTTGGCGAGGCGAAGCATGTCCGTCTGAAACCCATTGCTGTCGTAGAGCGCGCGTGCACGCTCATTACCCGGCAACACCGCCAGCGTGATCAAGTGACAGCGATGCTCGCGCGCCCATTCTTCGGCATGGTCGAGCAGGGCGCGGGCGACACCGCGGCCCTCATGCGCCTGCGGCACCGCCAGGTCGGAGATATGGCAGTTGGCGCGCCCGGTGAAATAATCCTGGGTCTTCTGCAGATGGATGAAACCGACGCGCTCGCCATCGTCATCTTCAGCGACAAACAGGAAGCTGTTGGCGGGCTCGTCGTCGAGGTGACGGACCAGATCCTTGCGAATGCCTTCGATGCACTCGTGGCGTCGCCGCCAGGCAGGCAGGGGAAAGTCGACGAAGCGCGGAACCAGACCGAGGATGAAGTCGTCGTCGTCCTCGGCCAGGCGGATCAGAAACGATGTGTCGCTCATGACGGAACCGGGCTGTTGCGGGCTGCCTTGGTTCTACACCGTTAGTGGGGGCTTGGGGAAGTCCCAAGCTGGAGGGTCCGAGATGGGACACGGGTAACGGGGACTCAAGCTCGATGGTCTGCGTCGCCCGAAGGTTTAGCGGAAGGCGCGATCATGCGCCCCCGCTACCCATCTCCCGTCTCCGGAAGACCTCAAACCACTTCAGGCAATGTGCCCACGCCAGCTTCGATTGCCGCCTTGTGCGTCAGGCAACGCGGCAGGATGCGGCTGAAGTAGAAGTTCGCCGTATCCAGCTTCGCCTGCTTGAACGCTGCGGATTTGCCAGCCGCTGCCGCCGCGCTGCGCGCCCACATGTAGGCCAGCGAGGCATAGCCGGAGTAGTAGAGATAATCGATCGCGGCCGCGCCGAGCTCTTCGGCATTGCCCTGCACGCGCTGCGCCAGCTTGAGTGTGAGCTCGCCCCATTCCTTGGCCAGTTGCGCCAGCGGTCCGACCAGATGAGCGAGTGCGGCATCGCTGCCATGCTGCTGGCAGAACCCGCCGATTTCGGCGAGGAAATGCTTGAAGCCGGCGCCTTGCAGTTGGAGGATCTTGCGGCCAAGCAGATCGGCTGCCTGGATGCCGGTGGTGCCTTCATACAATGTGATGATGCGTGCATCGCGTACGAACTGCTCCACACCGTTTTCGGCGATATAGCCGTGGCCGCCGTAGATCTGCAGGGCTTCCTTGGTGCTCTCCTGCGCCAGTTCGGTCACCATGCCTTTGGCGATCGGAATCAGGAACGCGACCAGTTCGCTGGCTTTGTTGCGTGCGGCTTCGTCCTGCGCGCGCGCCTCGATATCGGTTTGCAGCGCCGTATACAGCAGCAGCGCGCGTGAGCCTTCGACGATGGCGCGCTGGGTCAGCAGCATGCGGCGCACATCCGGTTGCACCAACAGATTGTCGGCCGGCTTGTCGGGGAATTTCGGGCCGGACAGCGCGCGCGACTGCAGGCGCTCGCGCGCATAGTTGAGGCTGTTTTGCAGCGCGCGCTCGGATAGCGCCAGCCCTTGCACGCCTACCGACAGGCGCGCGGCATTCATCATGGTGAACATCGCCGCCAGCCCCTTGTGCGGCTGGCCGATCAGGAAACCCTCGGCACCGTCGAAGTTCATCACGCAGGTGGCCGAGCCGCGAATGCCCATCTTGTGCTCGATCGCACCGGCGGCCACGCTGTTGCGCGCGCCGAGCGAGCCATCGCCGCCCACCTTGAACTTGGGCACGATAAACATCGAGATGCCGCGGCTGCCGGCCGGTGCGTCAGGCAAGCGAGCCAGCACGAGGTGGATGATGTTCTCGGCCAGATCGTGCTCGCCGGCGCTGATGAAGATCTTGGTGCCGCTGATGCGGTAGCTGCCGTTCTCGCCGGGTTCGGCGCGGGTCTTGAGCAGGCCCAGATCCGAGCCGGCCTGCGGCTCGGTCAGGCACATCGTGCCGGTCCAGCGACCCTCGACGATCGGCTTGAGGTAGGTTTCCTTCTGCGCGTCGGTACCGTGGATCTCCAGCGCATGACACGCGCCTTCGGAGAGCAGTGGGTACAGGCTCCAGGCCAGGTTGCCGGACTGGAAGATTTCCATCGTCGCCGTACCCAGCGCATTGGGTAGCGCCTGGCCGCCGAAGGCTTCGGCCTGGGTCAATCCGGCCCATCCGCCATCGGCGAACGCGCGGAACGCCTCCTTGAAGCCTTTTGGGGTGACGACCGTCTGCGTGCTCTTGTCGTATCGACAACCTTCTTCGTCGCCCGGACCGTTGGTCGGTGCCAAGACCTGCTCGCTCAAGCGGCCGGCTTCCTCCAGCACCGCGTCGAGCAGATCGCGGGTATGGCCTTCGCCGCCCTGCAAGGCAGTCAGTTGCGGCTCGGCGCCGAGCACGTCATACAGAGCGAAACGCAGATCGTCGAGCGGGGCCTTGTAGATCGTCATACGTCAGGGTCCTTGAGAGAGTTTCGTTATCTGGGTGCGCGTTTTCAGCGATAAGTGTTTGGGATGCCGGGGACCGGCGAAAACCAGTCGTTGCCGTGGAAAGCGAAGTCGCGCACTTCTTTTTCCTGCTCGGGTTTGGCCCGCGTGCGGCCGGTGAGCGAATAGGCGAGCGAGCCGGCGCTGCCCTTGGTCGCCAGGGTCTTGATCGCCGCGCTCATATCGGCGGTCGGCAGCACATTGACCTGGGTGACATCGCCGGCGAAGGCGGGGATATCCAGGTCGAAGCTCGCATGCAATCGCACCGGGATGCCGTCGGCGACCTTCAGTTCGCCGTCCAGCGAGTGGAAATCCATGCTGCCGTAGCTGTTGTTCTGGATGCGCACCGTCAACAGCCACTGTCCGTCGGGACGCACAGCCATCTCCTGGATCGTCACAGTGGGCGGAAAAACACTCTTTTTCGGTGGCCCGCAAGCGGCCAGGCCGGCGGCGAGGGCACCCAGGGCAATCAGGCGTAGCAGTCGTTTCATGAAGTCATGGCCTCAAACGATTGTTTGAATATAGCAGAACGAGGAGCGCTTGGAGAGGAGTGACAGGTATGAGCCAGAGTTCCCGTAGCCACCGGTTTCCACTCTTGTTCCTTCCTCCTCTCCACTCACCCCTCAATCTAGGGCATCATCCCGAACTTCCCTCAAGCCATACGCCAGACCTCATGACCCGACGCATCGTTGCCCGCCGTTCGCCGATCCATGGCAATGGCGTTTTTGCCGTGGAGCCCATCGCCAAGGGCGAGTTCGTCATTCAGTACAGGGGCACGCTGACGACCAACGACGAAGCCGACGAGCTTTACGGCGACGGTGGCGAGACGGGACATACGTTCCTGTTTACGCTCAACGACGACTACATCATCGACGCCAATCGCAAGGGCAATACGGCGCGCTGGATCAATCACAGCTGCGACCCCAACTGCCAGGCGCTGATCGAAGAAAGCGACAGCGGCGATCCGCGCAAGGACAAGGTCATCATTGAGGCGATCCGCAAGATCAAGCCGGGCGAAGAGCTCACCTACGACTACGGCATCGTGCTGGACATGCCCCATACGGCGCGTCTGAAAAAAATCTGGGCCTGCCGCTGCGGCTCGCCCAAATGCATCGGCACCATGCTCAAGCCCAAGCGCAAATAATTTTCGCGCCGCATTGAAGCGGCGCGAAAGACAGGCCTATACTCGACGCTCAAGTGTCCGCCGTGGGGGCCGGACACGTTGAGGGATCGGGGAGTCATGGAAGTCAATCCGTATGCGGCACCGCAGGCGCCCGTCAATGACGTGGTGCCGGACACGTCTGGCAGTAACGAATATCTCAACGCCAGCCGTGGCCGGCGACTTGGGGCGGCTCTGCTGGATGGCTTGATGGTGTTGGCCGCCTTTCTGCCGGCCTTCTTCTGGGGGTTTTCTTCCGCGCTGCGTTCTTCGACCTCGGGCAAGGTGCCTGGGTGGTGCGGTGTAGCGATGCTATTGATCCTGTGCATTGTTGCCGCAATCAACTGCGCGCTGCTAAGCATGTACGGCCAGACCATCGGCAAGCGCATGCTCGGTATCAAAGTGATCCGTACCGACGGCGATGAGGTCTCGCTGGGCCGCTTCATCTTCCTGCGCTTTCTTCCGGTGGGCCTGTTGGGTCGAATTCCTCTGGTCGGTCCGATCGTTACGCTGGTCGATTGCCTGATGATCTTCGGTGCGGAGCGACGTTGCCTGCACGATGTCTTCGCCGACACCATTGTCGTCTACGTCAAAGACTGACCGCCGCGCGATGCTCGATACGATTCGCCAGATCGAAACGCCCGAGGGAGTGTTCCTGCGTTTGCATGCCGCCGGTGCGCTACCGCGTGCGCAGGCGTGGCTGATCGATTTTGCGATCCGCGCGGCGGTCTTCTGGGCAGTGATGATCCCATTGGCGCTGCTGGGTGAGGGCGGAATGGGGATCGGAGCCCTGGTGGTGTTCGCCATGACCTGGGTCTATTCGGTCGTATGCGAAGTCTGGTTCGGAGGACAGACGCTGGGCAAGCGCGCGCTCTCGTTGCGCGTGGTGGGAGCCGACGGCGCACCGATTACGCTGGTGCCCTCGGTAGTACGCAATCTGTTGCGCGTTGTAGACATGCTGCCTGGCGTATATGGAGTCGGTTTGATCAGCACGCTGGTCGATCCTCATGCACGCCGGCTCGGCGATGTGATCGCCGGCACCATGGTGGTTCATGTCGTCGATACGCTGGGCGGCAACCAGGTGCCGACCGTGCCGGCCGAAGCGCCGCCGCGGGCGCTGTCGAGCGAAGAGCAGGCGATCATCGTGGAGTTTGCCGAACGCTGTCCGCAGCTGACGCCGCAACGACAGCGCGAATTGGCGGATCTGCTCTCGCCGCTGACGGGGCAGACGGGCGACGCAGGCGTACGACGCCTGGTCGCCTTCGCCAACTATCTACTGGGCCGCGCATGAAACAGGAACGCTTCGTCGCCTTGCACGGTAGCGACTGGGACACGCTGGAAAGCTGGTTGCGACAGGTCGAGGCGCGCCCGCAGCGCACCATGCGCAGTCCCGAGGCGGTATCGTTTCCCGCCGACTATCGGCGCCTGTGCCATCACCTCGCCCTGGCCCGTGCGCGCGGCTACAGCCGCGAAGTCACCGAGCGCCTGCAGCGCATCGTCGATCGCGGCCATCGTCTGCTCTACCGGCCGCCGGCACCGCGGTGGCGGCGCATGGCCAATTTCCTCATCGCCGGTTTTCCACGTCTGGTGCGCAAGGAGTGGCGCTACATGGCGCTGGCGGCGGCCTTGCTCTATGTGCCGGCGTTGATCTGCCTGTTGCTGGTGACTTTCAGGCCGGAATTTGCGCACAACGTCTTCGGTAGCACGCAGCTGGCCGAGTTCGAGCGCATGTACGACCCGGCCAACAGGCACATCGGCCGCAATAGCGGCACCGATCTGGGCATGTTCGGCTACTACATCATGAACAATGTCGGCATCGCCTTCCGCACATTCGCCTCGGGATTGGTCGTGGGCATTGGCGCGGTCTATGTGTTGGCGATGAACGGCGTGATCTTCGGCGCGTTGGCCGGCCACCTGGACAATATCGGCTACGGCGCGCCGTTTTGGCGCTTCGTGGTCGCGCATGCATCGTTCGAATTGACCGCGATCGTGATTGCCGGTGGCGCGGGTTTGCGTCTGGGGTTGACCTTGCTCGCACCGGGCCGCCAGCGGCGCGGTCCTGCGATGGTCGAGGCTGGCTGGATTGGCGCACAGCTCGCACTGGGTGCGTTCGCCATGCTGGTCGCGGCCGCCTTTATCGAAGCGTTCTGGTCATCGGTGGCGAGTTTTCCCGATTGGCTCAAGTACGGCAGCGCCATGGCGTTGTGGGTGCTGGTGGGATGGTGGCTACTGCGCGGCGGTGCGGGAGAAAGCCGTGGAACTTGAGCGCATCGGCGTTGCCTTGAGACCGCGCACGGCACGCGAAGCGGTCGATCTGGGCGCGGCGATGCTGCGCGCCCATGCCGTGCCGGTGTGGGCGGCCTGGTTCGCCTTCACGCTGCCGTTTGCCTTGGTCTTCATCGGCCTGGGATACATCGTCGGCGTGCCCTGGCTCGGCCTGCCGCTGCTATGGTGGTTGTTGCCCCTGTTCGATCGCCTGCCGCTGTTCGTGCTGTCGCGCGCGGTGTTCGATCGGCCGCCACGCTGGCGCGAGACCTTGCGCGGCCAGCGTAAGCTGCCCTGGGCCGGGACGTGGGCATCGTTGACATGGCGCCGGGTGGATAGCCAGCGTTCCTTGCGATTGCCGCTGGAATTGCTTGAGGGCTTGACGCGCCAGCAGCGTGGGCCACGTTGGCGCGTGCTGCGCAGAAACATAGGCGGCTCGGCGACCATGCTGACCTATGGCTGTTTCCTGTTGGAGCTGGTGCTGTTTGCGAGTGTGTTCCTGCTCGCCGTATTGTTCGTGCCGCACGAGTTGATCTCCGATCCGTTCGGTGGATTGTTTGGCCGCGATGCGCACGGTTCGTCGTTAGGGCTTTCGGTCGCTGTGCCTATGGTTGGCTATCTGGCGATGAGCGTGATCGAGCCATGGTACGTCGCCGCGGGGTTCGGTTTGTATCTCACGCGGCGCACGCAACTGGAGGCATGGGATATCGATCTTGCCTTTCGTCGTATGCGCCAGCGTCTGCTCGATGCAGGCGCCGCCGCAGCCATTGTGCTGGCCTTGCTGGTGGCGTTTCATCCTGCTCATGCGGCAGATATCCATCCGCCGGCTTCAAGCAGCGATAAGACCTCGCCCCCTGTTGTCCAGCTCGACGATGTTTTCCGGCCGGTGGAGCCGGGCAGCGAACAGGCTTTTGTCGACGCCGCCCATCGTACCTTTGCCGATCCGCGTTTCGGGCGCGAGGTCAAGAAGCTGCAATGGGTACGGCGCAAACCTGCCAAGCCCAAGCCCGATGAAGTTACCAAGGGAAACATCGGTTTTCCCGATCTGGTCGCCAGCGGTATCAATTTAGTGTTGTGGCTCTTGCTCGGCGCGGCCATTGTCGTACTGGGAGTATTTGCCTGGCGCTATGCGCGCGCTTATGCGCGCCGACAGGAAGAGGACAGGCCCGCAACGGAGTTGCGTACCGCAGTCAGCGCGGTGAAGTCGGAAGAAATTCTGCCGGACGACTTGGCGGGGAGCGCGCGCGCACTGTGGCGCGCAGGGCTGCGGCGCGAAGCGCTGGCGCTGCTATATCGCGGCTGCGTCGCAGGGATGGCTGCGGCGGCGGACCGCGTGCCTGACGACGCCACCGAGGCGGAATGTCTGCGCCGCGCCCGCGCGATCGAGAACGAGGAACTGCGTCGGCGTGCCGTGACGATCGTACGCACCTGGCAATATGCCGCCTATGCCGATCGCTATCCTAGCGACGAGGAAGTCGAATCGTTGCTGCATGGATGGCCGGCGCAAGGGATGGGCCGGACATGAATCGCGCCTCCGTGACCATCTTGCTTATCGTGCTCGGCGTCCTCGGTCTGGGGGCGTTGGGGTTCTTCACCAACTACGAGCGCCGGCTGGTCGACAGCTACGATCGCCCCAGTGGCGAAGCGCGTTATAACCGTTTCTTTGCCTTGCAGCGTACGCTCGAGCAACTGCATGCACCGGTCAAATCGGTCACGACGCTCGATCCCGGAGAGGTGCCGCTGAAAACAGGCGACACGGTGGTGCTTGGCGGCGACCTGAGCAACATCGACAACATCGATGCGCAACGGCTCGGCGACTGGGTGCGCGAAGGTGGCAACCTGGTGCTCGACCAGACCTTGGCCGATGCGAACTCGCATACGCCACTCATGCAGCAATTCAAGCTCCTGCAGTCAAAGATAGGCGCATATGGCTGCAATCGAATCGCCACGGGCCCCGGCAAGGAGGATCGTTTTGACCTGTGCGGCCGACGCATGCAGCCTGCGGCGCACGCCACGGTCGAAGCATCGGTCGGCGACAGCAAGGACGGTTATCTCATGCTGCGCATGAAGGCCGGGCAGGGTACGGTCAATTTCTTGAACATGTATGTGCTGGTCAACAGCGAACTACGCGGCGTGCCACAGCAGCGTTTCGTGCGGCGCTTGCTCGAGCCGGGATTCGGCGAAGGCAAGTTCTATCTCGTCTACGAGCTGGACGGGCCATCGTTCTGGGTCAAGCTCATCACACAAGGCTGGCCCGCGTTGCTCGCCCTGACGTTGCTGTTGCTGGCCTGGGCCTTCGCGCACGGTGAGCGTCTCGGGCCGGTCATTCCTTTACCTCCTTTGCGTCGTCGCGCCTTGCTCGAACACGTGCAGGCCGTCGGCGAGTTCCTGTTTCGGCGCGACAATGGCTACACCTTGCACGGCATGGCCTGCCGCTCTGTGCTGGCGCATGTGCGGCGTGTCGATCCGCTGTGCGCGGCGCTGAATGACGACGCCTTGCATCGACGCCTGGCCGAACGCTATCGACTCGATCCCGCGCAGGTGGCGCGGGCCTTTCAGCCGCCCGCGAACGCACCGGCGTTTCGCGACAGCCTTGCCATTCTGGCGCGACTCAGGAGCCGCCCATGACGACCGACACCGCCCTTGCCGAAAACAGCCAGCCGGAGGTCACGCCGCTACCGCTCAGCGAGCTGGCTGCCCGCACGGCTGCCCTGCGCGAACAGGTGGCGCGCGCTTTCATCGGCCAGACTGATGTATTCGATCAGGTGCTGCTGGCGTTGCTCGCTGCCGGCCATGTGCTGATCGAAGGCGTGCCGGGTCTGGGCAAGACGCTGTTGGTGCGTGCGCTATCGGCTTCCGTGAGCTGCACCTTCGGACGTATCCAGTTCACCCCCGATCTGATGCCGACCGATGTCACCGGCCACGCCGTCTACGATCCCAAGGCAGAGCGGTTCCAGATTCGTCGAGGGCCGGTCTTTGCCAATATGCTGCTGGCCGACGAAATCAACCGCGCCCCGGCCAAGACGCAGGCCGCCCTGCTTGAATCGATGCAGGAAGGGCAGGTCACGATCGAAGGACGCCGCTTTGCGCTGCCGGCACCGTTCATGGTGGTGGCAACACAGAACCCGATCGAGCAGGAAGGTACCTATCCGTTGCCGGAAGCGCAGTTGGATCGGTTTCTGATCAAAGTCGTCATCGGCTATCCGACGCTGGACGACGAGAAGCGCATGGTGGAGGAAGTATTGAGCGGCCGCATTGCCGCCGGGTTGGATGTGTCGCGTGTCGAGCCGGTGCTGACATTGCCCGAGCTGCAAGCGTTGCAGCATGGGGTGGCGACACTGCATGTCGATCCGGCCGTCATCGACTACGCCGTGCGGATCACCCGCGCTACGCGCGAGTGGCCCGGTGTGCTCGGCGGCGCGGGGCCGCGCGGCGCGTTGGCGTTGGTGCGACTGGCTCGCGCGCAAGCGGTCATGGACGGCCGCGACTTTGTCACCCCTGACGATGTGCGCAGCGTGGCGCTGCCAGCCCTGCGTCATCGCCTGATGCTGGCACCCGAAGCCCTGATCGAACGGCAGCGCGCCGACGATGTATTGCGCGCGCTGTTGCACAAGGTGGCAGCGCCGCGCCAATGATGCGTCCGGGCGTTGCATTGCTGGGGCTATTGATCGGCTGGACCGTCGTTGGCGTACTGGCGGCGACCGGCTGGCTGCCGTTATGGGCCTGGCTTGCCTTCGGTGCACTGCTTTGCGCGTTGGCCGTCCTCGATGGCTGGCGCTTGCGGCGCCAGCCCAGTCCACAGGCACGCCGTCACTTGCCGCCGGTGGCGCCGCTGGTGAATGAGTGGAAAGTCGGTCTTCAATTGCGCTCCGCTGCGCGCCGTGCCCAGCGCATCGATGTGCACGATCTGCATCCGGGCGAGTGGCCGGTGCGCGGCATGCCGCGCCAGCTACGGCTTGCGCCAGGACGTGAGATCGAGCTCGACTACGCTGTATCGCCAAGCGGCCGCGGCCAGTTCGTCTTTGCCGGCTGTCAGGTTCGATTGCACTCGCCTTGGCGTCTGTGGACGCAGCGGCGAGTGGTGGGCGAATCGACGACGATTCGCGTGTATCCGAATTTTGCGCCACTGGCCGAGATGGCGGGCCTGAGCGTGGAGGTCGCCTCGCGCAGCGTCGGTGCGCGCCTGCAGCGCCGGCGCGGCGACGGTACCGAGTTCCAGGAGCTGCGCGAGTACCGCATCGGCGACAGTCTGCGCAAGATCGACTGGAAGGCGACGGCGCGCATTGGCCGTCCGATCTCGCGCGAATACCGCGACGAACGCAACCAGCAAGTCGTGCTGCTGCTCGATGGCGGCCGGCGCATGTTGGCGCAGGACGATCGCCTGTCCCATTTCGATCACGTGCTCAATGCCTCGCTCGCGCTGGCCTATATCGCGCTGCGTCAGGGCGATGCAGTCGGCATGCTGGCGTGCAGTGGAGAGGACATGCGTTGGCTACCGCCCCAGCAGGGTAGTGGCGGCATGGACATGCTGCTGGGTGCAGGCTACGACTTGCAGGCGCAACCTGTGGCCACCGATTACGTCAGCGCGGCGAGCAAGTTGCAACTGCACCAGCGCCGTCGTGCGTTCGTAGTTTTGATCACCAATGTTCGCGACGAGGACGATGCCGAGTTGCGCATGGCGGTCTCCATGCTGTCACGCCGTCATCTGGTATTGGTGGTCAGCTTGCGCGAAACCGCGCTCGACCGGGCGGCCATCGATGTGGGCGACACACTGGAATCGGCCCTGCGCAGCGCATCGGCCATGCAATACCTGACCGAGCGTGAAGCCATGCACGAGAAGCTGCGCCGCGAAGGCACCGCTGTGCTCGACGTCACCTGCAATGAACTTTCCGGGCGACTGATCGAGCGTTATCTCGCCGCCAAGCGAGATGGACGGTTGTAGGCAGCGCGTCGGGCATCCGAAAGACTGAGGCTTACTCCGTCGATCTCCGGCTCCCCTGGCTTTGCCAGGGCACAGCGATGTTGCTTGCGATGAACCTTCCGGTCGGCGGATCGAGCGCTGTCTCGCCGCAAGCGGGATGGGCGATTGTGGATGGCGCGTCGAGCATGCGAAACACTGAGATTCGCCGCAGTCGGCTCCCTCTCCCCTGGCTTTGTCAGGGC
>NZ_DATCRY010000314.1:0-49168 GCF_036568765.1 Dyella sp. | reverse complement strand
ATTGCAGGCTGCACCACGATTTCATCGCCCGCCGCAAGACTGCCGCCACATACAGTTCCGGCATAGCCACGGAACGAAGCATCCGGTCGATTCACCCATTGCACCGGCATGCGGAAATCCGCGGGCGCATCGGCTTGGGGCTGAACCGTCTCAAGCAATGTCAGCAGGCTCGGGCCCCGATACCAGGTCATGCGCGGCGATACCGTGCCGACGTTGTCGCCGTGCAGTGCCGCGACCGGCAGGCTGTGCACCTGAGCGATGCCCAAGGTCATGGCAAGCTCACGGTAAGACTGGACAACCCGGTCGTAGACCTCCTGGCGGTAGCCCACTCGATCCATCTTGTTGACCGCCAACACGACTTCGCGGACGCCAAGCAATGCGCAGATATATGTATGCCGGCGCGTCTGTGGCAGCACGCCTTTGCTCGCATCCACCAGCACCACAGCAAGTTCGGCATGCGAAGCACCGGTGGCCATGTTCCGGGTGTACTGCTCGTGCCCGGGGCAATCGGCCACAATGAAGCTGCGCCGCGTCGTATGGAAGTAGCGGTAGGCCACGTCTATGGTGATGCCCTGCTCGCGCTCGGCATCCAGGCCATCGGTCAGCAGGGAGAAATCGAGCGCTCCCGAAGTTCCGCCGTGCAACTTTCGGCTGTCTTGTTCGAGCGCGGCGAGCTGATCGTCCGGCAACATGCCGGCATCGTAAAGAAGGCGTCCGAGCAGGGTACTCTTGCCGTCATCGACGCTGCCGCAAGTAATAAAACGGAGCAATCCGGCCGTCATCAAAAGTAACCTTCCTGCTTCTTGCGTTCCATCGACGCATGCACGTCGTGATCGATGACCCTGCCCTGACGCTCCGAGCTGCGCGAGGTGACCATCTCATCGATGATCTTGTCCAGCGTATCGGCAGCCGACGCCACCGCGCCGGTCAGCGGATAACAGCCCAGCGTACGGAAACGCACCTGGCGCATCTGTATCGACTCATCGGGGCGTAGCTGGAGCCGCTCGTCGTCGACCATGATCAGCGCGCCGTCGCGTTCGATCACGGGCCGCTGCTCGGCAAAATAAAGGGGGACGACCGGAATATTTTCGCGGCGGATATACTGCCATACGTCCATCTCCGTCCAATTGGAGAGTGGAAACACCCGGGCGCTTTCGCCCTTGCGCAACCGGGTGTTGTAGGTGTCCCACAGCTCCGGACGCTGGTTCTTGGGATCCCACCGGTGCTGGGCGTTGCGAAAGGAAAAAATCCGCTCCTTGGCGCGGGATTTTTCCTCGTCGCGGCGCGCACCGCCAATGGCCGCATCGAAGCCGTACTTATCCAGCGCCTGCTTCAGCGCCACCGTCTTCATGACATCGGTGTGCACAGCCGCCCCATGTGTCAATGGCGAAATACCCTGGCGCAAGCCGTCTTCGTTGATGTGCACCAGAAGCTGGACGTCGCCCTCGGCTACGATCCGATCGCGGAAGGCAATCATCTCGCGAAATTTCCAGGTGGTGTCCACATGTAACAGCGGCATGGACGGTCGCGCGGGAAAGCAGGCCTTGCGCAGCAAATGCAGCAATACCGAAGAGTCCTTGCCGATCGAGTAAAGCATGACCGGGCGCCGGAACGACGCCATCGTCTCGCGAAAAATATGGATGCTCTCCGCTTCAAGCACATCGAGCCAGGACATCGAGGACATAGACCCTTTCGCGTAGTAAATCCAACAGTCGATCCATCGCGGCGACCATCGGGCAAATTTAGCCCAAAATCGCTCCCTTCACACGATCGCCACAAATACCTGGCACTCGATCGCAGGATGCTGCCGCTGCCATTTCAAGACCGAACCGAACATGTAAGATCCTGCTTATGAGCGCATCGAACGCGAAGGGAACAGCCCGACTCGATGTCGAAACCCAACCGCCGTGCTTGCGCATCGCGGGGGACTGGACGCTTGCCCATTACGCCGAGCTGGAAACGACTATCAGGCCGTTAGCCGCCGCCATAGGCGACGGCGTAACCGTCGATATGGAGCGCCTGGGCGCCCTCGATACCGCAGGTGCCTCCCTGCTTGTCGGCCTGCTCGGCGCAAAGCGGCTGGCCAGCCTGGCACAGGCCGTACCTTCGATGGCACCCGCCCGCCGCGCGCTGCTTCAGACGGTCGGCGATGCGCTCGATGCCTATTGCAAACCCTCGCCGCCCAAACGCCCCTCGTCGGTGATCGACCTGCTGGAGCGGATCGGTCTCGCGATGGAGACATTCTGGCGGCATGCCGTGGGACTGCTCGCCTTCATCGGCTTGACCCTGGAGACGCTGGCCCGCACGTTGCCGCGCCCGCGGCGCTGGCGTGTCACACCGCTGGTTGCCCATCTGGAGCAGACCGGCCTCGATGCGGTCCCGATCGTGGCCCTGCTGACCTTCATGGTGGGCGCCGTGGTGGCCTTCCTTGGTTCGACCGTGTTGGCCGATTTCGGCGCGACCATCTATACCGTCGACCTGATCGGTTTTTCGTTTCTACGCGAATTCGGCGTTCTGCTGACGGCCATCCTGATGGCCGGCCGCACCGCCAGTGCTTTTACCGCGCAGATCGGCTCGATGAAGGCTAACGAAGAAATCGATGCGATCCGCGCGATGGGTCTGGACCCGGTGGAACTGCTGGTGCTGCCACGCACGCTCGCGCTACTACTGGGTTTGCCGATGCTGACCTTCATCGCCATGATCGCCGGCCTGATCGGCGGTGGCGTCGTCTGCGCACTGACCCTGGATATCCCGCCGCCGATGTTCCTGTCGTTGCTCAAGTCCGATATCGGTGTGCGCCATTTTCTGATCGGCTTGTCAAAGACGCCCGTATTCGCCTTCCTGATCGCGGTGATCGGTTGCCTGGAAGGCTTCAAGGTCAGCGGCAGCGCCCAATCGGTAGGCGCACACACTACCTCGAGCGTCGTGCAGTCGATCTTCGTAGTGATTGTGATCGATGCACTGGCAGCACTGTTCTTCATGGAGATGGGCTGGTGAGCGCGCACCCGCCAGAAACGTCCGACGACGTCATCCAGGTCCGCGACCTGACCAATCGTTTTGGCGAACAAGTGGTTCATGAACACTTGGACCTTGACGTTCGCCGTGGCGAGATCCTCGGTGTGGTCGGCGGATCGGGTACCGGTAAATCGGTATTGCTGCGCTGTATCGTCGGCCTGCGCCGCCCGACCTCGGGACGCGTACATGTCTTTGGCGAAGACCTCCTGACCTTGCCTCCAGAGCGCCGCTCGCTGGTCGAGCGGCAATTCGGCGTGCTGTTCCAGAACGGTGCGCTGTTCTCGTCCCAGACGGTCGGCGAGAATATCGCCATGCCGCTGATCGAGCATGCCGGCCTCAAACGTGAGGAGGCGATGCACCTGGCTGGCGTGAAGCTCGCCCTGGCTGGCCTGCCGATGGGCACCGAGACGAAATATCCGGCGCAGCTGTCCGGTGGCATGGTCAAGCGCGCTGCCCTGGCTCGCGCGCTGGCACTCGATCCGAAAATCCTGTTTCTGGACGAACCTACCGCGGGGCTCGACCCGATCAGCGCAGCAGCATTCGACCGCTTGATCGTGACGTTGCGCGATGCGCTGGGCTTGACGGTATTTCTGGTAACGCACGACCTGGACACGCTCTATACCACCTGCGATCGCGTCGCCGTGCTGTCGCAACGCAAGGTCCTGGTGGCCGATCGTCTCGATACTGTCGCCCGCACAAACGATCCGTGGGTGCAATCGTATTTCCACGGCCCTCGCGGCCGTGCTGCCGAGGAAGCCGCTGCACGGCATTCCGGCTCAACGCACGAGGTGGATTGATATGGAAACCCGCGCACATCATGTCCTGATCGGCGCCTTCACTGTCATCGTGGTGGCCGCCGCGCTGCTGTTTGCGCTGTGGCTGGCCAAATCCAGCGCGGATCGCCAGTTCAGCGAGTACGACATCGTCTTCAATGAAGCCGTTACGGGCCTCTCCCAGGGCAGCGCCGTGCAATACAACGGCATCAAAGTGGGCGACGTAACGCATCTGCGCCTCGATCCGGCCGATCCTCGCCGCGTACTGGCACGGATCCGCCTTCGCGGCGACACGCCAGTGCGTGTCGACACCCATGCCAAGCTGGCACTGACCGGCGTTACCGGCCTGGCCATCATCCAGCTCAGCGGCGGCTCTCCCGACAGCCCGCCCCTGACAACCACAGACGGCAATGTGCCCTCGATCGTTGCCGACCCATCGCCGCTGGCCAAGCTGTTGGCCAATGGCGAAGACCTGATGACCAACATCAATGAAGTCGTCGCCCGCGCCAGCAAGCTGCTCTCGCCGGAAAACGTCGACCGCATCGATCACACTCTGGAGCATCTCGACCAGGCTACCGGCGTGGTCGCCGACCAGCGCGAAGACATCCGCCAGCTGCTGCGCGAACTGGCTACCGCCAGCAAACAGGCCAATGCCACGCTGGCTCAGACCGAACGGCTGGCCAGCAACGCCAATACCCTGGTCGACGGTCAGGCCCGGGCAACGCTCGAAAGCGCCAAGAACGCCATGGCCTCGCTCGAGCGCGTCACAGCAAGCGTCGACAAGATGCTCAACGACAACCGCGACGCGCTCAATGGCGGCCTGCAGGGACTCAATGAAGTCGGCCCGGCCGTACGCGAGCTGCGCGATGCGGCCGGTTCACTACGCGGCATCACCCGCCGCCTCGACGAAAACCCGGCCGGCTTCCTGCTCGGTCGCGAACGCAGCAAGGAGTTCGTGCCATGAGGATGATCCGCCGCGCCATCTCGATCTCGCTGCTGCTCTCACTTGCCGCCTGCTCAGTGCTACCCAAGGCCGAATCGCCAAGCATCTATCGCTTGCCGGCATCCGCCATCCCGCGTAACCAGGCTCCAACACTCGGCCGGTCACTACGCATCGACACGCCGCAAGCCGAACGCATGATCGACAGCGCGCGCATCGTCGTGCTGCCGGAAGACAACGTGATCAGCAATTACCAAGGGGCGCGCTGGAGCGATAACGGCCCTACCTTGCTGCGCAACCGCCTACTCGATGCCTTCCGTGACGATGGCCGCATTGCTGCTCTGAGCAGCGACGACGCGGGACTGCAGGCCGACGATAGCCTGAGCGGCGATCTGCGTGCCTTCCAATCAGAGTATCGTGGCGGCCTGCCGACGGTAGTGATCCGCTACGACGCCCGCCTGGTGCATACCAATGGCTTGCGCATCGTCGCTGCGCGCAGCTTCGAGGTGACCGAGCCAGTCAATGGCAAAGCCGTGCCGGAAGTCGTCGCCGCGTTTGGCCGCGCCAGCGATAGGCTGGCATCGCAAGTCGTGGATTGGACGTTGCATCAATCTACGCGCTAGCACCGATCAAGCGAAAGGTCAGATGAGTCGAGGCGCCTCCAGCCCCGGCATCTTGGGTAGATCGTGCCGGTAGTGACGCTGCGTGTCTCCGCTCATGCATAGCACGCTACCCGATGGCAGCTCCAGCGATCGAGCCGCTGCTTTGCCTTCACGCGGACGGAGGCGGAACACCCGTGTCGCGCCCAGACTGACCGAAGCGATCGTCGGGCGCGCGCCCAACTCCGGCTCATCGTCGCTATGCCAGCCCATCGAGTCCCGGCCATCCCGATACAGATTGGCCAGGACGCTGTTGAAGCGTGTCCCGCACAAGCTTTCCAATCGCGCACGCAACGATGCGAGGCTGGCGGTCCATGGCCGAGGCTCGAAACGCGTACGTGAATAAACGTAGGTCGCTTCCTGATCGCCGATCCAGCAGCTCAGGCGCGGCGAATCGACCTCTCGGCCAAAGATGCGGATGCGATGGATCTCCCAAGGAATTTCTTCGCGCAATGCGCGAAACAACCGCTCCGCATCGACAGCCGACATCCAGCCGGGCAACAACCGCAACTCGGCCCCCGGCAGATCGATGGCCTGCCACTCCGACGCTTCGTGATGAAACAAGGGCATGTCGAACAACGACTCGGAATCAGGCGATCGCTGGATAGGCAGGCTCCGCATCCAGCGTTGCCGCGCACACTGCCGCCAATTCGAGCAGGCGCAGATCCGAACCACGCGCACCGACCAGTTGCATGCCGATCGGCCGGCCATCTGGCAACATACCCATCGGGATGCTGACTGCGGGGCAGCCTGCCAAGCTAGCGAAGCCTGTCAGATCGGCCTGCGAATCGGGCGCCTCCGTACCGAGCGGAAACGCGCCCTGTGGCGTAGTCGGCATGACCAGGACGTCGACCTGGGAAAAGAGCCGACGCATCTTGAGCGTAGCGATGTCGAGCACGCGATCGGCCACGGCGTAATCGGCCGCACTCTTGTTCGCGGCGTAGTCGAGCATCTGACGGAAACGAGGCGATACGGCCGGCTCGGCACTTTGCAGTTCGGCGGCGAAAGTACTCAACATCTCCGCCTCCATCAGCAACAAACCGGCACGGCGCGTGCGCGCAAAATTCCAGTCGGCAAAATCCACGATGCGACGCTCACCCAGCTCGCGCGGCAGCTTGGCCAAGGCAGCTTGGAATACTTCGATGACCTCCGGTTCAACGCCAGCGCCCGCCAGATCGTTCAGAAGCCCTGCGCGCAGGTTGCCGGGCTCCCAGTCCGGTGGAGAGAACGCCACCCGGCGACGACGCGAACGCGGATCGTCCGCGTCGTAACCGGCCAGGACCTGTAGAAGGACAGTCAAATCGTCCACACTACGCGCCAACAGGCCAACGGCATCCAGCCGACGTGCTGCCGGAACCATGCCGCGCGCGGAAATCTCGCCATGCGTGGGCTTGAGAGCATAGATGCCGCAATAGCTGGCGGGGATGCGAATCGAGCCCAGGCTGTCCGAACCCACTGCCGCAGCGGCCAGACCGGCGGCCACCGCCGCCGCCGCACCGCCTGACGACCCACCGGCACTGTAACCGTGCCGATAAGGATTATGGGTGGGACCGAAATGGGGATTATCGGTCGCCGCGCCCAGGGCGCCCTCATCCATGTTGGTCTTGCCCAGCAGGACCGCACCCGACGCTCGCAGCCGCGACACCACATGGGCATCGTCTTCCGCTGGCATCCTGCGCCCTGCCAGACCGGCCCGCGTCGGCCAGCCGGCCACATCGAAATTGTCTTTCAGAGCGATGGGAATACCATCCAGGCGCCCGATAACCCCGTCGCGGCGCCGGTGCTGCGCGGCTCGCGCCTGTTCCTGCACCAATCCCGGCACGATCTCCAAATAGGCGTTCAATTCGGGGTTGATGCGTTCGATGGCATCCTGGTAGACCTCCGCCAGCGATTCGGGCTGGGTGCGCCCCATAGCCAGCCAGTGCAACAACTGGCAAACGCTGGCTCGACGCAACTCCTGGTCGGTGACGGGCGGCAAAGTACTCATGAACGCTCCCTGGGAGATTTGGCCCGATTATCGCTGGCCGGCGTGAAACGTTTGCAAGCCGTACCGCAGCAGAAACGCCCTGCGTTGCCCCGAGCGCCACGAAACCGGACAATGACCGTTTATCCGTACCCGCCAGCACGGTGAGCCGTGCCAGCACGATTGGAGTCCGCCATGAGCGAACGCGAAACGATGGAATACGACGTGATTGTCGTCGGCGCAGGCCCTTCCGGCCTGGCCTTCGCGATCCGCCTGAAGCAGATCAAGCCGGAGATCACCGTGTGCGTGATCGAAAAGGCCTCCACCATCGGTGCGCAGATCCTCTCCGGCGCGGTCATCGAGCCCCAACCGCTCGATGCCCTGCTTCCCGGCTGGCGCGATACCCCCCCGCCGGTCTGCATTCCGGCCAAGGAGGACGAATTCTGGCTGCTCAGCAAGACCGGCGCGCGCAAGCTGCCGATTCCGCCGGGCATGCACAACCAAGGTAACTTCATTGTTTCGCTGGGCGCGATGTGCGCCTGGCTGGCCCCGCAAGCCGAAGCGCTGGGCGTGGATATTTTCCCGGGCTTTGCTGCTGCCGAGAACATCTACAACGACGACGGTTCGGTTGCCGGAGTACGCATCGGCGACATGGGCGTAGCCAAAGACGGTACGCACAAGAGCGGGTACACCCAGGGCATCGACATCAAGGCCAAGCTGACGGTACTAGCCGAGGGCGCCCGCGGGCACCTGACCAAGCAATTGATCAAGCGCTTCCAGCTCGACAAGGAAAGCGACCCGCAGGGCTATTCCATCGGCATCAAGGAGCTATGGCAGGTGCCGGCAGGACGCGTGCAGCCGGGAAAGATCGTGCATAGCTTCGGCTGGCCGGCAGACAACCATACCTACGCCGGCAGCTTCCTCTATCACCTGGACAAAGACCGCATCGCTCTGGGTTATGTCAGCGGCCTGGATTATAGCGATCCCGACTATCAGCCGTGGGAGGCCTTCCAGCAATGGAAGAACCATCCGACCGTCAAATCCTTGCTTGAGGGCGGCACGATCCTTTCGGCCGGCGCACGCGCCATTGTCACCGGCGGCTATCAATCCCTGCCGAACGTGGAAATGCCAGGAGCACTACTTATCGGCGATACCGCCGGCCTGCTCAACGTGCCCAAGATCAAGGGTACGCACCAGGCCATCCGCTCGGGCATGCTCGCTGCCGAGCATGTCGCCGATTCGTTGAGTAGCGCAGGCTGGAACGCCAAGCTGCGCGGCTCGGAGGTCATGGTCGAACTCAAGAAAGTCCGCAACATCAAGCCCGGCTTCAAGAAAGGCCTTTGGTGGGGCATGCTCAATGCGGCCTGGGAAACCGTTACCGGCGGCGCATCGCCCTGGACATTGAAGAACAAGGCCGATTGGAATGCCCTGCACAAGCTCGGCCAGCAAGAAGAGCCAAAGCGCGATTACGCGCAGCGCGATCTTGCCCCGCGCGATCGCTTGGCCGGTGTGTATTTTGCCGCCACCGAGCACGATGAGGACCAGCCCATCCACTTGCGCGTGGCCGATACCACCATCTGTATCGATCGCTGCACCACCGAGTACGGCAACCCCTGCCAGCGTTTCTGCCCCGCCAATGTTTACGAGATCGTCCAGGACGAGGCGGGCAAGCGCCTGCAGATCAACGCGGCCAACTGCGTGCACTGCAAGACGTGTGACATCAAAGACCCCTACCAGATCATCGACTGGGTGACGCCGGAAGGTGGGTCGGGACCGAATTACCAGAATTTGTAAAGGTACCCGCTCCGGCGGGATGCCTCGCTCCTCTCACTTCAACGCATCTGGCTCGGAAGAGCCGGCCTGGTGGTCAGCATCCGTCGCCAGCTTGACCTGTAGTGATGAAATCGAGAGTTCCGCATCTTCTGCGACCCAAATCCGCGTCTCGATGCGGCGCATGCCCCGTTGTACGTGGAAAGGAACGCGTATCAGCGGGTCGGTTTTTGGCGAAATATCGTCTCTCGTCGCCTTTGCAAGCGTTGTGGCAACCCCGTTGGCCACAACATCGATGTCGACCTTGCCCTTGTCTCCGATCAACTTTCCTTTTATCTCGAGATAATAATCCCCGGGAGCAAGGACCTGGTACGGCCCGAAGAAAAGGAAGCCGGCCCGATGATCTGTCCTGAACTCTTTCGACGAGATGTCAAAATGGCCTACTTCATGGCCGAAACGAGTTGACGAAAGCTCGGGCCATTCGAATGGAGGCAAGCTTGGGCACATGGCTTTTGCTTGCTCCCAATGGGCGACACCCTGTTGCTCGATCGCCTGTCGCCCCTGGGCACTCAACGTCAAGACACCGTAGAGCGGGCCATCGACAAACATGAAGTCTTTGTCTTCGCGCAGGCACCGCAATACCACGGACATCTGCTCACGTTGGGCCGAAATCGCACTCGGATCCGGCGGCCACGTGTCCGCATTGCGCAGCATGTCGATAAACGGAAACACCGCAGCATCGACCTCACCTCGCGCCAATAGAGATCGCGTGTCATCGACGAAATCGAGTGCAGAGGCATCCGGCGTAAGCGCCAGGAACGTTGTGCTCCAACGGCGGATGGCAATCGCTACGTTCTTGTCGCCCCCCACGTTCAACGTATCGAATTTGTTGAACGCACCAAGATAATTGGCGAGAAAGTCGTTGCCACGCGGCAGGAAGGCAACCTTGCGATAGCCCTTCAGCGACTCGCCCATCGGATCGGACAGATCGCGCTTCAGCGCGAAAAACTCATCCCGACACAGGACACCTGACGCCACCCTGATGGGGATGTTGGGCATACATACAGTCAGAAAAACCAATGATGCTATGGCATAAGCCAGTACCGGCCGACGCTCCTGTTGCGAAGCCAGTAAAACGATAGTCAGTCCCCACAGCCCCAGCATGCCAAGTGCGAGCCACCGATAGGATGCTCGCATGTTGTCGAAAGCCGTCACATGCTTGGATATCCAGGCGCTGCCCGTCGATCCGCTCGCATAACTTGCATCCATCAGGCCGGCAATCTCGCCCTTCGGTTTCACCGAGTTCACTTTCAGCGATGGGCCAAGAGCGAAATAGATTCCGAACAATGCGATGGCAACTAGATATTTTGCCTTTGGCTGGCGCCGCCCAAACCACAAGCCGCAAATAGCGGTCAGGATCAGCGGTAGACAATACGTCGTGTTCCAAACCGATGGATCGCCGAACAAGGTATCTGGATCGTAATTCGTGCTGAGACCCAGATGGCCCCATAACCAGATGATGTCCTGGTCCGGGACGACCAGCATTTTCAGATCGGCCCCAAACGCACGAAAGAAGTCGATCGGCGACGGTTCGAAATGCCTCACTCCTTCGTACTTCATGTAGAGGAGCGCAGCCACTCCAAATCCCATCGCCATGGTCGGCGCGACCACACGAAACAGATAGCGGCGAGAGGGGGCGTGGGATATGAACCTGAAGATCCCATACAAGCTTGCCGCAACGAAAAACAGCACGAATGTATAGCCATCCATGAAAGCGGCCAGCAAGGCGACGCCAAAGAAAATGCTCATTCTTCGCCAAGGAAGGCGCTCCGAGTGGCTTGCCGCTACTTCAATCAGTGCGATTGCCGCGTATAGATACGTTGGGAGCAACGCGAATCCGAGCGACAGCATTGAGTATCCGCTATGCACCCACACCATGGGCAGACAGACCCATACGACGGCGGCAGCAATCCTCAGTACTCCGTTGACGCCTAACTGACCCGCCAGCTTCGTCGCCCCCCAGAAAGCGAGTGCAAGATACAGGAGAGCCATGATGCTGTAAGCATCGACTGCTGCGACCGGCAACAAGAGCAGGATCAGTGACTCGAGGAAACCACCGGCCAGTCCAAAGGCCATCGGCGACCGGGCCGGCATTCCGAAATCGTGCGCATATATGGAGGGCCAACCACCATTGACGAACGATTGGGCAAAGCCGGAAGTCCACATCATCTGTCCGAGGCTTGCGGACGAGTAGAACGGGATGGCTGCATAAATCAGCGCAGATAAGGTGAACCCGGCAAGCCAGCACATCACGTACGTCGCAATGGCAAGCCTGGAACGGCCATCGGCGCGGCTCAACGACACTTCATGATTTACAGACACGCTTCCCCCCAACGGCTTAACGATCAGTACCGACGTCCCCACGAGCGGCACCTGAGAAATTCATTCTGGTTGCAACAACGCCGATGAGCAGAAGACCGACGTCGCCAGCAAAACTGATTACCCGGAATGTTGCGGCCAATACCAGTATGTCTTCCTGCGCAAGCTGTCCGCGAAGCAGCAGGAGAAATACCGCTTCACGTACTCCGAGGCCTGCGGGCGCGCCGACGACCAAAAATCCTGCGACCCAACTGGCAGCCGCAGCCATGGCAAGAAGCGGCAACGGCACACCGCCCTCCACCAAAGCGTGCGCCGGGACCTCCATAGCCAGTGCCATACAACAGAAAAACGCGCAATACAGCGGAAAGACGCGAGCTATTGCCATCGGTCTTAGTGGAGGTGTCCACATCTGAAGCCATCGACTACGTGCACGCAATCCGCTCAATAAAACCGTCCCGAGATAAATCAGCAGCCAGGCAATCAGCAGACAGCCAGCTATGGAGGGACTCCACGTGAGATAGGCTCGCCACTGAGGCAAGGCTGGCCACGCCCAAGCCATTGCCGCAACGACCAGCATCGACGCTTCGGCAAGCGTTCCGAACAGCAACGCCACGTGCCCCAGCCCTATGCGGCGAAGCAGCACATGGCGACCGACATAGTGGGCGACGTTGCCAGGCGTGTACTTGGCAAATTGAGTCGTCGCGTAAACGGGAAATAGCCGCCCGTACGTTGCCGAGGATTCAAGCAAAGCGTTTTGCAATAGACACCATGCAGTGGCGACAAGACACAGGCCAAGCAAATAGACAGGTACGGCAACAGCAGCACCCCGGATAAGCGCCCCCCAATGTGCCGAGCTCGCTAACCGCGACCACGCTTCTTGATGTGCGAATTGCCAGACGACCCAGGCACAACCGACGACGGCCAGTATCGAGCCGAGCGGGCGTAGCCATGCCTTAAGCGCGACGGACACGGCAAAGCACCATGGTCCAGGGCAACGGAAATCTCGTCTCCACCACATCCAGGTGACGATCGAGCATGGCAAGAAACGCGGGTGCCGACCAATGCTGTACGTGCCCAGGCGTATTGCCCATATCACGGATATATCGCCCACGCGCAAGATTCAGCGCCCGCCATAAAGGTTCGCGCGGCACACTGACCAGAACATATTGCTGGCTAAGCTGAGACAGGATGCGAACGGCTGCATCCGGATCGTCCAAATGCTCCAGGACCTCGCAGCAAACCACCAAATTCGCAGGTTCAAGGCTCGTCGGATCATCGAAGATATCCTTTACGGCAAAGGGAATATCCAAGCCGGCTCGCATGGCGCGCCGCCTCGCCTCTGCAACGGCTTCAGGCGCGATGTCGCAACCTCTGATCTGCCAACCCGCTTGCGAAAGGCGCATTGACAGTTCGCCTTCTCCGCAACCGATTTCCAAAGCCCTGCCAACAGGCCCGGCCTTTTGAGCAAGGTGTTCGAAAGCGCCCAGGAATCCCCTCATCAATGCCCGAGCGATCGGATTTCGTGTGTGATATTTATCGTAATAGTTGCCGGCTGGCTGCATCCGGTCGCCCTTGCGCCACTCAGTCTTGCTTAAATAAAACGCGCTTCGAACCCAATAGGTGTACGAACGCACGCACCTGTGCCCGCAATTTTCTGCGCCCCCCCTGCGCAGCCAGCTCCAGACGCAGCCTTGATCCTGGCGGGATTTAGTGTGACTCTCGCTCTATGTAAGGTACTCGACAGCTTGTAACAAAGCCATTGTGCGGCGCACAACGGTTGCCACCCATGGCCCAGTTGTCCGTAGTCCAATCAGCAATGTCTTCGCCGGAAGCCGTCAACCATGGGTCCTCCTCTGCGCAAACTGATCATCCAGATCCCTTGCTTCAACGAAGCGGAAACACTGGGAGTGACCCTTGCGGCCCTGCCGCGTAGCGTGCCCGGATTCGACATTGTCGAATGGTTGATTATCGATGACGGATCCCGTGACGGCACCGCCGAAATTGCGGCTGCTCTTGGCGTCCATCATGTCGTCCGTCATCCGGTAAACCGAGGTTTAGCGGCGGCCTTTATGACCGGACTGGATGCGAGTCTGCATCGTGGTGCCGATGTCATCGTCAACACCGACGCGGACAACCAATATAACGCCGACGACATCCCGGCATTGACGCAGCCCATTCTCGACAGGGAAGCGGATATCGTCATTGGTGCTCGCCCCATCGATGATACGGAGCACTTTTCGTTCATCAAAAAGAAACTGCAGCGACTTGGCAGCTGGGCAGTCCGTATGGCCAGCCATACAGACGTGTCGGACGCTCCCAGCGGGTTCCGTGCCATGTCGAGGGAGGCCGCGATGCGCCTGAATGTATTCAACGAATACACCTATACCCTCGAAACCATTATCCAAGCGGGCTTGAGCAACCTGGCCGTCAAATCGGTACCCGTGAGGACAAATCCGGATCTGCGACCGTCGCGACTAGTCAAAAGCATCTACAGCTATGTCAGGCGTTCGTTAGGAACGATTCTGCGGGTATTCGTCACCTATCGCCCCTTGACGCTGTTCCTTTGGATCGCCTTTGCTCTTGGATCTATCGGCCTGATCGCTATTGCGCGTTTTATCTATTTTTACGTGCATGGCGACGGCAGCGGACATGTGCAGTCCCTGGTGCTTGCCTCCACCTGCCTGCTGCTTGCCTCCCTGCTTGCCGTCCTGGGCATCCTCGCCGATTTGGTAGCAGTGAATCGAAAGTTGCTGGAACGTGTGTTGTATCGCGTCAAACGACTGGAACAACGCATGCCCGACATAAGCCTGCGGCGGCCGAGCATCGCCCCACAGCTGACCGGGCATGCTCATCATCATCCCCATGCCCCGACACCGCCCTGCCCCGAACCGGCCATACAGCCGGGTTCCAAAGAGGTCTGAGCTTGCGTGATGGGGAGAGAGCTCTAGGGTTTCCGCTCAGAAACCGGCGTAGTCGCTACAATGGCTCCTCCCTGGCCCAGGCACGAAGCGCGCCAGCCCCCTACCCGAACACCTTCATGTCCGATCTTAGTTGGAGACTCCAGCGTATAGGCTTTTTCTTCCGCCGGCTGAACGGCAGCCTGGCGGCTCGCGGCTGGGCTGGCACATTGCAGCGAATCAAACAGGAACGCGTCCGGGCACGCGGAGCCAGGCTGGCATCTGAGCCCATCCTTAAGGACGAGCCCTCGATCTCCCCGACAACACGGCGCATCTTGATCGTGGATGCCATGGCTCCCGATCCGACGCGCGATTCCGGCTCGGTGCGCCTGCTGCATATTTTCGACGCTTTGCGCGCCGAAGGCTGGCACGTCGATTTTTTTGCCGACGACGGTATCGCAAGCACGGACGACATGGCTCGACTGGCCATGCTGGGGGTCAGAACCCATGGCGGCGACTTACGGCGCTGGCTCATCGATAAAGGCGCCGGACTGGATGCAGTGATGTTGTGCCGGTTACATGTCGCACGACAACACCTGGCGATCGTTCGAAAATATGCCCCGCAGGCCACGGTCGCTTTCGATACCGTCGATTTGCACTATGTTCGCGAGCGTCGCGCCGCTGTCGTCAGCGGCAGTTCGCGCATGCTTCGTCAGGCACAACGCTCACAACAACTGGAAACCGACGTTATCGGCGAAGCCGATGTGACTTTTGTCGTGAGCTCGGAAGAGCAGACCATTCTCTCCAAGGATATTCCTCAGGCACATATCGTGTTGCTGAGCAATATCCATGAACCTTCAAGACGAACCCGGGAATTCACCGAGCGCCGTGACTTGCTCTTCGTCGGGGGTTTCGGGCACCCCCCCAATGCCGATGCCATGCAATGGTTCGTGGCTGACATCCTTCCCCGCATCCAACAAGCGGAACCGGACATCAAGCTGCACATCGTCGGCGACATCGACGATCTCTCCAGGCAATGCATGGCCCGCGATGGCGTCATCGTGCATGGTCGTGTCGCGGATCTGCTTCCGCTCATCGAGGCTAGCCGGCTATCGGTCGCGCCATTGCGCTTCGGTGCCGGCGTCAAGGGCAAAGTCAATCAAGCCATGAGCCACGGCTTGCCGGTCGTCCTGACCACGATTGCCGCTGAAGGCATGCATATCACCCAGGACGTCGATGGCTTGCTGGCCGATACTCCTGAGGATTTTGCCGCCGCGGTCCTCAGAGCCTATCGCGACGAAGCGCTATGGCTACGCCTGTCCGATGCGGGCCCGGAAAACATCCGAGCGCATTTCTCATCGAATCTCGCCCGGCAAGCATTGCGGGCGGCGTTTCAAAACACACGCCGCCCCTAGCCTGAACAGCCTCCATCAACGCGGGCCAAGCGCCACGCTATAATCTTAGGCCAATTTGCCCGGGCAGGCCTAAATTCCCTGCTACATCAAGGACTCGCACATGAAAATTCTGGTCGGCTATAAGCGCGTTGTGGACTATAACGTCCGTATCCAGGTCAAACCGGATGCGACCGGCGTCGTTACCGACGGTGTCAAGCTCTCGGCCAACCCTTTCGACGATATTGCCCTGGAAGAAGCGCTTCGCCTACGCGAAAAGGGGATTGCCGAAGAAGTAGTGATTGTCAGCATCGGCCCCGCCGACCTTACCGCACACCTGCGCAACGGCTTGGCTATGGGCGCCAATCGCGCCATTCATGTGCAGACCGCCGATGCCATCCAGCCACTAGCCGCCGCGCGCGCGTTCCTTAAGCTCATCGAGAAAGAACAGCCCGGCCTGGTCATTCTCGGCAAACAGGCCATTGATGACGATGCCAATCAGACCGGCCAGATGCTGGCTGCACTCTGGGACCGTCCGCAGGCGACCTTCGCCAGCAAGGTGGATATTGCCGACGGCAAGGCCGTGGTGACGCGCGAGGTCGACGCTGGCCTGGAAACCATCGAGGCAGAGCTGCCTGCGGTGATAACGACCGACCTTCGCTTGAACGAACCCCGCTTCATCAAGTTGCCGGACATTATGAAGGCCAAGACAAAGCCCATCGATGTCATGGAGTTGGCCTCGCTGGGCATCGATCTGGGGCACAAGATCCATGCAACGCGCTTTACCGCCCCGGCCAAGCGCAGCAAGGGCGTCATGGTCAAGGATGCCGCCGAGCTAGTCGCGGCCCTTAAGCACAAGGGCCTGCTGTAAAGCAGCCAGAAGGAGACTATTCAATGAGCAAAATCCTTGTTATCGCCGAGCACCTCGACGGGAAACTGAACAGCTCGACAGCTCGCGCCGTCAGCGCGGCCAAGGCAGTCGCGCCGGAGGCGATCGACGTGCTGATCCTGGCTGACCGAGTCGAGACCCTTGCCGTTGACGCCGCCAAGATCGACGGCGTCAATCGCGTACTGACCGTCGAACGCTCAGAAAACGCGCACGCTCTGGCAGCGATGCTTGCGCCGCAGATTGCCAAGGTCGCGGCGTCCTATAGCCACGTTTTTGCCCCCTCGACGACCTTTGGCAAGGATCTCTTGCCGCGTGTGGCAGCACTGTTGGGCGTAGGCCAGGTCAGTGACGTCATCACGGTCGCTGGACCGCACGCGTTTACCCGCCCGATGTATGCGGGCAACGCCATCGTGGATGTCGAGGTTCCCGCAGAACAGATCGTTGTTGCCACGATCCGCACTGCATCGTGGCCAGCCGCTTCCATGTCGTCGGGCTCAGCAACGGTTGAATCTATCCAAGTAGACGTCGCGCTGCCGACTCACACACGCTTTGTCGAACTCAAGCAGGGCAAAAGCGATCGTCCGGATCTGCAGAGCGCCTCGCGGGTCGTCTCCGGTGGCCGTGGTGTAGGCTCCAAGGAAAACTTCGACATCATCTACAAATTCGCAGACAAGATTGGCGCTGCCGTCGGCGCATCCCGAGCGGCTGTCGATGCGGGTTATGTGCCCAATGAACTACAGGTCGGCCAGACCGGGAAAATCATTGCCCCTGAACTCTATGTCGCAGTCGGCATCTCGGGCGCGATCCAACACCTGACAGGTATCAAAGACGCGGGCACCATCGTGGCCATCAACAAGGATGGCGAAGCACCGATCTTTGAAATTGCGGATATCGGCTTGGTGGGAGATCTCTTCAAGCTGCTTCCGGAGCTGGAGCAGGCACTCTGAATATGGTGGCAACCATGCATGAGCTGCGCTGCTTCAAGGCTTACGATGTCCGGGGTCGCGTTCCGGACGAACTGAATGAGGACCTGGCCCGCAGAATCGGCAGAGCCACCGCCGAGATACTGGGCGAAGGTCCCGTCGTGCTCGGACGCGACGTTCGCCTGAGCAGCCCCGTGCTTCAGGCGGCACTGGCCGAAGGCCTGCTGGATGCCGGCCGCGATGTGATCGACATCGGCTTATGCGGCACGGAAGAGGTCTATTTCCAGACGCCGAACCTGAGTGCCGCTGGCGGCATCATGGTGACCGCAAGCCACAACCCCATGGACTATAACGGGCTCAAGTTCGTCCGCGAGGGCGCGCGCCCGATCAGCGGGGATAGCGGCTTGTTCACCATTCGTGACCAGGCGCAGCGCAACGCTTTTGCGCCAGTGCAGGCGCGCGGCAGCATTCGCAGTGCACCGGGCAAGAACGACTACACAAGTCACTTGCTCAGCCACATCAAGCGCGACGCACTCAAACCGTTGAAGATCGTGGTCAATGCCGGTAACGGTGGCGCGGGCTTAATCGTGGACCAGCTGGCCCCGCACCTTCCCTTCGAATTCATCCGTGTCCATCACGGACCCGACGGTAGCTTCCCGAACGGCATTCCCAATCCATTGCTGCCTGAAAATCGAAGCGCGACGGCGGACAAGGTCCGCGAACACGGCGCCGACATGGGCATTGCATGGGACGGCGACTTCGACCGCTGCTTCTTTTTTGACGCCGATGGCCGCTTTATCGAAGGCTACTATCTGGTAGGTCTGCTCGCCAAAGCAGCACTCGCCAGGCATCCGGGCGGGAAAATCATTCACGACCCCCGTTTGACCTGGAACACCATCGAAATGGTGGTCCAGGCCAACGGCATTCCTATCCAGAGCAAGACCGGACATGCGTTCATCAAGGAACGCATGCGCGCTGAAAACGCGATCTACGGCGGCGAAATGAGTGCGCATCACTACTTCCGCGAATTTGCCTATTGCGACTCCGGGATGATTCCCTGGCTGTTGATTGCCGAACTGGTATCGGCCAGCGGCATGTCGCTGGCGGAACTGGTCGAAGACCGCAAGCGCGCGTTTCCCTGCAGCGGCGAGATCAACTTCAAGATCGACGAAGACGCATCGAAAGTAGTGGATCGCGTGCTGTCGCACTTCGCCTCCGCGTCGCCGACCTTGGATCGAACCGACGGTGTGAGCGCGGACTTTGGCATGTGGCGCTTCAACCTTCGAAGCTCCAATACGGAGCCACTACTACGCCTGAATGTCGAATCCCGCGGGGATGAGGCACTAATGCACGATCGCACTCGAGAAATCGCCGATCTGATCGGCCCGTCTGGCCACGCCTGAGGACATACGATGAATATTCTTCCCATCATTCTTTCCGGGGGCTCAGGCACGAGACTGTGGCCGGTATCGCGCGAGGCTTATCCAAAGCAGTTTCTCCCACTCGTGGGGGAATCGACCATGCTTCAGGCCACGTGGCAGCGTATCGCACCGATCGCTACCGGCCAGCCCATCATTGTCGCCAATCAAGAACACCGCTTCATGGTAGCCGAGCAATTGCTTGAAGTTGGCGCAAAGCCGCAGGCGATCATTCTCGAACCTATCGGCCGAAACACCGCGCCGGCGATCGCCATCGCCGCGCTGGAAGCCATGCGCCAAGGCGAAGATGCACTTCTGCTGGTGCTTCCGTCCGATCATGTCGTGCAAAACGAAGCTGCATTTCATGCAGCTGTCCGTGCGGCGCTGCCGGTGGCATCGGAAGGCAAACTGGTCACATTCGGCATCGTGCCGAACAGTCCGGAAACCGGCTATGGCTATATCAAGGCGGTATCCGGCACAGGTGTCCGTGCTGTCGAACGCTTTGTGGAAAAACCCGATCTGGAGACCGCACGAACATATGTGTCGTCCGGAGAGTATTACTGGAATAGCGGCATGTTCCTGTTCAAAGCGTCGAGTTACCTTGCGGCGCTGGAGACATTCCAGGCACCCATGCTCAACGCCTGCCGCCATTCCTGGGAACAGGCCAAGCGCGACGACGACTTCGTAAGGCTGGACTCCGCGCTTTTTGCCGAGTGCCCTTCCGACTCCATTGACTACGCTGTCATGGAAAAAACGGATGCAGCGGCAGTCGTCCCGCTGGATGCCCAATGGAGCGATGTGGGCTCATGGTCGGCTTTGTGGGAGGCCCAGAAGCACGACGATCATGGCAACTCGCATCATGGCGATGTCATGGCCATCGATTGCCGTAATACGTACGCGCACGGCCAACGCCTGATTGCCATGATCGGCCTGGAAGATGTCGTTGTCGTCGAGACCGACGATGCCATCCTGGTAAGCGATAAGAATCGCGTGCAGGAAGTAAAAACCATCGTATCGAAGCTCAAGCAAGATGGGCGGTCTCAAGTTACCTGGCATCGCAAGGTATACCGCCCGTGGGGTGCCTATGACTCCATCGACAATGGCAATCGTTTCCAGGTGAAGCGCATCACGGTGAAACCCGGCGCCACCTTGAGCTTACAGATGCATCATCACCGTGCGGAGCATTGGATCGTTGTCAGCGGCACAGCCAAGGTGACGCGAGGCGACGAGGTCATACTGCTGACCGAGAATCAAAGCACGTATATCCCGCTTGGCGTAAAGCATCGCCTCGAAAACCCGGGACGCCTCCCTCTGGAACTGATCGAAGTGCAGTCGGGAAGCTATCTGGGAGAAGACGATATCGTCCGGTTCGAAGACGTCTACGGCAGGACAAGCTGATTCAACAGGCCCGATGTGGGGCGTCCTTTCAACTCACAAGGGAAGTAGCTTAGTTGTAGCCGGTGGGCGTTAAAATGGCCGCCGGCTTTACTCCGACAGCAGCCTCCCGTTGGCGCCAGCCAGGCAAGACCTCATGCACACCCCAGATGGCCCCCTAGCCAACGCCCCTGCCCCCGCCACCGTTCCTCGTTGGCTGCTGCCATCCTGGCTTCTGCGCTGGGTTCCACTGGGGCGTGAAGTCCTGGCATTTGGCATTGTCGGTCTCATCCAGATCTGCATCGACTGGATGATCTTCGTTGTACTTACCCATTTCGGGGTCGGTCCCGCCGCGGGTAACGTCACTGGCCGCATTACCGCTGCGGGACTTGGATTCTGGCTCAACGGCCGCTGGACATTCGCCCAAAAGAACTGCAGCCATGAGACGCTTCGCTGGCAGAGCTTTGTCCGCTATTCGCTAACCTGGTGCATGACGACGGCGCTGAGCACCATGATCGTCCTCTGGGTCGACCACGGTCACGGCCTGCATTGGGCATGGGCGGTGAAACCGGTGGCCGATGCCCTGCTCGCCGCGCTCAGCTTTCTGGTTTCGAAGTACTGGATATATCGACCCAGTCGATATGACAAGGACGTGCAAATCAAATGACCGACACCGCCTCGAACTATCCACGCATCGCGGCCATCATCCCGGCCTACAAAGTCCGCCCCTTTGTCCTGGATGTCATCGCGAAAATCGGCGCGGAAGTCGAGCGCATTTACGTGATCGACGACGCTTGCCCAGACCAAAGCGGAAAACTGGTTGCCGAGAAGTGTAACGATCCCCGCGTGGAAGTCTTGTTTCTCGATGAGAATCGAGGCGTCGGCGGTGCAGTCATGGCCGGCTACAAAGCAGCCCTTGATGCTGGCCTCGACATCTTCGTGAAGATCGATGGCGACGGCCAGATGGATCCCGCGCTGCTGGACGACTTCGTCACGCCCATCGCGCTCGGCTATGCCGACTACACCAAGGGCAATCGGTTTTACGATCTCGAGAACATCGGTCGCATGCCAAAAGTCCGCATCTTTGGAAATGCCGCCCTTTCGTTCATGACGAAGCTCTCGACGGGCTATTGGGATCTATTCGATCCAGCCAACGGTTACACCGCGATCCACCGAGAAGCCGCATTGCGGCTGCCGATGAAGAGTATCAGCAAGCGCTACTTCTTCGAGACAGACATGCTGTTTCGCCTTGGAACGCTACGAGCGAAGGTCATGGATGTTCCCATGGATGCACAATACGGCGACGAGGTCAGCAATCTCAAAATATCGAAGATCCTGGGTGAATTCCTGGGCAAGCATCTGAGAAATTTCTGCAAGCGAATTTTTTACAGCTATTTTCTGCGCGATATGTCGATTGCATCATTGGAATTGCTTGCCGGCTTAATCATTCTCACCTTTGGCATCGCCTTCGGTGCGGTGCACTGGATGCATTCTTATGCGCTCCACATCGCCACGCCCACCGGTACCGTCATGATTTCGGCGTTGTCCATCCTCTGTGGTCTGCAGCTACTCCTGGCGTTCCTTAACTTCGACTTCTCGCGAGTACCGAAGCAAGCGCTGCATCTTACCCGGCATCCGCGTAATCGCAAGCACGCGCCTTAGCCGAAGAGTCAAGCCATCCTAGAGTGTTCGTGCCTGCGACAACGAGCATGCGCGAACGCGCTCACCGACAAAAATGCATTGCGAACCAGCTGGCGCCGGATAGTCTTTCCACAGAAGGATGACCCATCGCAGATTGGCCTTATCCTGGATGAGGGGATCGATATGCGCCCCATGGGGCGCATAGGCCATATAAGGTGCAGAACGCAGCGGGAAGAGAAACATGCTGACTTCGAGCCGATCTCTACCGACGACCAGTGCGTGTTCCATGGCTTCGCGGCCGAGCACCTTCTCTATCGCGCTCGCCTCGCTCCCCTCGGAAAGGTCGTTACGGAAAACCCCTTTCTGCTGCACCGTCACGTAACAGGCACTCGCAATCGAGGACACCATGATCGCGAATATCCATACGCGACAGTCCGCACGCGTGCGAAGCGACCAAAGCATACCCAGCCACAGCAGCACAAGCGTGCCGCCCGCAACCGTGCGGGACACGAACAGAAACGCCCATTCCGGACCATCGCTCACCACGGAAATAGGAAGCGTCACTGAATACCGTCGGCCAAAGATCACCAAGTAAGCGATCGCAATAGTACTCAACAGCGCAACAGCGATCTTGCCTGGCCGAGCCAGTTTCGCCCTCTCTGCCATCAGCATGGCGAGAAGCCAAAGCGGCGCGAGGAAGAAGTAGTATCGACTATGCAGCCTGCCGATCTCCCCCGCCGACACCGTAAAAACCACCGCCACGCCGATCAATACTGTGGTCGCGATCAGCAGATAGCGTGCGAAATCCAGTGCCTGCACGTCATGTTGAGACGCCTGGACAAATCCCAGGCGTGTTCTGAGCGTTCCGCAGAGGACGACGAGGGGGAGGCTGAACATCGCAAAAAACAGAGCAAGATGCCCGGCTGCGACATGCATGACATCCTTGGCGAGGCCCTTTGCACCACTGTCGTAATTAAGTATGTGCTGCGCCCACTCGTGTATCTTCTCCGCGTAAACCCCCATGGAAGCAGATGGCAAATCGACCTGGGGTGGAAATGAAAGCTTACAGACCAAGAAGCCGGCAGCAACACCAAGCAACAGCGCAGCGACCAGACGCAGCTTGACCTTCGAGCACAACAAAAAAGCCAGTACCACACCGAACAGAAAGATAGCGTGCGGCTTGACGTAGTACATCGAGCCGATCACGAACCCCGCTGCCGCCAATCGCTCCCGGGCCCTGCCCGATCTCAATCCGAGTACCAGCCATGTCGCCAGCATAAACAGGGCGAAGTACATGGCCTCTGGCATGAAATACTTCGTATACATGCTCATGGGCAGCAGCACCGCTGCGCCGACGAGGAGCACGATGCGGCCCGGCGCTATGTCGAGCCGCACCGCAATCGGAATGAGCGCCGCGATCCCTGCAGCCCAGAAGGCGACATTGAACCATTGTGCCAGGGCGTAGAAGTTTTGCCCGGCCCCAGCGGCTAACGAATAAACAAAGAAATACAGCCTGTTCGGCATCAGCTGCGCCAAGTGCCGGTCGATAATATCCGAAGGAAGAAAATTCGGGTCGGACCACAGCTTATAGACATATTCGTCGTGGAACACGACAGCATTGTCCACAAATAGATTTCTAGCGAACAATACGATTGCAGCTAGCGCAACCAGCCCTAATGCCAAGACAAGCGGCAGTGGCATATCGCGTATGACACGATTTTCGGCTGTATCCGCGTTATTCACGCTTGAGCACCCTGACCATACTTGATATCCCCCAATGGGGAGCGCGGGATCCATGATTCTATGCTCCCTATCAAAGCAGCAAGCATTACGGCGTAGCTCATAGGCCTAGTAATTACTTTTGTGGAGCGGTCACTAGCATATTGATATTCAGTTTTATTGGATACGCCAAATTTTATGCAGTTGTACCTAATAGCGACCGTATCGGATCCAACGCCAACGATGTGCCGAGCCAACGAGTATCAGTTTTCCAGTCAGACAGCGCCTGCGCAAAAAAGCGCATAGAATGCAATATCGGCGCTGCCATGTGCATATCGTCTACCACCCCAAGCAAAGCTCGACAATATCCCGCAGCGGTAAATTGTTGACTTGCCCAAGCTTGAGCCCTTCGGCCGAGCGCTAAGCGCGCTTCAGGTTCAGCATGAAGCCATTCCAGCGCTTTACATAAAGAATCTATTTCGTTATCGGGGTCGATATGGACCACGTGGTCCGACGGGATCTCCCGGTAAAAGCCAACATTGGTAACTACGACCGGCTTGCAATGAAGCATGGCTTCGATTGCCGACGCAGATGCAGCTTCCAGACTAGGCCATCGCAAACAACTAACGACATCGGCACCCCGGACGATCACCGCTAGCACATCGTCGTCCACAGGACCCGAAATCACAAGGTTGACACCCAGGTTCCTCGCCAATGCAGATAGTTCGAGCGCCTTCAACGTATCGCATTGCCCAACCAGACGAAAAACAGCGGATCTACGTAATTTTTCACTCTGAGCCAATGCGCGGATGACACTCGCCGCACGTTTATTGGCATTCACGTTACCAATGGTGAGGATATTGAAAGGCTCACCATCAGCATGAGCTTCCGCATTGCTGACAGCGCTCTCCCCATCCCATGCCGGCACTTCATAAGCAAGCGGTACCGCGCGCACCGGCCCAGCACATGAATCAAGCACACGCTTGATGCCCCAGCTACTGTGCGTGATCACTGCTGATGCCATGGCGCACAACCACTCAGTCATAGGCATGGCGGCGCAAGTCAGCTCGATGAAATCTTGTCGGTGGGAATACTCAAAGAACTTCTTATTCGATCCGGCACCGTACCAATGCAACAACGCCTGCTCAGCTTCCGCCATATGCGTCTGAGCCCACTGGAAAAACAAGTTGCCTAGATAAAAATCATGTAGACAAACAACAGACGGATACTTAGAAAGCCATTCAAGGCTACCGTAGTGATAATGATAGTTATCACCAATCTGGTGAACGATCGCGTCTGCCTGCGCACAAGCAGCGTCGACAGCGCTTGTTTGCAACCAATCGATAACTTCAACACTGAAGGATTGCGGCACTGCCGATAGCAACACCTTTTCCTCTGAACGGATCAGAACAACGGTGTGCCCTTGTGCGGAAAGTTCCCTGACAAGCAAGCCAGTCATGCGACCGATAGCCGACGCTTTGAGTCCCGGCGCGAAAATTACGATATTCATTGCAATAGCATCCCGACGGTCGACGGCCAATTGATGTCCATAGCGTGCAAACGCTCTCTCGCACCGTCTCCATACGCCTGTGTGCGCCTTGAATCAGCAAAAGCTTGATCAAGTACACCCGCCAACGCCTCTGGATGAGGCATGGCAACCCATCCAGTTTCCCCGTGCCGGGCCAGACCTAAGACACCGCCACTATCGCAAGCACTTATCAAGGCTTTGCCCGCTTGCGATGCTTCCATTGTAACGTAGGCGAGCGCATCTTCATCATATGGCACATAGGCAACCGCTTGTGCGCCATTGACGTAAGCGGCATATTCGTCTCTCGATAGAAACCTCAAATCAAGCTTCACTCGATCGCCGAGATCATGTTGATCCACCAACCGCTGCAAAGCGTCCGCGTCGGCGGCTGAATCGGGCGGACCGGCGACCAGCAACTTGGTCTTTGGCGACGTATACCTCATAGCCTCGACTAGCAGGTGTTGCCGCTTCATAGCATTGACTCGCCCTGCCGCCAGCACATAGCCTTGCGACTCCCCACCAATGAACCGTTCGGGATCGTTGACGGGTGGCACCAGAACATTTGCTTCGCGGCCGTTGTAGCGGGCGAGGCGCGCTTTGGTCACGTCGGAAATGGTGTAGATCGAGCGCATCTCGGCAAATGCCTGCTGGTCCGCTTCGCGAATCATCGAGCGCAACGCCTCACCCTGCTCTCCGGGTGGCAAGTTCGTCTGCCCAGCGTCAAACAGATCGTATGCCTGACGATACTGATGCACCAGCCAGAGAGTTTTGTGCGGGTGCCGGATCAAATAGGCGGGAAACTTGAGTGCAATGACACGGTCCACATTCCACAGCTCGAATGCGCGCATCATCAACATCTGCGTCGGGATGGCTTCTGCTGGCTCCCATTGAAAGGGAACGCGCAAGATTTCCGCCTGATGCCCAGCCAAAATGAGGTTGCGCTCCAGGTTAGCCGCCAACTCTTCGGCGCCACCCCAGACAAAGGGCGCCATGTTATTGACGATCAACACCTTCATGCCAGCAACCTTTCAAGGACGTGCGTCCACGAGATCTTCAGTTCATCCAGACGCGCGGCAGCCCTTACCCCCATACGCCGGGTCTCATCGCGTTGCATGTAGAACTTGTCCAACGCATCCGCGACGCTACGGGGATCCGGGTCAGCCACATACCCGTTATCTCCATCGCTCACCAACTCCATGACGCCACCGGAGTCGAGCGTTGTTAAAATGGGCTTACTGGCGTGGCTGGCTTCAAGACTAGGGTAACCATAGGAATCTTCGTCCAATGGCAAATAGGCTGCGGCGAGGCAATCTGCAAGCAGCTCCACCTTCTCCTCCTCGCTTATCCAGCGATCCTCGATTGTGACCTTGTCATCGAGGCGATGCTTCTGAATCAGTGCGCGCAGGTGATCGGCATATGAGACATCGCCACTACGTCCACATAAACGAATTCGTACTGCGGTCTTGACGTGGCTCATGGCTTCGATGAGCAGATGCTGCCGCTTATGGTGCTCCATGCGACAGATATAAACCACCTCGTCATTAAAGGAACGACATTCAAAGCGCTCTGAATCGAATACGGGAGGATAGAGAATTTCACTATCTACGCCGTTGTATTTCTTCAGACGCTCGCTCACGACACGCGAATTGGTAAACACCTGCTTCGCCTCCGCCAGCGCCGCATTGTCGGCTGCGCGAAGCGCATCGCGAACGCCGCGATACTTGGCGTTATCCGGGAACCCCCGATAGGGGGTATCCCACAGATCATAGAAGGATCGGATGTGATGGATAAACCAGAGAATCTTGTGCGGGTGACGAATAAGATGTGCCTGGGGCCTGAAACAGATCACCCGATCTGCCGCAGATAGATCAATCCAGCGCAGCGCCGCCATCTGCTGGAACAGCAAATCGGGCGCGTCCACTTCCGGCAAGTAGACCCGCTCGACGGTGTGTCCTTGGCGCTCGAGCATGACCTGGAGCCATTCGACAATATTGCGAGCCCCGCCATAGATGAACGGGACAAAGGTCGAGCATAACGCAATTCTCATCAGGTCAAGCTCTCGGCCAGCGCGGCCGCTATATGCGCGACATCTTCCTGAGTAACGTCCTGATGCGTAGGAAGATTGATACCTCTCGCCGCCCAAGTATCCGCCACTGGATAGCTCGTATTCTCCGCATAGGGCGGCATGACGTGCATCGGGTAAAAGACCGGGCGCGTTTCGATGCCGAGGCTGTCGAGTTTGGCCATGACCGCATCTCGTCGCTCTTCACCCTCATCTCTCAAGAAGATGTTGTACATCCAATAGACCTGTTTAGCCCACGCCGCTTCCGCAGGCAACACCAATCGATCACGCAAATCCTTTAATGCCTCGTCATACCAGCGAGCGAGACGCTCACGTTCGAATAAGGCTGCATCTACGTTTTCCAATTGCGCGAGACCAATGGCAGCCTGGATATTCGTCATGCGATAGTTGTAACCGATAACCGGGAACCAGTACCGACGCTTCGGGTCCATGCCTTGCCCGCGGAGAAGTCGGAGCCGTGCGGCAAGATCGTCATCGTCCGTGGTGATCATGCCACCCTCACCTGTGGTGATGATCTTGTTGCCAAAAAAGCTGAACGTGGCGCACGTACCGAGACCACCGACACGCTTACCCTGATACTCAGCACCGTGTGCCTCGGCAGCATCTTCAAGAACCCACAAACCGTGTTTGTGAGCCAGCTCGCTGATCGCCCCCATATCCGCTGGGTGACCATAGAGATGAACCGGAATAATGCCTCGCGTCTTCGGCGTGATCTTTCGCTCGATGTCGGCAGGATCGATATTCATCGTACCTTCGCAAACATCGACTAGCACGGGTATCGCACCGCAATAACGTACTGCATTGGCTGTTGCGATGTATGTCACTGTGGGTACGATGACCTCCTCTCCCGGCTGGAGACCCATCGCCACCAATGCCAGATGCAACGCGGTCGTACCATTGTTGGTGGCGATAGCGTGTTTCACCGAGCAAAACTCGGCGAACGCCTGCTCAAATGCGCCGATGTACTTACCTACCGACGAAATCCAGCTTGTGTCGAGGCAATCGAGTACATAGTCACGCTCGTTACCGGCGAGCCTAGGCTGTGCAACGGATATACGCTTCATATTGAACTCTCTTACCCTTACTTATATTTAATGATACGTGCTGGCACGCCAACTGCCGTGACGCCATCCTGGATATCTCCAGTAACGACCCCGCCAGCACCGACGATTACATTCGTTCCTATGCCGACGCCGGGGATAACTTTGGTACCTATCCCTAGAAACGACATCCTTCCTATAGCCACCGTCCCGGCGATCGCACATTGCGGCGCAATATGAACCCCCTCGGAAATACGGCAGTCGTGGTCAACCGTCGCTCCTGTATTGATGATGGCCAGATCACCGACCTCGCTGTCGGCATTAACGACTACGCCGGCCATGACCGCCACACCACGCCCTATGCGGACGCTCGGCGATAGCACGGCATGCGGGCTGATAGCATTGACTAACTCATAACCCTGCGCTACCACGGCTGCGCCGAGTCGAAAGCGCACGGTATTGGATCCTACGGCTACGAAGGCCCGACGATAGCCTTCTTCATAGAGGTTTGCGATCGATTCATCGCCCTCGAGGACTGGCACCCCCAGGCATCGCCCATCTGCGGACTCACCGACACAAAATGCTACCGACTCGCCCATGGCGCGCAAGAGGTCGATACACACCTTCGCGTGTCCTCCGGCACCTATGACAACAATCGATTGCTTCACGTCAAACCCCACCAGACACGAAAAATAGCAAGCTTTCAGTCCTCTTGGAAACGCCTATGGCTTACTGAACCACCGACTCGAATCTCGCCGAGCAAACAGGAGATTGGTTGACTCGAAGCGATCAAGTTCGTTGCAGCTCACTAAAAGCAACACACCAGTTTCAGGATCGATGACCCGATACTCCATATTCAGGGACGCAAATGCTCCGAACCATTCGTCTCGAGAATGACCGCTGCGGCTCAAATGTGAAGGACCGTATTCCACGATAATGCCCATATTTGGATGAGCCTCGATCAACGACCTTGCGCCAGCAAGAACATCGAGCTCAGCGCCTTCGACATCGATTTTCATGAGCGCCACGGGTGCAGAATGAGGAACAACCTCATCCAATCGCACTGTATCTACCCGAACGGGCTCCTTGTCTCCAACATGACTTGCATCCAGCGGAAACAGCGAATGATGGCCACTGATCTTCCCAAGATAAAGAGTACGACTCGCCGATTCCCGCCCTATAGCCTGATGATGCACACTCACCATGGAAGCATAGCCGTTAGTCCAGACGGAGCGCTCAAGCAGTTTTGCTGTCGGGCCATAAGCTTCAAACGCATAGACGTGGCCTAGCCCCCCCATCGCCCTCGCGGCCGCCAAAGAATGCATACCGACATGCGCCCCGATATCGATAAAAGCATCTCCTTGCTTGACGGCAGACTGAATGAAAAGGCGAGTGCCGCGCTCAATATCACCTAGCTCAATCAGACTGGCGATCATCGGCGCGTCGTCTGCAGCACAGAGAACGTATCCCACGTTCGTAGCAACAAGCGTCGCACCATCGCCGCAAGGCACCGCGAAACGGTGTTTCGACACAAGAGCGTGAGATTCGAGCCGGTCTAGACGGGCAGCAAGATCGTCCCATGGCATGAAACGTTCGATAAGTTGGTCAAACTTCTGGCCAGGCATATCGCTTCGTTGGGATATGTAGCAAAGCCGCAACGATTGCACTTCCTGAATGATACTCACCGTCAGTTTTAGTTGTTGCTCGTATGCCCATGTATGGCTTTGTAGCGATCGCTGATAGGCCTGCTCTTGCACAGCAATAATGTCCGCACGAAGACTCCCAATCTCCTGTCGTACTTCCTCGCTCAAATAACGCCGTGCGCGAAAAGCTAATGGCCTCACAAACGGAAGCATGATCCTGTACAGACGTCTAGCCATACCACGCACACTGCGCCGCCACCCACTTGGAGGCTGCGGCGCTGCCTGCTGCGGCTCTAAAACCTGCTGGTTACTTGGCGGGGAATCGAACCGATGCGGCGAGCTCTTCGCCGACCTAGTAGCAACATCGATATCCGCTTGTCGCCTGTATATATGTTCCATAGCGTTCTTCATCCGCCGAAATACGCTGACACGACATCGCTCGGTGCGCCATCCATGCGTATACGCCCATGCTCCAGCCAGAGAACTCGATTGCATGTGTGCATAATCAGCTCACGCGAGTGGCTTGCGATGACCAGGATATGAGTGGACTGCACCACTTCAGCCATACGAGCCTCTGCTTTGTGCTTGAAATTCTCGTCACCCACCGACAACCATTCATCCATCAGGAGGATCTCTGGACGGACTACCGTCGACACCGCGAATGCCAGACGCAAATGCATGCCGGTCGAATAAGTACGCACAGGCATATCGACAAAGTCCCCCAATTCGGAGAACTCGATAATGCTTTCGATCTGCCGCGTGACTTCGGCGCGCGTCATTCCAAGCAAGCCGCCGCGTATGAATATGTTTTCGCGCCCTGTGGCTTCATGATCGATACCGAGCGAAATATCGAGCAACGAACCGACATCGCCCTCAATGCGTGTGGTTCCTGCCGTTGGCGCGTAGACGCCACTGAGCAAACGCAACAATGTGCTCTTGCCCGCACCGTTGTGACCGAGCAGTCCAACGCGGTCGCCGTCACTGAGCTTGAATGTCAGCCCCTCCAGCGCGCGAACAATGACTCGCCCTTGTTGATCTTCGCCAAGCTGGCCGCCCGTAGCGACGCTCATGAGCCGCTTCTTCAGCGAGCGTCCGCTGGCATTGTAGATCGGAAAATCTACGGTAACGTCGTTGAATTCAATGATTGCCATAATTGTCAGAACCCTCAGAGCCAGTACGCAATGCGGCGCTTGTAGCGGCCATAGAGCGCGATTGCCACGAACCAGCCCAAGACGGCCAATGCCAATGAAACCCACCAGTCAGTAGCGGTTGGCATGGCATTCAGAAGAGGCGAACGCACGATAGAGATCAAGTGGTAAATCGGGTTGAAATCGACGAGATAGGCACCTGCGCGTTGCGACAGATGGCCCGGCATCCACATGATCGGTGTAAGGTAATAAACCACCTGCAGCGCGCTGCCGACGATCTGCGGCAAATCACGATAACGTGCACAAAGAACGCCCAGCAGCAGCGCGCCCCAGGCGAGGTTGATGGCCAGCAACACAAAGCCGGGAATCGCAATTAGCGCCTCCCAGCCCAAAGGCCGTCCGACCGCCAAGAGTACCAACGGGAAAATGACGATGTTGTGCAGGAGAATCAGCACATTCCGCCACATCATTCGCAGAATGTGGACAAACAGTGGAATCGGCAGTTGTTTGATGATGCCCTCGGCAGCGATAAAGCCGGTACACCCCTCCATGACCACCACCGACATGAAGTTCCACAGGATCATGCCCGCCGCCAGAAATGGCAGATATTCCTTCATCGCAGTCTGAAATATCTGCCCAAACACGACGCCAATCGTGCCGATCATGACGCCCATGCTGATGGTCAGCCAGAAAGGCCCCAACGCCGAACGACGATAACGTTGGCGTACGTCTTGCCAACCGAGCATGCCCACCAGGGAGTAGCGCCGCGCTGCAGCGGCAATATCCCTGATCGCAACAAATGTCGGGCTCTTCTGCATCGAAATTACCAATTCAAATCGGATAGCTTTGGCACATGATCGGGTGCCCGCCTGGCTCTAGCGCCGTAACTCAAAAAAACGCTTACGTCTCGAACATCCATTGCAGGGTCTCCCTGATCGAATAATCAGGCAACGGCCCCAACAGTCGCTCGATACGGGATGGATCCCCCCGCAGATGCGTGACCTCATTTGGGCGCACGAATGCGGGATTCGTCCTTACTTCAATGACCCTGCCCGCGATCCGCTCCATAAAGCCGATGATTTCGCGGATAGAGATTTCCTGGCCGGAGCAGACGTTGAAGACATCCCCCGCCTCGGCCTTTTCGAGCAATCCCATATACAGCGAGACTACATGGCGAACATCATAGAAATCGCGACAGACGTCGATGTTGCCTAATTCAAGGACAGGCTCACCACGGCGAAAATGTCCGACGATCTTGGGCAGCAGGAAGTTTTCCCCCTGCCCGACGCCGGTATAGTTGAACGGTCGCACCGTGACGATCGGCAACCTGTCGCTCCACACGCGCGCCATGTATTCCATGGCCACCTTGCTCACGGCATAGTCGTTCTGTGGCTTGAAGGGCGCATTCTCATCGATTGCTCCCGGCCTCACGCCATAGACATTGGCGCTGCTGGCAAGGAGTATCTTCTGTGGCAAGCGATCGAGACGCGATACCGCCTCAAGCAGATTACGCGTCCCAACGACATTGACATTATAAATTGCTGCAGCATCGCCGTGAGCGACAAACGAGATAGCTGCCAGATGCACGATCAAATCCGGCCTGAGGCGATCGATGGCCGCATACACCGATTGCCGGTCCGTCAAATCGACGGACTCGCGACTGGCTCCCACTACCGACACGTCTCCGCCCCAACCATGGACACGATAGCCCGCCCCCACGAGAGCGGCTTCCATGTACTTGCCGGTAAAGCCCTGGGCTCCAGTCAGCAGGACGCTCGGCTGCGTCATGTCAGAACGACGCTCCGCGCCCGTTACGAACAAGATCCGCCTTGACCATCATTGCGCAAAGCTCTTCGAGCGTCGTCTTTGGCTCCCAACCCAGCTTGGCCTTGGCTTTGGCGGCGTTACCGATCAATAGGTCGACTTCCGCCGGACGGTAGAACTTCGGATTGACTCGCATCAGCACCTTGCCGGTAGCCTTGTCCGTCGCAATCTCAGACTCGTCCTTGCCGGAGAACTCGAGTTCGATGCCGATCGCCTTGAATGCCATGCGAACGAAATCGCGCACCGTCTCGGTGCGATTAGTGGCAAGAACGAATGTTTCCGATTCGTTGGCCTGCAGCATCCGCCACATCCCTTCGACGTACTCCTTGGCGAAACCCCAATCGCGTTTCGCATCGATATTGCCAAGCTCAAGACAGTCGAGCTTGCCCAGCTTGATCTTGGCGACCGAGTCGGTAATTTTCCGAGTCACGAACTCACGGCCACGCAAAGGGCTTTCGTGGTTGAACAGAATCCCGCTGGAGGCGAAGAGATTGTAGCTCTCGCGATAATTGACCGTGATCCAATGCGCGTAAAGCTTGGCTACACCGTAGGGGCTGCGTGGGTAGAACGGCGTATCCTCCGTCTGGGGAATCGCCTGGACCTTGCCGAACATTTCAGAAGTCGACGCTTGGTAGAAGCGAATCGCCGGATCGACGAGGCGAATAGCTTCCAGCAAATGCAGAGCGCCCACACCTGTGATGTGGGCCGTTGTCGCCGGCTGATCGAAGCTCACCCCCACAAAGCTCTGAGCCGCTAGATTATAAATCTCATCCGGCCGCACGCGGCTTACCAGACTGATGGTCGATCCCTGATCGGTCAGATCGTGCTCCACCAAGTGCAAATTCGGATCGTTCTCGATGCCTAGTTCTTCAATGCGCCAGAAATTGACCGAGCTGGTGCGGCGAAATGTGCCATAAACCTCATAGCCCTTGCTGAGAAGCAACTGAGCCAGGTAGGCGCCATCCTGTCCGCTAATGCCAGTGACAATTGCTTTTTTCATTGAAGCGATTCCTGAAAATTATAGTCTTTTAATCGAAACGGAGGTCCACCGGGACCGATTATACCGCCGAGCCGGAACGAGCTTTTTTGCTATCGACGGCCCTACGGACCGACACCAACCCCAGCAGCGTATTGTAAAGACGGAGGCCTAACCGTGAATAACGGTGCGCCCGCCTCCAGCGCGCAGCTGCCGCCTCTACTTCGGCCCGGCGCGCTGCTAGAGCGGGCTGCATCAAGCTCGCGATGCCATCGGCAAGCTCTTCCGGCCGAACTCCCGGCAACCGATGAACCGCTCCGCCTACGTCATCGAAAATAGCAATCGGGGTGACGGCTACCGGGCGACCCGAGGCCAGCCCATAGCGCACAGCGGCACTGGACGACTCACCGGTACCCTGATACGGGAAAACGATCAAATTGGCTTCGTCCAGTTGGCGTAGCGATTCCTCGTCTTTCAAATAGTCAGTTTGGAGAACCACCTTGCCCTGCAACCCAAGCTCGGCGATGCGCTTGCGCGCAGCATCGATCATGGCTTTGGATTCCCCGACCGGATATTCGGCATTGATCATCTTGAGGCGGACGTCCAAGCCTCGAGCGACCAGCAACCCGGTCGCCTCGATCAACTCCACGAGCCCCTTGTGCGGAAGGAAAAAACCATAGGACGCCAGCACAAAGGGACGTGTGGAAGCTCCCGGCCTCTCCTTGCCTCCTCCCGCACCATCGGGGACATCGACAACGCCATGAGGAAAAATTGCAACGTTGTCCACCAAACCCAGGTCTTTCAACCTGTTCAAGTCGCCCACGCCATGCACAAGAATCCTGTCGCATCTGGCCAACGCATCGGCGAGCAAAATCAACTTGCGATCGGGCACATGAGACGGATCCTGGGTCGCATGCATCATCATGATGACGACGCGTCCGGCATCCTTTTGCGCGTGAAGAAAATCGGCAAGGGGGCCGAATTCGAAAAATCCGTACTGAAACTGCACCACTACGACGTCGCTGCCTGCCGCCTCGATGGCAGCGGATAATCCAAGCAGCGATTCCGATCCGGACGAGCTCCAGCAGCGAAGAACCTCAGGGCCATCCTCCGCCTGCCTATCGGCGGCGTTCGCTGCAAAGATCGCCACCTCGCAGGGCATCCGACGGACAAGATGCTCAGAATAGCTGGCAATACCGCACCGGGTATTCCAGGTTGTCACCCAGCCGATCTTGGGCGCACGCGCTCTTGGCCCTGTAGCGAGACCTCGCACAAAATTGTCGGCGCGCGCGGCTACATCGCTCCATTTAAAGTGCTGGCGTAGCAACTGCTGGGCACTCGCCACCTTCTGCGCACGCACTTCGGCAGAAGCATCGTGAACTTCTCGCATGGTGCTCGCCAGCTCATGGCGATCCGGCTCGGCCCATACGGAATGGAACAGACCAAAATGTGTCCGCGCCTCTTCGAAGCGATAGTCCACCAGCCACGCGGTGTCTTCGTTGCAAAAATCAAGCTGACCGCCCCATGCGGTCGTAATGACCGCCAACCCGGACATCATGGCTTCGGCCAGCGGCAATCCGAACCCCTCTGCCCGACTTGGCGCAACCAAGGCGTGGCACTGTTCGTAGAGCGCCTTGAGTGTTTCCTCAGGCAGATCCTCTTCGATGATCTTTACATCGGGGAAATCCCTGCGACCACCGCGTGCCTCGGCGAGCCACGCTTGGATTTCATTGTGCGGATTGGCAAATGTCTTGATGATCAGCGAAACGTCGTCCGCCGCACTGAATGCATCGCCGTAGGCTTTAAGTAGAACATCCGCTCCCTTGCGCGGAAAACAAGACGATACATGCAGAAAGCGAAACGCTTTCGCCTCCAGTGTATAGCCAGGTGTCGCCTTCACCCGCTCCCAATGATCGACACCGGCCTCGCTTACCGAGATCGGCACGGCGACCCCGGCATCCAGCAATATCTTTCGCACATGCTCGGAAAGCGCCGAGATTCCCTGCAAATGGGCGTTAAATGTATCCACCCACTCCGGCGGGAAGGCCGATTCCTCCCACGCATAGTCGTGCAATAGATTGAAGCGCGAGCGCATATCGTCCACGCGGGGCGGATACAGCAGGCGACTGGAGACATCGGCTTGTTCTGCCGGCATGGCGGGCTCGCGTGCGTGCAAGGCGGCGACGTCAGCCCGCGATGCGAGAAAGGCCGGATTAGCATCGAAGTCGCCCGGTCCTTCGGTCGAGTGGAGCGCGACTTCGTTTCCGTGCTCATGCAGCGCAAGAGCAAGCTCTCGATTGACCAGCGCCAGGCTATAGCTGCTATCGAAAGGACCCTCTACGCGCCACTTCAGCACAGCTGGCGTGCCCAACGAGATTCTCGCTGCATGCAATGCCTCGTCCTGGTTCTCCGCAATAGCGCTCGCTGCAGCGTTCAAGTCCGTGCGTGAAGGCGCGGAGCCGGCAACGGACAGAGGCCCTATGGAATCGATCAGCGTCTGATAACTTGCCTCGATAGCGGTGGCAACTGCTGCCCAAGATCGGGAAGGTCCCTGCTTTTTGGCCTGCATTGCCTCGAATGCCCCGATCGCCCGCTTTGCGCTTCCATCCCAGGAGAACTTTCCGGACTGCACTTTCGCGTGCTCGCGCAAACTGGTTGCAAAACCCTCATCGCGCAGCGCGCGATTCATCAGCGAGCCGATCTCGTCCACACTGGTTGGATCGAACATGGCATCGGTCCACCCAATCACCTCGGGGACACTAGTCGTCGACGAGCCGATGGTCGGCACACCGCATGCCATCGCTTCAAGCGCCGGCAAGCCGAAACCTTCATGCAACGATGGAAACACGTACAAGGAGCAGCAGTTATACAGCGCAATCAGATCCGTGTCCGATATATAACCGGTCATGACGATACGATCTTCAACGCGGTGCTTTCTTGCTGCGCGAAGCAGCCGTTCTTGATCGGCAGGAAGTACCCGACCCGCAATCACAAGCTGATAGCGATTCTGCAGATCGCTCGACAGCGTGGCATATGCCGCAATCAGCCGCTCCACATTCTTGCGTGGATCCATCGCGCCGCTGTACATGACAAACTCACCCTGGATACCCAGGCGATTCCGAACAAGCACCTTCTCGTGCCCGGAAAGTTCGAGCAGTTTGAAATCCTCGGAAACCGCCGAGGAGATATTTACGATGCGATCCGGAGCGATGCCAAGCATATCGATCGCTTCTTTGCGAGCATGTTCGGAGATCGACAGCAACACGCCAGCGCGTTTTAGCGATTCTATTTTGGAGTCGTACCATGCCTTTGCCCAATCTGCGCCGAGGTACCTCTGCGGATTGAGCAGCGGAATGAGATCGTAAAGCGTAACGGCTGCGGGAGGATCACCGGGTCCGGCCGCTACGGAGGTGACGGCGCGATCTTGAGCTCCCTCGAAAAGGCTGGAGAGATGAACGACATCCGGTTGCAGATCGCGAACGAATGCCTCACGCATTCGCTCCGATACGCCGCGGCGCCAGCCATTGGCCGAATCGATCCATGAGACCGGCGCCAGGGTATCGAAGCGACAGATACGCTCCGGCGGCAACAGATCGGCGAACGCGGCCTCCAGGCCGGAAAGTCCCTCATTGAAGCCGGTATTGGCCGCCAACCAGACATCATGGCTTCCGGCCTGACGGACGATGGCTTGCGCCAACGCAGTCGAATAACGACCAATGCCGCGGAAGCGGCTTTCGGTCTGCGCCCCCTGCATGTCCAGGACGATACGCATCAGTCTTGCTCTTCCTTGGTGACTCGCTGGAGGTCCAGCAAAATGCGCGTCGCTTTCAGAGAAAGCGCACCTTGCGCGATATGTGAGGAGAGCGAACGCCCCTTGGCGACTTCAAAAGCACCCATGCTTGAAGCCAATCCCGCGCGAACGGCAAATCGCTGCAACCTGACGAGTACACCCGGATGCCGCGAAAGCACGCTCATGACCCGAGCTTTCAGCTGAGGACGCGCAAGCGCATACCTCATGCCCCTCGCCACGATCGGTCGGACCATCGCCACTGCAAGCGACCGCGCTCCCCCTGCCGAAAGTGCACGCCGCGCGCCGCGCAGGGGACGCGTAACGCGCCAGGATGTGCTGGTATAGACACCATCGAGCTCCGCGCGAAGCGTCTTCACCTGGACCTGCGCTGCCGCTGCAGCGCGGGTCTGCCCCAGGAGTTCTACATCCAAAGCGCGCCTGACTTTTTGTAACTTGTTCAATTGCCGCTCAAACTCGAGCCGCTGCTCGGCCGAGGCGGCACGTAGCACTGTTAGCTCTCCGTGAAGGCGCTCCGCCTCGCTACGCAGCTCCGCATTTCGTCGGTTGAGCTCTTCACAGAAAGGTGCGCTGGCGTCGCCGCTCAGGGCAAAATCATCAAACACATTGGCGCCCGCCATGAAGGCATCGAACAGCTCGGGATGCTGGGCTGCGACGTAGAAACGATTGAGCCCATCAAATAATGCGAACCGGTACCCTTTAGCCAGCAGCATGGGCTCCCAGGCCGCATAAGAGGGGGCTTGCTCCAAGGGCCGCGTGCTCTCGACCGCGATGATCCAGGGCCGAAACGTGTCGTCCTGCCAGCTGGCAATGACGTCGTATTCGTCACCCTCTACATCGATCTTCAGCCAATGGATGTCGCTGCTGGCCGCAGCGAAAACCGCGTCCAGGGTGATCGACGGGACGTGAAGCTCTTGCACTTCGAATCCATTCTCGCGATGACGATGCGCAACGGCGTCATCGAGCGTACTTAGCCCGGTATTCGGAATGGTGTGCAATTGCACCGTCCCCGTTGCCGTACCGACGGCCGCTTCCAGGACGACATCGCCAGGACGCGCATCGCGCAGTGCGGCAGCGTAGTTGGGCATGGGTTCGACATGCACACCGCGCCATCCCCGTTCGTGGAATGCCAGGCTCACCGAATCCACGACCGGATCCTGGGCGCCTATATCGACGTAAAACCCCGACGCAACGTGGCCGACGGCGCGCCACAGAAGCACGTCCTCGAAATTCTGCGCGTGGGAAATAAACCGGCTCAAACTTGCCTGCGCTTGCGTCCCTGGGGCACTCCGCTCTTCCATGGGCTTCATCGAGCCGAAAGCGCTCGATCAAGCTCGGTACGCAGGTCGGCAATATCCTCGACGCCAACGGAAAGGCGGATCAAGCCGTCGCTAATACCCAATCGTTTGCGGTTCGCCGGAGGAATGGATGCGTGCGTCATGATCGCCGGGTGCTCGATGAGGCTCTCGACCCCTCCGAGCGATTCCGCTAGCGCAAAAAGCGAGCAGCGCTCCAGCATGCGCCGGGCCGCACTCACGCCTCCCTTTACCTCGGCCGAAATGATGCCGCCAAATCCATCCATCTGCCGTTTGGCCAGCGCACGCTGCGGATGCGACTTGAGTCCAGGGTAGATCACCCGCTCGATCGCCTTGTGGCTTTCCAGCCAACTGGCCAGTTCCATGGCGGACTCGCAATGGGCACGCATACGCAAATGCAAGGTCTTCAGGCCGCGCATCGCCAGAAATGCATCGAACGGCCCGGACACGGCACCGACGGAATTCTGCAGAAACGCCATGCGCTCGGCCATCTCGGCGTTGGCTGCCACGACGATACCGCCGACCATATCGGAATGGCCGTTGAGATATTTGGTGGCTGAATGCAGCACCAGATCGGCACCGTATTCGATCGGCCGCTGCAGGATCGGCGAGCAGAACGTGTTGTCGACTACCAGGATCAACCCATGTTTCTTGGCAAAAGCCGCCACTTTGGTCAGGTCGACTAGCTTAAGCATCGGATTGGTCGGCGTCTCAGCCCAGATCATCCGCGTGGTCGGCTTCAAAGCAGCCTTCAGGGCAGCCGGGTCGTTAAGGTCGACAAAACTGAAATCCAGGCCAGCCGAACGGCGACGAACGCGCTCAAAGAGGCGATAGGTGCCCCCATAAAGATCGTCCATGGCAATGACGTGACTGCCGCTGTCGAGCAGGTCAAGTATCGTAGCCGCCCCTGCCAGACCCGAACCGAAGGCGAAACCGGCGCTGCCCCCCTCGAGATCTGCCACGCAACGCTCATAGGCCATGCGTGTCGGATTCTGGGTCCGGGAATATTCATAGCCCTTGTGGCTGCCAGGGCTTTCCTGGACGTACGTCGAGGTCGCATAGATGGGCGTCATGATCGCGCCCGTTGAGGGGTCGGGATGCTGGCCGGCATGAATCGCCCTTGTTCCAAGGCCGAAACTTTCCTTTTTCCCTTTTACTTTCATGCAATTACCTCGAAAACCCGGATTGACGGGCAGCGCATCCCGCGCCGCTAAAGGGACATATCTTAGCGCCCGCCGACGTGGTCGGCCGAACGGATTCTGAAGAATTGTTCACGTACCCCCCGAACCTAGCGCGGCCGCGCCGGTTACATTTTCAAGGTGCGCCATGATACCGGGCATCGCGCATAATCGGACTTCCAAGTCTGGATTTCCGCCGCTCCAGCGCGGCGCCACTCAAGCGAGCACATGCCTTTACTTCTCGTCACCGGCGGCGCCGGCTTTATCGGCGGCAACTTCGTCCTTCGCGCCATCGCGGCAGGTCACGATGTCATCAACCTGGACAAGCTGACCTACGCTGGCAATCTAGCCACGCTAGCCGCGGTCAAGCAGTCTCCAAATCACCATTTTGTCCAGGGCGATATCGGCGACCGGGCTTGCGTCTCGAATCTACTGGCCACTTACCGGCCCCACGCCATCGTGAACTTCGCTGCCGAGTCGCATGTGGACCGGTCCATCGACGGGCCAGCGGCCTTCGTCGAAACGAATGTAGTGGGAACGCTGGCCCTGCTCGAATGCGCACGGGACTACTGGCGCAGCCTTCCGGAGGCACAAGCCGGCCAGTTCCGCTTCCTGCATGTTTCAACCGATGAGGTGTTCGGCTCGCTCGGCACGGAAGGGAAGTTCCAGGAAATGACGCCCTACGCCCCGAACTCGCCGTACTCCGCCTCGAAAGCAGCGTCTGACCACCTGGTCCGAGCGTTCCACCATACCTATGGCCTGCCGACTGTCACGACCAATTGCTCCAACAATTATGGTCCGTTCCAGTTTCCTGAAAAGCTGATCCCCCTGACGATACAGAAGGCGCTCCGTGGCGAGGAACTGCCTGTCTATGGCGATGGCATGAACATCCGCGATTGGTTGTTCGTCGAGGACCATTGCGAGGCTATCGACGCCGCCTTGTTCAAGGGACGATGCGGCGAAACTTACAATATCGGCGGCGACGCCGAGCGGACCAATATCGATGTCGTGCGTACGCTCTGCCGCCTGCTCGACGAGCGGCGGCCGCGTGGCGGTGCCTCATATGAGGCGCAGATCCGGTTCGTCAAAGATCGCCCCGGGCACGACCGGCGGTATGCCATCGACGCAACCAAGCTGAAAAGCGAACTGGGTTGGAAGCCGCGTCACGGTTTCGAAGATGGTATGGCACGTACGGTCGACTGGTACCTGGCCCATCCATCATGGGTCGATGCCATCCTCGATGGCAGTTATCGCATGGAGAGATTGGGCGTATGACCTCCCGCAAAGGCATCATCCTGGCCGGCGGCTCGGGCACGCGGCTGTACCCGATTACCCAGGGTGTGAGCAAACAGTTGCTCCCCGTGTACGACAAGCCAATGATCTACTACCCGCTGGGCACGCTTATGCTCGCCGGCATACGCGACATCCTTGTCATCAACACGCCGCATGAGCAGCCCATGTTCCAGCGATTGCTGGGCGATGGAGAGCAGTGGGGGTTGAACATCCGCTACGCTACGCAGCCCTCTCCGGATGGCCTGGCGCAGGCCTTTCTCATCGGTCGTGACTTCATCGGCGGCTCGCCCAGCTGCTTGGTGTTGGGCGATAACATCTTCTACGGCGAGGGACTCACTGAGCGTATGCGTCGCGCACATGCGCGAACAAGCGGCGCAACGGTCTTCGGCTATTGGGTCAGGGATCCGGAGCGCTATGGCGTTGCCGAAGTGGACGTCGGCGGCAAAGTGGTCAGTATCGAGGAAAAGCCTGCAAAGCCCTTGTCCAACTACGCGATCACCGGCCTGTATTTTTACGATGGCCATGCGTCGGATTACGCCGCGGAGCTCAAGCCATCGCATCGTGGCGAACTGGAGATTACCGACCTGAATCGGCGCTACCTCAACGACTGCCAGCTCCATCTCGAGCAACTGGGGCGGGGCTACGCCTGGCTGGACACCGGAACGCACGAGTCGCTCATGGAAGCCGGCAATTTCATCCAGACCATCGAGAACCGGCAAGGCCTGAAGATATCCTGCCCGGAGGAGATCGCTTACCTAAACGGCTGGATCGACACTGAGCAACTGGCCAAGCTGGCCGCGCCACTACTTAAGGTTGGCTATGGTCAATATCTGCAGCGACTCGCGCGCGAAGGGCGCTGATACATGAAAGTAACTGACACTTCCTTGCCTGGCGTACGACTGGTCGAGCCCGTAGTACATGGTGACGCGCGAGGCTTCTTCTACGAAAGCTTTCATCAGGCTCGATTTGCCGAAGCCGGCATCGATGCTCGGTTCGTTCAGACCAATGTATCGCGTTCGGCATGCGGCGTATTGCGCGGCCTGCATTACCAGTGGACGAACCCGCAGGGAAAACTGGTAAGCGTGCTTGAAGGCGAGGTTTATGATGTCGCAGTCGACATCTGCCCCGAATCGCCGACTTATCGCCAATCCTTTGCTTGCATACTTTCGGCCGACAACAAGCGCCACCTCTGGATTCCGGAGGGTTATGCGCACGGATTCTGCGTACTCTCCGACTACGCACTATTCATGTATCAATGTACGGCGCTCTACGATCCACAATCCGATGCTGGCATCCGCTGGAACGATGCGACACTCGCCATCGATTGGCCAGTCAGCCAACCGGACTTGTCGCCCAAAGATGCAAAGGCGCCGTTTCTTGACGATGTACCGCGCGACCGACTGCCGGCGCGACGATCATGAACCTGCTGCTGCTCGGCGCGAATGGTCAGGTCGGGCACGCATTGCGGGCTGCCCTGTCTGGACTTGGCCGTGTTATCACGTCTTCGCGTGACAGCGGCGACCGTCCTTGCGATTTAGCCAAGGAAGAGGCGCTACTGAGGGCTCTTGATGACACCCGGCCAGATTTGATCTTCAACGCTGCCGCCTACACACAGGTGGATCGTGCCGAATTCGAGCTGGACAGCGCAGCCGCCATTAACACGCGGCTACCCGCAATTCTTGGACGTTGGGCATGTGCCCATGGGGCTGGCGTCGTCCACTATTCGACAGATTACGTTTTCGACGGCACAGCCTCGCGCCCCTATCGCGAAACCGATCCTGCACATCCACTCGGGGTGTATGGTTCAACCAAGCGCGATGGAGAAATCGCACTTGGCGAGAGCGGCTGCAATCACCTCATCTTGCGTACATCGTGGGTCTACGACGCTCAGGGCCGCAATTTCCTCAACACCATGCTTCGTCTTGGCGAGCAACGATCCGAACTGTCCATTGTGGACGACCAGACGGGTGCGCCAACCAGCGCGATTTTTATTGCCCGTACCACGGCTGATGTGTGCCGACGTTGGCTGAGCGTCTCATTAGCTGACCGGCAAGCGCTCTCCGGCATTTATCACTTGACCGCCAGCGGCCAAACTACCTGGTACGGCTTTGCATCCGCCATTTTTCAGATCGCGCTCAGACATGGTCGACTGACCTCGTCGCCACAGCTTCATGCCATCTCTACGAAAGACTATCCTACGCCAGCACGCCGTCCCGCATGGTCGGTACTCGACAATACACGGATACGCGAAACATTTAACGTGACTCCGCAACACTGGACTGAGGGTCTGGCGGAGATCGCCAACTTTTGGAAGTCGTCAGCTCGGCAGTGCTAGGGTCGGCCGGCGCTCAAGAGCTCTATAGCCAGGGACAAATCATCAATCCGACCGGGCGATTATCCCCAAGGCGGCTGCACCGGAGGTGGAATCGGGGCCTAGTTCCCAACCCCTTGGGCTGCCCCAGCCGACAACCCATTCCTGGACATCCCCGAAGCACGACGCCCCCCCTGCTCAACATGGCACAGGCCCGGAGGAGAACGCCCGCTTCGAACCGTGGAGTGAATTTGATGTCGTCATAGCCGCGTCGCCCCCGGTTGAAAAACGCACTCGTCTTTGCACCTACGAAAGTCCAATTGGTCAAATTGTCAGCATGCTGGCACCGAATGCGACATAGCTACCTGCTTTTGATACCATTCGGCGGCTAAAAGGTGGCCTAACGTCGAGCTCCAAGACCGCGCACGCCGCCCATTGGACTCTTATCGAAAAGGGTCGCTGACTGGGGCGCCAGCGGGGAGCAGGCGTCTGCTAGGCACTATTTTCTGGGCAACGGACTAAGCCGTCGCCGGGACACAAAAGGCTTATAGGGAACGACAGATGCACTTCTCGGAACTCCTCCCCTTTGAAGCCGTGCTGAGCGGCAAGCGCGTTTTCCTCACGGGGCACACCGGCTTTACCGGAAGCTGGGCGGCAGCTTGGCTGAACAGTATTGGGGCGAAAGTATGCGGATATTCCCTGGCCCCAGAAACGACACCCAATCTTTGGGGCGAGCTGGGACTAGAGCGAGAGATACAATCGATCGTCGGCGATATCTGCGACCCAGATACCTTAAGCAAGGCAATCGATACCTTTTCGCCAGAAGTAGTGTTGCATCTTGCAGCTCAGCCGCTAGTCCGTCGCAGCTACCGTGAACCGCACAAGACGTTCAACGCAAACGTCATGGGCACACTGAATGTACTTGAGGCTAGCCGACGCATTGCCGGCATAAAAGCCATCGTCTGCGTTACCACGGATAAAGTATACGAGAACATGGAGTGGCCCTGGCCGTATCGAGAAAACGATCGTATTGGCGGCAAAGACCCGTATAGCGCATCCAAGTCAGCTGCTGAGATGGTAATCCAGAGCTATCAGTACGCTTTCGAAACTAGCGATGGCCGCCCGCTACCGATCGCGACAGCGCGCGGTGGCAATATCATTGGTGGAGGCGACTGGTCCGAGGACCGTCTAATCCCCGATTTCGTGCGCGCCGTTACCAGTAATGAGCCCATTACCTTACGTTACCCGGAAGCCACACGACCGTGGCAACATGTCCTGGCGCTTGTCCAGGGTTACCTGATGCTAGCTGCCCGCCTGATCGACGATCCAGCAGTCGCTGCTCGAAGCTGGAATTTTGGCCCAGCAGACGGTCGAGGGCTTACCGTGCGAACAGTGCTTGAAGCATTGTCCGCCAATTGGGCTCGACCCGACCTACGCTACCTCGAAGCACCCGACAAGGAAGCCAAGCTGCTAGCGCTGGATAGCACGTTAGCGCGCGATGTACTTGGCTGGCAGCCCGCATGGAGTGTCGAAGGTACCATCGAGCAGACGGCGTTGTGGTATCGCGACTTCCACAGCGGGCAAAGAAGCGCGCTCGAACTCACGATCGAGCAGATATCCGACTGGCGCTCCAAACTCTCTCCCCCTGCAACCCAATACTGATGACCAGGATCTTGCTCACCGGTGGGACAGGGTTTATTGGCGTGCGACTGCTATCGCACCTGAACAAGGCAGGCATCGAAGTGATCTCATTAGGGAGATCGCCACTGCGATCAACTTGGATGTCTAACGTCGACCATCGGATCGTGCCTGCACTTCGATCAGAAGCCATCCGAGCAGTGTTGTCGGCAACCGACAACTGCGACGCTATCGTGCATCTAGCAGCCGCAGGCGTCAATCCAGGCGATCGGGATCCTCGCAAGCTAAACGAGATTAACGCAGCACTGCCCAGCGATCTGGTGTTTCTGGCTGATGACTTCGGCATGAAAGCAGTTGTAATGATGGGAAGTAGCTCCGAATACGCACGATGCGACAGCGATCTTATCGCCGAAGACAGTAGTCTTGAAACTCAAAAGATCTATGGTGCGACGAAAGCCGCTGGCGCATTGGCGGCAGTCGCAGCGGGCGTCGCTCTGAACATAACTACGGTTAATCTCAGGACATTTAATGTAATTGGCCCAGGTGAGGCTTCGCACCGTCTGCTGCCGTCACTATACGATGCCTTACGCGCCGGCGAAGCTGTACCGCTGTCGGCAGGAAACCAAGTGCGAGACTTCATACACGTCGATGACGCTTGCCGCGCAGTACTCACGGCGGTAGATGCAGCATTGGCCGACCAGCTTCCTTCCGGCCACTATAATTTATGTACGGGGCGAGGACATTCGGTACGCGAGTTCGCCAGCCAAGTCGTGACCGCCATGAGCATGCCCGCTTCTCTGCTTCGCTTCGGAGAACTTCCGCTACGCGCCGACGATCTTCCGCGCGTTGTAGGCGATCCACAGACTTTTGCATCGTATACGGGATGGCATCCAGAGTATTCGTTCAACGCAGCGATCGAACAAGCCGTCGCCGAACTGCTATCGGCAAAGAGCGCATTCGCCCATGATTGACCTACCTCTCGTCTCCATCGCCATCCCTGTCTACAACGAGGAGGGTAACATCGCGGTGCTTTATTCGCGCCTGCATACCCTTGCATCAGACATGGTGGACGAATGTCATTTCGAATTTGTCTTTACCGATAATAGCTCCACCGATAACACTTGGACCATGCTACGCAACTTGGCGGCGAAAGACAGCCGCATCCGCGCCCTCCGCTTTTCGAAAAACTTTGGTTTCCAGCGATCGATTCTGGCCAACTATCTGCACACCCGCGGCGATGCCGTCATGCAGATCGACGCCGACTTACAGGACCCACCCGAGCTTTTGCGAGAATTTCTTGCGCTCTGGCGGAAAGGCTACCATGTCGTGTACGGGATCCGCCGCGCAAGGCCAGAAGGGAGGCTAATCCATAGCTTCCGTAAAATCGGTTATTGGATGATCGATAGGATTAGTGAGCACCCTATACCACGCAATGCCGGCGACTTCCGACTGGTCGATCGAAAGGTTATCGACGCTTTAGCTAACCAGCGTTCCGCCGAACCCTATCTGCGCGGCCTCATTGCCGGCCTGGGCTTTCGACAAATTGGCATTACTTACGACCGCTCTGCCCGCACGGCGGGTGTCAGCAAATTCAATGTGGGCCAGCTCATACGCCTCGGACTAACCGGGGTATTCAATCACTCACTGGTGCCGCTACGTCTGGCGACAGTGGCTGGCACTGTCATTCTTTCGCTGTCGGCACTAGGCACTGTCTACTATCTGATACTAAAACTGCTGTTCCCAGACTTTCCGCGCGGAATCGCCAGCTTGCACATCCTGATCTTGTTCGGGATTGGATTCCAGTCATTGCTGCTGGGCATTCTCGGCGAATACTTGTTACGCATCTATCGCATTTTGCGTAGAGAGCCAATTGCCATTATCCAGGACGCAATAAACCTGGAACCTGAAGACATTAAACTCTGAGTAGCCCAAATATGAAGGCAGTCATCCTTGCAGGCGGTCTCGGCACGCGCATCGCGGAAGAGTCCGATTACAAACCCAAGCCAATGGTAGAGATCGGCGGCCGCCCTCTCCTTTGGCATATCATGAAAAATTATGCGAGGCACGGCATCAAAGAGTTCGTGATCTGCCTGGGTTATAAGGGCTACGTTATCAAGGAATACTTTTTCAACTACTACCGTCACACCGCCGACCTGGAAATTAATTTGCATACTGGCGAAGCTTCGGTGCTTAATTCGCAGGCAGAAGATTGGAACATTATGCTAATCGACACCGGGCAAGACACTATGACCGGCGGTCGAGTTAAGCGCGTGCGCCAGCACCTAGGTGATGCAACCTTCTGCTTGACTTATGGCGATGGCCTGTCCGATATCGATATCTCCAGCGAAATAGCCTTCCATGGCAGTCATGGCAAGCTTGCCACCGTTGCTGCCGTACAGCCTCCTGGCCGGTTCGGTGTACTGAACATCGGAAGCGAGTCCAACGTCACCAGCTTCGAAGAAAAGCCTCAGGATGAAATTGGCTGGATAAATGGCGGCTTTTTTATCCTGGAGCCCGCTGCTCTCGACTACATTGAAGGAGACGAAACTTCATTTGAGCGAGCGCCGCTGACGAACCTCGCGAAGGACGGACAACTGATGGCCTTCCGCCACCACGGTTTTTGGCAACCTTGCGACACGCTTCGTGACAAGCGCGAGCTGCAAGCATTGTGGGACACGGGAAACGCGCCCTGGAAGGCTTGATATGCTCAACGAACCATCTACTGAGATTGCAACAAAAAAAAACAAGGGTAGCCTTCGCCTTGTCGTGGGCTGCATCTTATCTGCAGGATGCTTGTACTTCGTTTTTCGCAACATCAAACTTAATGAAGTACTCCTTGCCTTATCTGAGTTCCGTTGGCCCTATCTTGTTATAGGTATCGTTTTGTTGGCCATTGGATACACCGCACGCATCGCACGCTGGCGAATGCTGCTCGAGGCATGCGGACCACGGGTTACTTTAAGGGCATGCGCCAGCCCATTCCTCGCGTCCATTGCTCTCAACAACGTACTTCCTTTTCGAGTTGGCGACGTCGTTCGTGCGCTTGTTTTTCCTGCCACGCTTGGCGTAACTAAAACAAGCGCCACGGCAACCCTGGTTCTTGAACGCCTAGTTGACCTTCTGACACTTTTGCTCTGTCTCGCGTTGGCTGCCTCTTTTTTTCCAAAAGGAGCCCTACCCACTCCGATTATCGACGCGGTCGTGACACTCGCGATACTTGGCTGTGCAGCTCTGCTGTGCCTCATGCTACTAACGGGACTGGTAATACGTGCAATACGCTCGCTGGCTAGGCAATTGGAGGACAAAGCAGATGGCAGGATCGGCGACATTCTTGAAGCAGCCGCCGAACTTGGGCAAGCTCTAAAGTCCATTTCGCGATTCCGCACCGTCGTAGCAGCTATCGCCATCTCTTTTATCGCCTGGGCCGGCGAATTAGGGCTCTACCTGATGCTGATGCAGGGCGCTGGCATGGCTTTTTCCCTACCAGGCGGTTTGCTGCTGATGTCGATGGCCACCATCGCCACCTTGGCGCCTTCCTCCCCGGGGTATGTCGGCCCGTATCACCTCGCTGCATTTACCGCGGTCCATTTAATGGGCGGCCCCTCTGCGCAAGCAATGACCATGGCGGTCC
>NZ_DATCRY010000313.1:0-3865 GCF_036568765.1 Dyella sp. | reverse complement strand
GCGATACCAGTTACGCTCGCCGCTTATCCAGCTGCCGCCGTAGAAGAACACGACAATCGGCACATGTTCGGCACGTGCGGGACGATAAATATCCAAGGCGAGACGATGCTCGGGATCGAATTCGATCCGTCGCTGGCGCTCGATGTCGTGACGCTGATCGGTCGCGTTGAGCCCGGCGAACAAAGTGGCTTCGCAACCGCCGAGCAACACGGCCGAGGCTAGCAGCAAGGCGGCTGCCAGGCCCCGGAGCGGCACAGCCTTAGGCCGCCAGCTGCCAGGCATCCTGCAACGCGGCAAAATAATCGCGGGTCAGGCGCAGCTGGTCGTGCGCGTTTTCCGCGCGATTGACCACGTGCCGGAAGGCGGCATTTTCAGGGCGATCCTTGGCGTACCAGCCCAGGTGCTTGCGTGCGATGCGCACACCTTGTTCCTCGCCATAGAACGCATAGAGATGCTCGAGGTGTTCGAGCAGGATCGCGCTCACCTCCGCCGGGGTCGGTTCGGGCAAGCGCTCGCCGGTGGCGAGATAGTGCGCGATCTCGCGGAAGATCCACGGACGGCCCTGCGCGCCGCGGCCGACCATCAGCGCATCGGCGCCCGTAGCAGCAAGCACCTGCCGGGCACCGTGCGGGTCGACGACGTCGCCATTGGCCAGCACCGGAATGCGAATCGAAGCTTTCACCGCGGCGATTGTCTCGTACTCGGCCTGGCCTTCGTATTTGTCGGCACGTGTGCGACCGTGCACTGCGAGCGCGGCGATACCGGCATCTTCGGCAATGCGAGCAATGTTCAGTGCGTTCTTGTTCTGCCGATCCCAACCGGTGCGGATTTTCAACGTAACCGGTACCGGCACCGCGCGTACCACGGCCGTGACGATACGCGCGACCAGGGGTTCGTCCTGCAGCAACGCCGAGCCGGACCACACGTTGCAGACTTTCTTGGCCGGGCAGCCCATGTTGATGTCGACGATCTGTGCGCCGTTGTCCACATTGAAACGCGCCGCTTCGGCCAGCATAGCCGGGTCGTAGCCGGCGATCTGCACGCTGACCGGCTCGGGCTCGCCCTCGTGGTCCATCCGCTTGAGCGATTTGCGCGTCTGCCACAGGCGCGGGTCCGAATGGGTCATCTCGGACACGGCCAAGCCCGCACCCAGCCGTTTGCACAGCAGGCGGAAGGGCTTGTCGGTGACCCCGGCCATGGGCGCGAGTACCACGGGCGGGTCGATGCGGTAGGGGCCGATCTGCATAACTGGGGCATTGTAACGGGGAAGCCCCGCCAAGCGGCTATGATAGAGCTGTCAGGGCGGAACCGAGGGGGCGCCGGGATCGATGCGGCGGGGAGCCAAGGTACTGTGGGCGATCGTAGGTTTGTGGCTGCTGGCGACGGCAGCCGCGGCGGCGACGGACGCCTCGATGAACCTGCTGCGTAGCGTCGCGGTCACCGATCCGCATGGGACCATCGCCAAGGTCCGTCGCCAACTGGACGACCATGACGCCAGCCTGCCTCCCGCACAGGAGAGGGCCCTGCTCTGGGGCATGGGCACTGCGGCGATCAACGCCAACGACGATGTGGCCCTGACTGAGTCGCTGCTGAGGCTGGACAATCTGGCCAACGCTTCTGCCGACCCGGTGGCCGCTGCCACCGCCGGTTTTTTACGGGCGCGACACAATATCGCCAATGGCCTGGGCGATAGCGATGGCGGTGGGGTCAGCGAAGCGCTATTGGCCGCTGACAAAGTGCTTGGCCACGGGGACCGCCAGATTTTAGTCTGGGCGCGCTTTCAGCTCTGCGATGCTTTCGCCCTCGATGAGAAAGCGGACAAAGCTTTACCGGCTTGCCGCCAGGCCGAAAGCGACTACGCCGCCCTGGGCGATATGTATGGTGTGGCCGATGCCTTGAACGATCAGGGCATCGCGTTGATGAGCCTGGAGCGCTTTCGCGATGCCGCCATCGCGTTCCAGCGTGCGCGGGCGCGTTTCCGCCAGGCGGGTGCGGAAGAGCTCGCCACGATGGTCGGCGACAATCTGGCGCAGGTTTATTTGCGGATGGGGCGGCCAGCCGACGCCTTGCCATTGTCGCGGGCCTCGTTGAAGGACGAATTGCGAGCCGGCCGGGTCAGCGATTCATTGTTTTCCAGTGCCGATATTGCTCGCGCCGAAGCAGCACTGGGCCATCCGCAGGAGGCTTACGCGCGCATCCGCCAGACCGTGGCCCGCGCCCGCGCAGCGGGTATCGGCGGTCAGCTGACGGACTTGCTCAAGAGCGAGAGCGAGCTCGCCGAGCAGGCGGGACAGCTCAAGCAAGCCCTGGCCGACGTGCGCGAAATACTGGCGTTCGAGCACGCTACCGATACACCGCACCTGCGCGAGATGGAAGCGGAGCTCGAGCAGCGCTATGCCGCGCGCGAAAAGGAGTTGCAGATCGGTCAGTTGGAGCGCAGCAATCGCTTGAAAGACTTGCAACTCAAGTCGGCGCAGATCGAAGCGCGTGCGACACAGCAGCAACAGAGGCTGGTCAACCTGATTGTCATGCTGGTAGTCGGTGCGCTATTGGCGATCAGTTTGCTTCTTTTTCAGCTCTGGCGTGGGCAGCGTCGGCACGCTGCCGAGCTGCTGGCGCAGACTCTGCGCGATCCGCTGACCGGTATCGACAACCGTCGTGCGTTCCAGGAGCGTGCACTGGCGATGCTCGACACGTGCGAGGTGGCGGCAGCGCATCCGCATGCGCTGCTGCTGATCGATATCGATAATTTCAAGCAGATCAACGACAGCCTGGGGCATCCTCAGGGCGACTTGGTGCTGTTGACGATCGCCGGGTTTCTCTCCAGGCATATCGATGCGGCCTGTCATCTGGCGCGCATCGGTGGCGAGGAGTTCGCGGTGCTGTGCCAGGCCTATGGTCACGATGCGGCCATGCGCCTGGCCGAGGTGTTGCGGCAGGGCGTGGCCGGGCTGGCACTGGAGGGCGAATTGAGGGGGCTGCGTGTGACCATCAGTATCGGCGTGGCGCAATTCGACGGTGTGCGCTGCCATGACCTTTCGAGTTGGATGCGCGCGGCAGACGGCGCTTTGTATTCGGCTAAATCCGGCGGCCGCGACCGAGTGATCGCCGCCGCCGCGTAGCGCTCAGTAGACCCCTGGCAACAGTCGCCAGGTGCGCATGCGGTAAGTGTCCCAGCGGGCACCGAAGGCCTCGGCCAGCACGCGTTCTTCCAGCCGGATGCGATGCAGGAACACCGGCACGCACAACACGAGGATGACCCCCAGCGACAGCGCATTGCCCAACGCCAACCCAAGGCCCGCCAAGGCAAGCAGGGCCCCGGTGTAGGACGGGTGGCGAAGGTAGCGATACGGACCGCTGTCGACCAGTGGCTGATCGGCGGCGATGGCGACATTCACGGTGAACCAGCGGCCCAGGTAAAGAATGGCATACCAGCGCAACATCAGGCCGCCGATCACTAATATCTCGCCCGTAAAGGCAGGCCAGGGCGTCCCGGGGAAACGCCATCCCATGCTGGAGAAAGCGACCCAGCACGCCAGGAACATCGCCAGCGGGATCACGATCCAGAACCAGGCCAGCGAGCCGCCATCCTTGCTGACGGCATTGCCACGTGCTCGGCGGAACAGCGACAGCGCTAGTTCGGACAGTCCAAACGCCAGGCCAAGCCACATCGGGGAAATCAATGTCATGGTACGAGCCTTCGGCAGTGACGATGCCCGCACTATGCGCCCAGTCCCGACCGTCGCCCAGTCGCGCCGGTCAGGCCGAAAAGCTGACGAATGTCAGAAGCGCTCCAGTACGCCAGCGATCGTGGCGGTCATGAAGGTAGCCAGCGAACCGCCCAGCACCGCGCGCAGGCCCAGGC
>NZ_DATCRY010000312.1:0-11793 GCF_036568765.1 Dyella sp. | reverse complement strand
GGTCAATGCGACCTGCCCCGCCAGTCCGACTGTCGCGGTCCCCATGCTCAAGCCTGTCGAAGAAATCGACGTGCTCATCCCGATCGTATCGAGCGAGCTGGTCATGCCGATCGTATTCACGCTGCTCTGTATATTGGTCGTCGACTGGTTGCTGACGATGTTCTGCGTCGACAAATGCGTGGCGGTGCCGGTCACCGTATCTTCGCTGTAGGTGTTGCCGTTGACCGTGGTATAGCTGGTCGTGCCGCCGAGGATGCTCTTGCTCCAGACCGTCTGGGCTTCTTGGGTGCTATAGGTACTGCCATAGGAATACGAACGACTGAGCAAGCCACTAGCACCGTTCTCTGAAGTCGAATAGCTGTAGCTGGCACCTTGCGAATAACTGGTGTCTCGGTACTCGCCCGTCTCGTAGCTCGAATTGACGATGCTGACGGCATTATCCAGATCGTAAGCCGACTTCAGACCGAAGCGAATGCTCTGGCTGTCGCCGTAGCTGGTGGAATAGTTACTCCCCACATGGGTGTTGGCGGTCCAACCTGAGGGCGTGACTACCAGGCTGCCGTTGGCCTGAACGATGTTCTGTACTTCCGGCAATTCGGATTCGTCATTGGCACGCGACACCAGCACCGTCACGCCGATCTCCGGCACGGTCTGCATGCTTGCCGACAGCTTTACCCAGACCGGCTCGGTAGGCGAACCCGGACTGGAAAACTGCACGTAGACCCCTTTGGCCAAAAGATTCTGGGGTGTCGCCTGAGTATCTCGCAGCCGGCTCAACTCCGGATCGAAGTTGCTCGGCTCGTAGAAACGCCAGTCTGTCGGCCCGCGTCCGGCGACATCGACCACCTTGGCCAGGATGACGCCCTGCTGTGTATCGGCCACGGAGAACGGCGTGATCATGGCTGCCGCATCCGTGGCTTCGAAACTGTTGGTGTAACCGCCGTCGGCGCTAGCCTTATGTTGCACCTTGTTCAGCACGAAGGATTTCCCTTCCAGGGACGGCCGCACCGGCGACGGATGCATACCCGCCGCCATCTCGCCACTGAGGGTGAACTGATACCCCATGCGAAAACCGGTACAGGTGCTCCCCCCGGATAATTGACGCGACGAGGCCACCATGCTCGATGCGGTATTGCGCACGTATTCCTGTACTGTCGCGCTGCTTACCCCGTACTGATAGCTGCGATATTGATTGAACGGCAGCTCGCCCGTATCGGCAGGCATAAACGAGGCGAAGGTCTGAAAAGTCGGTACCGGATCCTGGTCGGCGGCGTTTTCCTGATGCGCGAACTGCCCGTTCACGCCGCTACTGGTCAGCGACTGCTGGTAGCTGTATTGGAACACCACGTCGTCTTGCTGCATGCCCAACTCATCGATGGCAGTCTGGGTATAACGCAGCGGACGGTCGCCAAATGCCTTGGGGTACGCCGGGCGGTTGGCGAACACCACAGTATGACTGTTGCCGGTGTGCTTGAAGTAGTAATAGATGTGCGCCTTGGACATCATGCGGCGCAGGAACTCGAAGTCGCTTTCACCCGCCTGCAGCCAATCCTGCACGCGCGCGATAGCGATATTGTCCTCGCCTGAAACCGCATCGAGGGCGTAGTCGATGTAATGCAGGCGCATCAGCTTCGCGATGACATCGCGCACATTCATTTGCGCGTGCACGCAATAACGGTTGGTCAACGCCAGCTTCCACAGCGCAGGCTTCATGCCGATGCGATACACCCCGGGCTCGTCCATCGCGAACGAGGTAACCAGCCCGTTGTAGAGTGTCATCCCCGGCGCCGAACCGGTACGCAAGGCCTGCACGAAGCGCGCCGCGGCGTCCGGCGCCCCATCTTGCATGGGCAGGTTAAGGCCCACGGTAACCGGACGACCGATCACCGCGTCGAAGTTGAGCGGGCGCCCCTGCCGAGGCGCCGTATTGGCGCGCAACTGCAATTGATAGTCGAACGGCTCGGAAATGGACTCCTGCCCCTCGAACGACAACAGCCGGAACGTCTCATCGCCCAGCCATTGATTGCCAGCCAACCCCACTGCGCAATGCAAGTACAGAAGCGGCGAGTCGGTCTGACCCGCCTGACCGATCGGCTTGATCCGTGTACGGCCAACGGTATCGGTCGGCAAGGCGCTCATGCGAGGCCCTCCTGCAGATCGTCCGCCCCGATGGTGAAACGCACATGGCGCTTACCTTGCGGCCTGCCATCGAGCCATGCGGTCTGTCCCAGGCGCAGGCCATGGCTGCCGCCAAAACCGGCCAGCCGGCGCGGGCGCCCCAACCAGGACGCGGGAACGTCTTCGTCGTCGACCTCGATATCGATTACCGCATCGACATGGCGATCGAACAAGTAGTGCACCATCGCTGCAAGGCCACGGTAGCCCTGCCCGAAACGCGCATCGTGCGCACCGTCCTCCAGATGAGCGCAATCGTTGAGCAACATGCACAGCCGGCGATAAGACACTGGCCCGATATGGATGCCGATCGCGGCGTGGCTGACCCACACGCGCTGCCCCAGCGGAGCGGTATCGAGCTTGCGTCGCCCCAGGTGGGTGCGGTCGCGCGGCTCGATATCGCGCCAGGTACCGACGTGCTCTTCGATGCGTATCGGCGCCTGCAAGTACACGCCCAGTACGATGCGCGCCTGAGCTGCACTTTTGCGACCGTCGCCGACGAGACCGGCCAACGCCAGCAACGCGCGTTTCGGGATCGGGACGCGCCGCGCAAGGATCATCGCGCCTTCGCCCTCGAACGCGGTCAGCCCCATCAGGGATCCGACCGCATCGGCATACCGCGTATGCTCCGGCCGCGTCGCATCGAAGGCCGGCACGCTCGCCGCCTTCAGTTCGTAACGCAGCGCACTCACGCGATGATTGAACATGTCCAGGAATTCGGCCATCGCCGGATCGCGATCGGACAGGCGCTGACGCACCCATTCGGCGAAACTGTCCGGCATTGGACCGAGTACCCCGGAAAGCACGAAATTGGAAACGAACAATTCCTCTCGCTGATCGTCGCGCCGGTAGCCACGCCGGTCGCCGAAGGCGCTCCGTCGCTCCATCCGCAGGCGGCCGAGAGAAATCTCGCTACCGGGGAAGACCGGCGACATTTCGCTGCGGAAACGAAGTTGCGGACTTACCTGGCGCGCACCGTATCGACGCATGGCCGGGTCGCCCTGTGTCGGCCACGATTTCAGGCGTACCCACTGGAAGAAATCAAAGCTCGAAGGCTTCGCTCTCAGCCCGTCGGCTAGAGGTTCACCTGTGCGCCAGTCAGGGGTTCCCATGACTTCAGCTCTCCTCGGCGGTCAGATGATTCCAATATCAGTTCGACGACGCTGTTGACCTCCGCATAGAGCGACAGAAAGCGATGCAGCACGCTGCCGAACAACACCGCACTGACACCTTCGAAATGTCCGAGATCGACTTGCAGGCGTATCTGCAGGCAATCCACAAAACCGCGCCACGCGTCGCGCCGCGGCATGCGTCGCTGAATACGGCGGCTATGCAGCGAACGCAAGCCATCGATCTGGCGATAGCCGGTAAGACTGGCTGGCCCCACATGCAGTCGCAGCATGTTCTTCAGCACCGGCGGGCCACGCTCGCCATCGACCAACGAGAGATGGTTGAGGCACAGCTGCGAGGCCAACGCCCATGGGCGCTCACCGACCATCTGTGGCGGATGATTGGGTGTCGGCTTGCTGGCGACCTTCAGCGACGATACCGGGCCCGCACCTTCCAGATACAGGACACTGCCGATCAGCAGTTGCGACGGCAGGCGCCGATTGGTGCAGAGTGCCGTCCCTCCGATCATTTCCTCGGCAGGCTGCACAATGTCGAACTCCGGGTCGAGGAACGATACGTACGTCTCGGTGCCATGCACTGCGCCCGTCTGGTTCACTTCGCGTCGAAGGGCGTAGAAGTAATCGAGCTTATCGATCTGCTGCAAATCGTCCAGCGAGAAGTACGGTGCGATGGGGCGCGGGCTACGGTCCGGCCGGATCGAGACCAGCTCTTCCAGGCTGTAGATCTCGCAAAAGCGATGATTCTGCTCGTCGCCGACCAGACGGTACTCATAGCGCTTCTGATCCAGCGCAAACGGCTCAATGCGCTGCGGAAACAGGTTAATCAGCGGCAGGCAGTTAAGTTTCAGTACGTTGCGGTCGTAGTGGTTCTCCTTCGACGGAGGCACATCGAGCAGGAACAGCAGCTCGAACTCCTGGTCGACACCGGTCAGATCGAGGTCCGCCACTTCGAAAAACAGGAATTTCTGCGGAAACGCGAAATATTCCTGCAACAAGCGGTAGCCCGGGTGAGTCAGCGGGTTGATACCCAGCACGGCTTCTTCGTCGCTGAAGCCGCACCAGCGCAGCTTGCTGGCATCGAGATAGCGCAGTTCGCCGGTCTTGGCTATACGTACGGCAATCCGGATCAGGTGCAACGACAACAGATCGTATAGCGCATAGGCGTGCTTGCTTTCCGCATTCAGGCAAAATCGCAGGAACGGGATCTTCATCGTATGCACGGGCTCTTTACTCATGCAGACGATCTTGGCGCGTACGATCGAAGCGGTAAGCGTGTCGCTCGGGTCCAGCGAATAGGTATTGGCCGCGACCGCGTCCAGATGGGTTACCTTCAACGGCCATAGGGGAGTCGCAAAGCAAGTACGGAAGCGACAGCGCACCTGCTGGCCCAGCTCGTTTATTGCCAGCGCATAGACGTAGCGACCGCGCTCGAGCGCGGCGCCATGCGCGAAGTTTGCGCCATCCGGGCGCACGTCGATCTCGCCGATCATCATCGATGGCAGCGGTGCCTCGAGATGCGGATACAGCAAGCCAAGCAAGGCGTTAGGTAATACTGCCTGATCGGTTTCCAACTGATAGCGCAGCCGCCCCGCGAGCCAGGCGAACGATTGCATCAGCATTTCCACGTGCGGGTCGGCGCTGCGCCCGCCGCTCAACTCCAGCGTCTTGGCGATGGCCGGATACGACGCGCCGAACTCCACCGCTTCGTTCCGCAGCGACGCGAGTTCCTGCTCGAACCAGATTTTCAGGCGCGACGTGTCATTCATGACATGTCGTCCGGACAGGGTAATTCGAAGCGAAACACGACTGGCTCGTCTTCCTCGATGATGCTTCCATGTATGACCAGCGTATGCGGTCGCAGCGCGCGACCGGTCGCTACCCATTCCAGGCGAGGACCGATCAGCCGAGGCTCGTAACGGACGATTCCGGCCAGCAGGCGCTGGCCATAACGCTCATGGTCGCTGAGGCCGATGCCCGTATCCACAATGGGCGGCATGCCGAACTCGCACACCCGCGCGCCGCCGGGGCCGATATAAGGACGGCACTCGACGATGCGCTGAATTTGCGCAGCAATCGCCGCGGCAAGATCGAACGGCGGCGCCAACCCCATGTCGGGCTCCGTTCGATTGACCAGACGCTCCATCAAGAATTGCACGAAAGAACCCTCCCCGACCGGAACCGTCTGGTACAGCCTGCGATTATTTGTCGCCGGTGAACTGTCCGATCGGGCGGTTGCGAGCCACGCTCCAGCCGGCCGCCATGTTGCCGGCCGTGTCCATGTTGGCCTGTTGCACGGTGTAGGTCCAAAGGACTTCGGTGAAGTTCAACTTGAACTGCTCGGTCGGCATATCGTCCGGATTCGACTGGAACTGGATCTCGCTGATGATCGCGTCACGCAGTTCGATCGTCAGGATGTTCGCGGTTTTCTCACCCGAGTTGCGCGCGATGTAGATCTTGGTCGGGTTCTTCTCGCCTTTACCCAACGGCTGACCGCGCAGGCAGAAGTCATAGAACTTGACCGAGGTCTTGTCCACGTACTTGACGCAGGTGAATTCGGTGATGATCGGGCGACCCGACGTACGCGCCGAGTTGCTGACATCGGTGGTGATCTGTTGCTTCATGCCCTGGTGCACGGACACCAGCTCAAGACATTGTCCGAGCTTGAGCACTTCATCGCGCCAGACATCGTCGATCAGGCTGCCACCGCCCTTCCAGCCGTTGGGGCCGCCGAAAATCGATGAATCGCCGGGTTGTAAGAGAATCAGGTCCATATTCGCTCCTGGATAAGATCTTTAGGCTGCCGGTACCGCGCATCAGCCCGCGGGCAGATCCGCCACCAGGCGAATCGAAGTGGTCAGCTCTTCCAATTGGAAGTGCGGCTTGATGAAGACCGTGGCCTTATAGGAACCGGGCGAACCAGGTACGTCGGTCACGTTGACCTGCGCTGCGCGTAGCGGGTAACTGGCCTTGACCTCTTGCGAGGCGTTATCGTCCAGCAGCACGTATTGAGCGATCCAGGTATTGAGGTAGGCCTCGATATTGCCGCGCGTCAGGAAGGCGCCGATCTTCTTGCGCATGATCACCTTGATGTAATGCGCAAAACGCGACGCTGCCAGAATGTACGGCAGCATCGCCGACAACTTGGCGTTGGCATTGGCCTCGTCACTGATGTACTGGCGCGGCTGGTTGGCCGTCTGACCACCGAAGAACGCTGCCTGGCCGGTACCTTTGCAGTTGCACAGGGCAATGAAGCCGAGGTCGTTCAACTCCTTCTCGCGACGGTCGGTAATCGAGACCTCGGTCGGGCAGATCATGTTCACCAAGTCTGCGCCGTCGCGATAGGTGTAGATCGGCAACCCGTCGACCAGGCCACCGCCTTCGACACCTCGGATAGCCGCTGTCCAGTGATACAGAGCAAATGAATTGGTGATGCGCTCGGCCAAAGCGTAGGCGGCATTACCCCACAGGAAAGCATCGTGATTCGGGCCATCGGCGCCGATCACGGTTTCCTCGTAGCGCAGACCTTCGGCCGGCCGCGAATCCTTGCCGTACGGCAGGCGCAGCAGCACATGCGGCAATGCGAGGGCGACGTAACGCGAATCTTCGCTACCGCGGAACTCCATCCACTGCGCCATTTCCGGCGACTCGAACACCTGCGCCAAATCGCGCGGCTTGGCCAGCTTGTCAAAACTGTCCAGACCCAGCAGCGCCGGCGATGCTGCGGCAATGAACGGCGCATGCGCCGAAGCGGCGACCTTGGTCAGGTTGATCAGCAACGACATATCGTTCGGCTTATTGCCGAACTCGTAGCCGCCGACCAGCAAGCTATATGGCAGGCCGCCGTACGTACCGAACTCCGCTTCGTAGATCATCTTGAAGATGGAGCTCTGGTCGAAATCGGCCGCCTTCTCCAGTTCCTTGCGCAAATCATCGGTGCTGGCATTGAACACGCGCAACTTCAACAGCTTGCCGGTTTCGGCGCGGGATACCACGTAGTGAATACCGCGCCAGGTCGCTTCGATCTCGCGGAACGATGGCGCATGCAGGATCTCGTCCAGCTGGAAGCCGATCTGCGTATCGATCGCGAGCGCACGCTCGTCGATCAGACCATTGGACCCGAGCGCTACCTGAGTCAGTTCCTTGTTGCCCATCGGCACGATGATTTCGTTGGCGAAGCGACCCGCCAGACGACGCGCCTTCGACAACGGATCGATCGACAGGAAGGCCTGTTGACGATCGGCGGCGACCTGCGCCTGGCGATCGGCCAGCTCTTTGGCCGCATCGGCAGTTGCCTGCGCAGCCAACGACGCCGCATCGGCGTCATCCTTGGCTTTCTGCGCATCGACAACGGCCTTATTGGCGTTGGCGATGTCTTGATCGCCCTTGGCCTTGGCAGCAGCATCCTTGGCTTTGTCCAGCGCTGTGGCCGCATCGGTCGCTGCCTTGGTCGCCGTATCCCTCGCCGTTGCCGCGTTGGTAGCCGCGGTAGCGGCGTTCTGGGCTGCCGTGGCGGCGGCATCTGCGGCTTGCTTGGCTGCCGCGGCGGCCTGCGCATTGGCTGCCATCTGTGCGGTCATCATGCCCACCAGCGCAGCGGGAATAGCGGCGCCGGTCGCCGATGCGGACGCTGAGTCGCCGGCAACATTGGCGGTTACCCAATTGTCGGCCGCCGTGGCGCTGAAACTGCTCTTGAATGCGCCAATGGCATCGGCGTCGATGACTGCACGATCCAGCAGAGCACCCAAGGCATCGTTGCATTCGGCCATCGACTGCAGCGACCGGAGATCGCCACGTGCGTCGTAGCGCTGTTTCAGGCTCGGTACCGCGTTGACCACCGCAAGCGGCTCGAAGTCGGCCAGGCAACGGAAATTAAGATTGCCAGTCAGGCGTCTACCGTTGCCGACGATGGTATCGGCGATACCGTTCAATTTGATCATCGGCGCGCTGTCGGCGAGGATCTTATCGAACGACTCTCCATCGATGTCGCGCATGCGCCGGTCTTTCAGCGCAGGCATCGACGCGGCGTCGAGTTCGCCCGACAAATTGGCGAACATGCCGACAATAAAAGGCAGCTCCACCTTCTCGCTCGACCCGCCGGTCTCGACGTCGTAGGTAATGCGCACGCGCGGCGGGCGCACACGCAATAACTTTTGTTGAATGCTCTCGACAGTCATGTACGGGCCTCATTAGGTAGGCGGCTGCAAGATTCCGATTCGAACGCTGCCGCTCGCGTTACGGAGTTGCCGATACAAAAGGCGTGCCAACCATGAAGAACGTTGCTATGACTGGGATTGCACCTGACTTGGTTATTTATTGCGCAATGCGGGCTGTGTGCTTTTTTACACGGTGACTTAGTCAGTGAAGCGCAGCTAAGGTGTTGATGAAACGGTCCGACGAGTTGCACGAGCACGGTGTGCAAAAAAATGCATGGCGTGTGGAAATCTTCACAGCGGAAAATTTCTGTCAGCCGATCTGCATGCTTTCGATGGGATGAGGCGATCTCAGATGCGGCGGCGCTGTAGGTGTACTCCCTCACCTGGACTCTCTCCCCGCCAGAGCTGGAGGAGAGGGAGCGAGTTGAGCAAGCACGAGACACTGAGGATCAGCTCGGTGCGCCTTCTTCCCTGGCTTCGACGGGGGAGGTATGGATGAAGAAGATTCTTGCCCTAGTCTGTGCGTCGCGCGCGCCAGATTTCCCTGCCCGCTCGGCTCAGACATTCCACGCGCTGCTCGATCTCGAGCAGGCGCAAAGCCGCCTCGGTCACATCGCGCGTGGCTTCGACACCGGATGGACGCAGCCACCATTGCTGCACACCATCGACGGTATCGGCAGCGACAGGATAGGCGGCCAGGTACCGGGCGATGGCATCGGCGGTAGCTCGCACGGAGTTATCGGTCACGCCCAGCCCTCGCCTGGATGCTTCAGTCCCCCGAATCTTGCCCCTGTTCGGCCATGGATGCGACCCGGTACTTGCTGACCAGCTTACTGAAGGCGCTGCGATCCTGCCCGGCGATACGGGCGGCATGCGAGATATTGCCACGCGCACGAGCCATGGCAGCGGCGACATAGCTGCGCTCGAAGTCCGCGATCACCTTCGCCTTGGCTTGCTTGAACACCGTGTTATAGCGATCCGCCGCCGGCGCCGCGACGGCTCCGTCTTGCGGCAGCGCACCATGAATGACTTCGCCCTCGCTCATCAAGTATTCGCGCTGAACGAAGTGTTCCAGTTCGCGAATATTGCCGGGCCATGCATAACGAGCGAACGCCGCAAGCATGTCGGCGTGGAAGCGCTTGGGCGCCGCCTGCTCTTGATACTGCCGGTTGAGCCGATCCAGGAATATCTTGGCCAATTCCACTGCATCGTTACCGCGCTCACGCAACGGCGGCATGACCAGGTTCATTACCTTTAGCCGATACAGCAAGTCGCGGCGAAACTGGCGAGCCCTGGCCAATTCGTCGAGGTTGGCGTTGCTGGCAGCGATCAGCCGGACATTGGTCTGCCGGGTCTGCGTGCCGCCTACGCGGCGATAGGTGCCATCCTGCAGGAAGCGCAATAGCGAAGCCTGCGCTTTCGGCGACAGCGTATCGATTTCATCGAGGAACAACGTGCCGCCTTCGGCCTCGCTGATCAGCCCCGGCGACGCTTGCCGCGCGTCGGTAAAGGCGCCGCGTTCGTGACCGAATAACTCGCTTTCTACCAGGGAGTCGGCCAATGCGCCGCAATTGACCGGAATAAATGGCTGCTGCGCCCTGGCGCTGAGATAATGCACTGCCCTTGCCCCCAGCTCCTTGCCGGTTCCGGTTTCCCCGCCAATCAGCACGGCAACGTCGAATTTGGCAATTCGGCGAATCTGTGCAATTACGTGAGCGAATTGCGGAGAGGAGCCAAGCAGATTGGACTCCAGTTTATCGGCCATGTTTACCCCCCAAGTAAACCCGGGGGCACCCGTCGCTCCTACGACGCCGACGCCCCCAAGGTCGGCGAATGTAGCCCCCCAGGGTTTGTTATCGCAATATGCCGAAGCCGAGTAATTTCATGCGGAACACATAAGCAATTGAAAAATGTGCGCAACCGCAATTCGGTGTCATGATTACGTCACCGGTACTCGCGTTTTTTGCGGAATGTCAAATTATGCTCGCCAAGTTTGGGTTTATCTTGTTGATTTTACTGTTCGGCGCGCTGGCATTTACCGGCGGCCTGCTGGCGCCGCCCGATTGGCGCGCCGATGCAACAGCATTTGGCGATCGACTGCTTTCGCGAAAGAGCACCATCGACTCGCATACCGTGCCCGCTTCCAGTGCCAGCAGCGGCAAACTCGCCACGGCATCGACGGCGACGCCGCCAGTAAGCAGCAGCGCGCTGTTGGTCACTGCCGACGTCGGTAGTCCGTCGCCCGCCGCGGGGCAGCCGGCCTATGCTCTACAACTGGGGCAATTCGTCACCGACGACGAAGCGGCGGCAGCCGAACAACAGGCGCAACGCCTGGGCTTGCCGTTGACCCGGCTGAAAGTGACCGACGCAGACAGGACGACCTGGACGGTTGTCGCCGCCGGGCGTTTCGTCAGCGCCGAAGCCGCGCAGGACGCGGCAGCACGCGTGCAAGCTTTGCTTAAGCTTCCCAGCACGCCGGTAATCAAGCTGCCAGCGCCGGCCAAGTCAGCCGCCGCGTGAAAACAACCCGTGCCGCGCGCGCGCCGGATCGCGCCAACCGGCCTGGCCGCGCGTATCGACGAAGCAGATCTTGACCTGTGCAAAACCGATGCTGGTAAAGAACACTGTGGCAGTGGCGTCGCCACGGGTCTTGGTCACGAACCAGAGTCCATCGCCGACGGCGAGCCCCCAACTGCTGACGCGACATACCCACAAGTCGGCCTCGCCACGATCGGCGACGATCGCCACTTTTAGCCGTGCTTCGCCCATTGTCTCGGTCTGGAAGATCCGCGCCACCGTTTTGCCCCCGCCTTGCCGTCGATTCGCAGGCTACACCGTAGCGGGCTCGAGCGCCTTATGTACTGCCTGAATGACAGCGGCACCCTCGCCGACACCCGCAGCCACTCGCTTGATTGAGCCGGAGCGAACGTCACCGACCGCAAAGATACCGGGCTTGGAGGTCGCGTACAGTGAGGTAGCGGTCGGTCCGCTGGCGTCCACGCCGGTACAGATGAAGCCCTTGGCATCCAATTGCAGACAACCACCGAGCCAGTCGGTATTAGGTTCCGCGCCGACCATCACGAAGACGTTGCCAATGGCCCGCGTTTCGCGCGTGCCGCTCGGCCGGTGTTCCCAGGTGACACTACGCAAGCGGTCATCGCCCTCCACTGCAACGATCTCGGTTTGGGTATGCAAGGTGATACGCGCGGATTGGTCGATACGCTGCACGAGATAATCGGACATGGTCGCCGCCAGTCCGTTTGCACGCACCATGATGTGCACGTGTGCCGCGATGCGGGACAGAAATACGGCGGCCTGACCGGCGGAATTGCCGC
>NZ_DATCRY010000311.1:0-8767 GCF_036568765.1 Dyella sp. | reverse complement strand
AGCGTATCGTTACGGCCGACGGGGACTTGTCGTGCGCCCAGACGGGGCAAGCCGTGACGTTGACGCTGGATCGCGAGGTCGATATCAGCCGCGGCGACGTCATCTCCATGGCGTCGCGCCCCGCGCCGGTTGCCGACCAGTTCGCCGCGCATCTGTTATGGATGGGCGATGAGCCGCTGTTGCCCAACCGCACCTATCTGTTGAAGCTCGGTACCCGCACGGTCAACGCGCGGATTACCTCGATCAAGCACAAGATCGACGTCAATACGCAGGCCGAACTGGCCGCTCGCCGCCTCGACCTGAACGAAGTGGGCTACTGCAATATCGATCTGGATCATGCGGTAGCTTTCGAGCCTTATTCGGTCAACCGGACCTTGGGTGGGTTCATCCTGATCGATCGCCAGACGAACGCCACTGTCGGCTGCGGCATGCTCGATTTCGCTCTGCGCCGATCGGCCAACGTTCATTGGCAGCATCTGGACCTCAGCAAGGAGGCGCGCAGCGCCAGCAAGGGCCAATATGCGCGTTGCTTGTGGTTCACCGGTCTATCGGGCGCCGGCAAATCGACCATCGCCAATCTGGTTGAGCGTCGGCTGCATAGCCTGGGTTACCACACCTACATGCTCGACGGCGACAATCTGCGCCATGGCCTCAACAAGGATCTGGGTTTCACACCCGAAGCCCGTGTGGAGAATGTGCGGCGCGTGGCCGAGGTCGCTCATCTGATGGTCGATGCGGGACTGATCGTACTGGTGTGCGTAATCTCGCCATTTCGCAGCGAGCGCCAGTTCGCCCGCGAACGTTTTGACGAGGGGGAGTTCGTCGAAATTTTTGTCGATACGCCGCTGGCCGAGTGCGAGCGGCGCGATCCGAAGGGGCTTTATCGCAAGGCGCGAGCGGGTGACATCCGCAATTTCACGGGCATCGACTCGCCGTACGAGGCGCCATCGAGCCCCGAACTCCACCTTCAGGGAGGCGAGGGCGGGGCCGAGCAACTGGCCGCCATCGTGCTGTCCCACGTACTTGAGCACGGCGCTCCCGATCGATATCCGGCCCCGTAACCGGACCTGGACTTGGATGGATGCCTTCGGGCGGCGATAATCCATAACTTTCCCCAGAGCACGTGGCCATGACCGAAAAGACCGTACTCAACGACACCCATCGCGCCCTCGGCGCGCGCATGGTCGATTTTGGCGGCTGGGACATGCCGATCAACTACGGCTCGCAGATCGAGGAACACCATGCCGTGCGCCAGGACGCCGGCATGTTCGACGTATCCCATATGACCGTGGTCGATCTGCATGGCGAAGGTGCGCGCGATTTTCTGCGCCACCTGCTGGCCAACAACGTCGACAAGCTGAAGGTATCGGGCAAGGCTCTGTATACCTGCATGCTCAACGAACACGGCGGCGTTATCGACGACCTGATCGTGTATTTCTTCGACGAGGCCCACTTCCGCCTGGTCGTCAACGCCGCCACGCGTGCCAAGGATCTGGCTTGGATTGCCCAGCAGGCCGCAGCCTTTGGCGTCGAGGTAAAGGAACGGCCGGATTTCGCCATGATCGCGGTGCAGGGCCCTCAGGCACGAGCAAAGGTGCTCGGTCTGCTGCATGAGGTCGATCGCCAGCGTATCGAAAAGCTCGGCAAGTTTGCCGCGGCCGCAGCGCAGGGGCCGGGGGGCATGCCGCTGTTTGTGGCACGCACCGGTTATACCGGCGAAGACGGTTTCGAGATCGTTCTACCCAATGAGCATGCGGTTGCTTTATGGAACGCGTTGGCCGATGCCGGCGTTCGCCCGGCAGGTCTGGGAGCGCGCGACACCTTGCGCCTGGAGGCAGGCATGAATCTCTACGGGCAGGATATGGACGAAGATGTTTCGCCGTGGGAGGCGAACCTCGGTTGGACGGTATCGTTGGATCAGGGGCGCGATTTCATCGGCCGTGCGGCCTTGGAACGGCAGCAGGCCGAGGGCGTCAAGCGTGTGATGGTCGGCCTGGTACTGGACGAGAAGGGTGTGTTGCGGCATGGCCAGAAGGTGCTGACCTCGCTCGGTGAAGGCGAGATCCTGTCCGGCAGCTTCGCCCCCACGCTCAACAAGGCCGTCGCTTTCGCGCGCATTCCCGCAGGCTCGCCCGACGATGTGCGGGTGGACATCCGCGGGCGCGAAGTCCCGGTGCGGATCGTCAAGTATCCCTTTGTCCGCGACGGCAAGCCGCAACCTGGCATTTAAACGGTGTCGTCATGCGGTGGCTGTCGGTACAATCGGCCGTCACCGAACCCCATCCGAACCCTTCGAGCGCTAAACCTAAGGAGCCCATCATGAGCGAGATCCCCGGCGATCTGAAATTTCTCAAGTCCCACGAATGGGCCCGAGTCGAAGACGACGGCTTGGTGCGCGTGGGTATCTCCGACCATGCGCAGAGCCAGCTCGGCGATCTGGTTTACGTCGAACTGCCGGAGCTCGGCAGTCAGGTAAAGGCGGGCGAAGGCGCTGCTGTGGTCGAGTCGGTCAAGGCAGCCTCGGACATTTATTCGCCGGTCTCCGGCGAGGTGGTGGAAGTCAACGAAGAGCTCAACGACAGCCCGGAAACCATCAATGAAGATGCCTTTGGCAAGGGTTGGATCTTTGCCGTTCGCATCAGCGATCGCGAGGAACTGGACAAGCTGCTCAGCGCGGACGACTACGCCGAGGTGATGGAAGAAGACGATCACTGATCCTTCGCACTCGCGAGTCCGTTCGCATCACGGCCGCCGACGAGGCGGCCGTTTTTTTTGTTCGCCGAAGGGTCGCTCACATCGGTCGTCGGTTCGCGACGTAAGCGATGCGACCGGTCGAGGGTGTGTATTCGGCCCCCTCGGAGGGGTGACACAAAATTTTTTTTTTGGGTCGTTTCGGTCGACTTTCGTTCATCCAGACGGGGCGATTCGGTGTGCTGATCGGCACCGATTTTATGGCTGCATTGATCTGTTTGATGTGCAAGGAAAATCAATCGATGACCTGAACAAAACAGCTAATTTATAGGGATTTTTTGCATTTTTCGGCAAGTGCCGCAGATGGCGTTCCATCAGTATGGATGTCCAAAAAAAGATGCCGCCAAGTGTCCGGAGACCTTGCGTCGAGCCGCTTTCGGGGGTGTCGAGGGGGAGGTGAAACGCACTGATTTCACAGCTAAAATCAATTGACAGTAGAATTTTTCAGGAATAGCTTTCGCTTCGGATCACGGGGAAGAGGTGCCATGACGCCATCGAAATTCATCAAGCCTTATGTCGAGCACGGGGAAAAGGCCGGTGCAGTACGCAAGATCACGGTCTCGATTCCGCTGCACGTGCTGAGGTTGTTGTCCGATGAGCGTACCCGTCGCCAAGTGAACAATTTAAGGCACGCCACTAACAGCGATCTGCTGGTTGAGGCGTTCCTGCATGCTTTTACTGGGCAACCACTGCCAACTGATGAGGAGCTGAGACGAACTATGGCCACTGCCAAGAAAGCCACCAAGAAAGCCGCTAAGAAAGCCACCAAGAAGACCGCCGCTAAGAAGTCGACTGCCAAGCGCCCGGTCGCCCGTAAGCCGGCTGCCAAGAAGGCCGCCAAGAAGACTGTCCGCAAGACCGCGAAGAAGGCCGCCGCCAAGCGTCCTGCCGCCGCCAAGAAGGCTTCGGTGAAGAAGGTCGCGACGAAGAAGGTTGCCAAGAAGGCTGCCAAGCGTACCGTGAAGAAGGCTGCTGCTGCGAAGGTGGTCAAGGCCACCCGCGCCGCCAAGGCCCCGAAGGCCTCCAAGGCCAAGTAATTAAAGCAACTATATAAGACTCGATTTCTCTCCCTGCGGTTGCCCAGCGCAGGGAGTATTTCGAAAGCGATTCGTCCCGGCCCTGGCTGGGACGCTTCGTTTTAGGGGTCGTAATTTCCAGGCGGACCGCAAGATCCCCCTAGCTCGGTTTGATTGTTCTGGACTGTGATGTTTCCGGCGATTTGCGGACCCGCTCCATTACGGTTACCTTTCGCTCACATCCGCGCCGCGGCGGCCTGGGGAGGTCTCCGCTCCTAGAGTTTCACAGGGGGAAACAGCGCGGGTATCTGGCACGACTCAGAGTGAGATCATGGATACCCGAAACAGTCATCAAGCGCGTCGCTACGCGCGTGGGGCTATACGCCCTGTCGCTATTGCCATCGTCGCCGTTATCGCCTTGTTCGCTGCCGGCGCATGGTTCCTGATCATCAAGCCGCATGAAGACCTGCTGCTGTCCGAATCCGGCGGTCACCCGTCTACGCCGGTGACCGCCAACCCCACGGCTGCGCCGCCACCGGTCAACGTGGGTGCGATGAGCCTCAACCAGCTGCTTTCCGAAGCTCGCAAGGCGATGAACGAGCAGCGCATGCTTACGCCGGCGGGCAACAACGCGTTCGAGTTCTACCTGAAGGTGCTGGAGAAGCAGCCGGGAAACCAGGTGGCGGTCGATGCGTTGCGCGAAACCTTCCCGTTCGGCGCGAACTCGGCCGAGCAGGCGATCAACCAGCGCGACTTCAACGAAGCCCAGCGTCAGATCGATCTGCTGACCAAGGCCGATCCGGCTAACTACACCTTGACTATCCTGCGCTCCAAGCTCGATGCGCAGCGCAAGCTGCAGGATCGCGAGCAGCAGGCGGCGTCGGATAAGGAGCGGCAGGCTCAGTTGGCCGCGCAGAAGGCCGCTAACGATAAGGTCGAAGCCGATCGCCTGGCCGCTGAGCAGCAGAAGGCAGCCCTGGCCGAACAGCAGCGCCAGGCGCAAGCGCGCGCAGCGGCCGAGGCTGCTCGACAGCAACAGCAGTCGACAGCCGCCGCTGCGGTGCCGCAGCCGGCCGCGGCGGGCGAAGGCGGCGGCTCCGGCACGCATGGTCCGGTGCTGATCAAAGGGGGCCAGCCGCGCTATCCGACCGCTGCCATGCGCTCGGCGCAGGAGGGCTGGGTGGAGGTGAGTTTCACCATTTCCGCCGAGGGCAACGTCGGCAACGTCAAGGTGGTCGACTCCCAGCCACGGCATGTGTTCGATCGCGCCGCTATGGATGCCGTCACGCGTTGGAAGTACGAGCCGGCTACCCAGGGCGGTACGCCGGTAGCGACGGAACGGCAGCAGCGGATCGAGTTTAAGTTGAACTGAGTGAGGTCGCGCGCCCGATGGCGCGCTATGAAAGGGGGCCGCTACGCGGCCTGTAAAGAGTTACGAGGAAGAGCAAGAAAAGCAAAAGCCCGCGGACCTGTGGCCTGCGGGCTTTTTGCTTTTTCTCCTCCCCCCTGACACCGAGCGAAGCGAGCGGCGTCACAGCGCGCCATGGCGCGCAACCTCACCCCATCACTTCTTCCTCTTTGCCTTCTTCCCCGTTGCCTTCGCCTTCTTGCCGTTTCGAGCCGCCTTGGCCGGCGCGATATCTTCCGGCTCGGCGCCTTCCAGATCGGCCCAGTCCACATGCGGCAGGCCAAGCATGCTGTCGAAGACCATGGGCATCAGGCCAGAAGGTACCGGGCCGGCGGAGTTCCACATGGACACAATGCCGGCGTGATATTTCGGAAAGAAGCCAATCATCGTGCGGTAGCCCTCGACGGCTCCGGCATGGAAGATCAGCGTCTCGCCCCCATACCGGAACACGCGCCAGCCCAAAGCATAGTGGGCGTCGGTGATGCGCGCGCGCCGCCATGGCGTGGAATGCATCTCGATCGGCGTCGGCACACCAGGGTCGTGTAGCGTATCCAGAAGCGATGGCGGCAGAACATCGGGGCGCCCGCCCATCTGCGCAATCAGCCATTGCTCCATGTCGTGCAGACTGGCATTGACGCCGGCTGCTGGCGCGACGCGATAGTAAGTCTCCTTTGGCTCGAACGGCACCCAACTGCCGCGACCGGCCGCCCGATGCGGGCGTGCCCAACTTTTGCTGGATTCGAGCGCGTCGCGGCCGTAACTGGCCGTCTTCATGCCGAGCGGGAAGAAGATGTTCTTATCCACCAGCCGATAAAAAAATTCCCCGGTCTGCGCGTACAACACATCGCCGATCAGGCTGAAGGCAACGTTCTGGTAGCCGTAGCACTGGCCCACACCACAAGCCATGTCGACTTCGTCGAGCTTGCGCACCAGCTCCTCGTAGGAAATATTGCCCTCGAGCATGTTGTCGTAGGTGTTGCGTGGCAGACCCAGGCGCTGGCCGAGAATGTCGCGCACTGTCGCCAGATTGGATGCCTGGGCGTCCTTCAGCTTGAAGAACGGCAACACGTCGGTCAGCTTGGTATCCCAGCCAAGCTTGCCATCGTCGACCAGCACGCCGGTGACGGCCGTAGCGAAGGCCTTCGACAGAGAGGCGAGCCGGAACACCGTGTCGGGTGTGACCGGCTCGCCGGTAGCCGCATCGGCGTAGCCCAGGGTGTGTTCGAAAACGACCTTGTCGTCCACGACCACTGCCGTGGCCATTCCGGCGACGGCGTTGCGTTTTTCCAGGTCGTCCAGCCAGGATTTATAGGCAACCAGAGTCTCCTTCACCCGCTCGGGCGGGAGCTCTTCGTGCTTGGGTGTTACGGGGTGCGTTGCGGTGCTTTCGGCGCTGCCGGTCACCTGAGCCCAGGCTGGGGCACCGGCGAGGCCGGTTGCGCCAACGATCAACAGAAAAAGATTGCGGAACGACATGCTGCTCAACGAGGTCTCGGCGGCGGGGAACGCCCTGGCGGAAAATGGAGTGGAGAAAGCTTGTTATGCCTCGATTGTCGTGCACTTCCGGTCGAGTCACAACGAGCAGGACATTGCGGTATCGATGGCCGCTCCGGCCGCCGTCAGAGCATCCTCTGCGTCGTTGCTTGGACAACCGCATGCCGCCAGGGTTCGTCCCCTTGCGGCAGGAGGCGACAGGGTCGCGTGTTGTTGCGAAGCAACAGCCCAGGTTTGCATGATAGGCTTGCCGCGGCCCTACGTCGGACTCCACACCGTTGAACGCTCGCCCCTCTGCCGCGTCCTCGCATGCCGCCCCGACGTTGTCCGCGCTGGCGTTCTTTTTTGTAATGACCGCCTATTACATCATCCGCCCCGTGCGCGATCAGCTGAGCGGCGCGGTGGGCTCGCAATCCTTGCCGCTGTTCTACTTGGCTGTCTTCGTAGTGATGCTGGCCATGACGCCGCTGTTCGGCGCTCTGGTAGCCAGGTTCCGGCGCAAGCAGTTGCTCGCCTGGAGTTATTGCTTCTTCATCCTCTGCCTGCTCGCTTTCGTGCCGCCGTTCATGGTTCAGGACCAGATCGGTGCGCGCACGCTCGGCGTGGTGTTCTATGTCTGGGTAAGTATCTTCAATCTGTTCGTGGTGTCGCTGTTCTGGAGCTTCATGGCCGACATCTTCACCGGCGTTCGCGCGCGCAGCGTATTTCCGCTGATTGCCCTGGGCGGGATGGCCGGCGCGATCTTCGGACCGTTGGTTACCAAACTGCTGGTGCAACGCATTGGCGTGGCTCCTTTGCTGATCGTTTCGGCCGTCACGCTTGCACTGTCCCTGGGGGTGCTGCTGTTCCTCTCGGCCGAGCAGGATCGTGCCGATAGCCGCCAGGGCGAGCCGATCGGCGGCTCGCTGTGGGCCGGCATCAAGGAACTGGCGACGCGGCCCTTCCTGCGCTATATGGCGCTGCTCATGCTGTTGGGTGACGGCGTAGGCACACTGGCTTATGCCCTGTTGGCCGATTACAGCAAGCAGCACCTGACGGACAGGATCGCGCGCACGGCCTTCTACAACGACCTGGATCTTTACGCGAACCTGCTGGGCGCCTTGCTACAGTTGACGGTGACCCGGTGGCTGATGATGCGGCGTGGCGCCGTGTCGGCCCTTATCGTGACAGCTATAGTCAATCTGCTGCTGCTGACGGCGGTAGCTCTCTGGGGTCCGGTGGGGGTGCCGGAATTGACCTTCGGGATGCCGTTGTTGGCGATACTGATGATCGGCTCGCGCGGCTTTACCTACGGCATGACCAAACCCGCCTCCGACGCGCTGTATACCCGTGTGCCGCGCGAGACCCGTTACAAGGGCAAGAACTTCATCGAAACTGCCGTATGGCGCCTGGGCGATTTCGTGGTGACCAGTGGAGTGAGCTTGCTGGGCTCCCTCGGCGTGGGTGTCGCCACGATGGCCTCCATCGGCGTCGGTGTGTCGGCGCTCGCAACCTGGATATCGCGGCTGGTCGGGCGCACACCCGAAGTGGCACCCGAGGCGGCCGAGCGGCGCGCCGCCTAGACGCCCTGGATGCCTGGCGATGGTTTCGGTCAGCTGGCGATATAGCGTTGCAGCTGCTCGATCTGTTCGGCTTGTTCGCCGATCACTTCCTTGACCAGGTCGCCGATGGAGATCACACCGACCACCGTCTCATGATGTACAACCGGCAGGTGGCGGATGCGGCTGTCGGTACACAGGCGCATGCAGTCGAACACGTCCGTATCGGGAGAGACCGTCAGCACCGGGCTGCTCATGATTTCCGAAACTGCCGTCTGTGCCGAGGAGCGGCCTTGCAGGATCACCTTGCGCGCATAATCGCGTTCGGAAACGATCCCGATCAATACGTCGCCACGCATGACCAGCAGAGCCCCGACACGTTCCTCTGCCATGTGTTTGATCGCGTCAAGCACCGGTGCATCCGGTGCGATGGCATAAACCTGGCTGCCCTTGTTTTCCAGCAGATGTTTCACTTGGCGCATGCTCGTGGCTCTCCCTCCAAGTGCGCTGCCGTAGCGCGTGGGATCATTCTAACGCCGCGGCGCCGGTCAGGTGTAGCG
>NZ_DATCRY010000310.1:0-6255 GCF_036568765.1 Dyella sp. | reverse complement strand
TTGTTGAAGTGCGCCACGTGATGGTTATGCACCAGCACGTTCAACGGCACCTGTTCGCCCAGCTCGGCCATCGCACGACAGACATCGAGATTGCCCAGATGGGTGACCACCAGGATCTGGCCGCGCCCGCCATCGCGGCTGCGCAACAGGCGATTGCGTACGCCATGCGGATCGATCAGTTGCACCTGCCGCAACGATAGTTTGCCGCGCCACACATCGAGTCGATCCAGCAGATTGACCGCATAGGCCATGAACTGACCGAACACGCTGCGCAAGGTGGGGCGCAATTCGGGGCGCTGGCTCCATTCGGCGAGGTAGGTCTGGTACTCGCGCACATTGCGCCGCGCCTTGCGTCCGGATGCGAAGAAATACAGCACGATCAGATAAAGCACTGGTGTAAGCGGGCCGCGGCCGAGTATGCGCACGGCGCGTGCGGTCAGCTTCATCCAGAAAAAGCTGCCGCGCTCCTTGTGCGTAGCCCAATGGCTGTCCGTAGTGCGCGCCTGGTTCACGGCCCGGTGCTCCATACCAGTCGTCCGGAGGAGAAATTCGCGTCGCCGTGCCGATAGGCGAAATGCAATTTGCCGCGCGCGCGATCGGCCCGAAGCGTCAATTCGGCATCGGCGCCAGGGCGGAGTAGCTGCTGGAATTTCAGCGCTTCCATGGTGCGGCACTGTGCGCAGGTGCCCAGCCGAACCGCAGCCAGCTCCAGCGCCCATGCCACCTGCACGATGCCTGGGACGACTGGCGCCGCTGCGAAGTGGCCGGGAAAGTGAGCCAGGTCGACGGGCACATGCAACGTGATCGTATGGGTATCGCCATCGATATGCCGAATGATGGGCAGAGGCGCTCGCGGCAATGGGCTATGCAATAACGTGCCGATATCGAAACCGCGCGCCGCTTCGAAACGGTCGAGCAGGCGGACTGTCAAAGCGGGCGAATGCACCTGCAGTGCTTGCAACAGCGTCATCTTTCCGCAGCGACGCAATGCATCGAGACCTTCGTCGCTGAGTACCAGCACCAAACCATCGGCATGCCGATGCACCCGATCCAGCCAGGCATGGTCGTCCAGCTCGTTCAGCGGCAAGGATGCGGTCGCGGTCATGCCGTACCTCGCAGGCGCCGGCGCAACAACCACTCGCCGCCGAACAGCACGCCCATGATGAAGTACACCAGCAGGCCGTTATAAAGCGTCCACCAGGCCAGCGGTGCCCATAGCGTCAGCACGGCGGAGACGACGCCGTTGAAGATGAAAAAGCCGACCCAGACCCAGGTGACCTTGCGTGTATAGGGAATCGCCGCGTCCGGCAGATCGGGCTCGCGTACGCGCGCGATGCGCTCGACCAGCGGCGGCCCGTAGATCAGGCTCAGCCCAAATGCGCACAGCAGCAACAGACTGATCAGGGTGGGATACCAGCGCAGCATGAACGATTCGCCGCTCACGGCCAGCAACGCGCAATAGGTCAGCGCGGCGCCCACCATCCAACGACCGCCCGGTTCGCGCAGCAGGGCCGGTGCGCGGATCAGCCAGATCGAACCCAACACCAGGGCGAACACCGGCGGCGAGACCTTGTCCATCCCGAAATAGACCACGAACGGATACAGCAATCCGATCGCCGGCAACAGGAGTGACGTCAGCCGGCGCATGCGTTCCTTTGCGCCGTCACGAAGTCGGCCAGGCTGGCGATGGTGGCGAAGTGTTGCCGTGCATCTTTCGAATCGGAGGCGATGCGAATGTCGTAGCGCTTCTGCAGCGCCAGCGCCAGTTCGAGTGCGTCGACCGAGTCCAGCCCCAAGCCCTGGCCGAACAGGGGCTGATCCACCGGAATATTCGCAGCATCGACGTCTTCCAGGTTCAGCGTGTCGACGATCAGTTCGGCAATTTCCTGTTGCAATGCGTTCACGATGAAGCGAGCTCCTTGAGATAAATGGCGTGCAGATGTTCGTTGAGCCTGCGTGAGGCGATCGGCGCGGGCTGGCCCTCGACGAAGGGCGCCACGGCAATGTCCTCACCCACCCGCAGGCGCACCTGCACACGGCGGTCGGGGATCCGGTACCAGGGTTCGGCCTTGGTCAGGGTGGTCGGTTCCACTGTGATGAAAACCGGTGTGACCACGTGCGCGCCGCGCACGGCGATTGCCGCGGCACCACGATGAAAGACCGGAGCGCATCCGGGCGTAGTGCGCGTGCCCTCGGGAAAGACGATCAGCGTCTGGCCTTCGCGCAGCACGGCGGCTGCCTGATCGAGCATGTCCGGGCTGCCGTTGTTGCTGATGTATTGCGCGGTAGTGACCGGTCCGCGCGTACACGGGTTGTGCCAAAGGCCTTGCTTGACGATGCAATTGGCGTCTTGGGTATGCGCGATCAGGAACACCACGTCGATCAGCGATGGGTGATTGGCGACGATCAATTGACCCGGGCGGCCGAGTCGCTCGGCACCGTCGAAGCGGAAGTCGAGCACGCCGGTGCGAGCCATGAACTGCACGTGCAGATGAAAGGCATGGCTGATGGCCTTGCGTGCGCGACGACGGCGCGCGAGCGCATCGCCGGGCAGCAGGCCGAGCACCGGCAGCACCAGCAGGCGCAGTGCCAGGCCGCCGAGGCCGAAAAAAAGAAAACTCAGGCCGGTGGCGACGAAGCGCCACGCGAAGGCGTCCCCTCGGCGGGACGTTACGGTAGCGGTTGCCAGATCCATCGACGTTTCTTCCATGGGTGGTCCAACGGTGTATGCGGTCCCAGCAGCGAGCGCAGGAAATCCAGTGCGTTTGGCCAATCGCCCGCGACGCGACTGCCGTCACCGGCCGTCAGTTGCAAGCGCCAATCGGTTCTCCCCGGTGCGCGATCCCCCGGAATGGCCCGTCCCACGCGCAGGGCTACAGCATACGAGAACGGTACATCGTCGATCCATGTGTCATAAGCCGCGGGCGGCCGTTCCTCGGCCACCACCACCAGCGCCGTGGGCGTGGCATCGGTGAGTAACCCGGCTGCTTCCAGCATGGCGTGCTCGAAGGTATCGGCTTCGCCGGCGATCGCCGTCGATTCGCCGCGCTGTCCGCGCAGAATCGACCATTGGCCGGCAATTGCGTTATGCACGGACAGGCCGAATTGCGTAGGCGAGAGCGGCTGGCCAGCGGCCACGTCGCCGAGCAGGGCGAAGGTGCGTGTCGTTTCGCCATGACGCGAGCCGAACACGAACGGCAACTGCTCGCCATCGGCGCACAGCGGCCATGCTACATGCAATGTCATGCGCGCCAGCCGGCTCAGACGTCGGCGTTGCATGGCCGGCAGGAAAGCGCAATCGGGTTGTGCATCGCCATCGGTAGCCGGGCGATAGGGCTGTTGTGCCCAGTCGCGCCAGGCCTCGGGTATTTCCAACCCCGGGGCCCAGGCATGCCATTGTTCGATGCGCAGATCGATCATGCCGCGGCCCCTGCATAGCGCCGAAACATCAGCGCGGCGCTGCTGCCGCCGAAGCCGAAATTGTTGGATAGCACGCTGTCGATGCGCTGGCGGCGCGGTGTACCGATCAGCGGTGCCTGTGCGAACGCTTCGTCGGGCTCGTCCAGCGCAGGGCCGGAGGCCAGGAACTCATGTTCGAGCATCAACAGGCAGGCAATCGCATCGAGCGCGCCGGCAGCGCCTGGCGCATGGCCGGTCAATCCCTTGATCGAGGAAAGCGGCGGTACGCTTGCACCGCGTTCGGCGAACACGGTCGCAATCGCCTGCCATTCGGCCAGGTCGCCCTGGGGCGTGGAGCAGGCGTGCGTATTGATGTAGTCGGGCAGCTCGCCGGCATGCTCCAGCGCCTGGCGCAGCGCATGCGCGATGCCCTCGGCACCGGGGCCGACCATGCTGGCCGCATCGGTGCCCGTACCGTAACCGGTCAGTTCGGCCAGGATGGGAGCGCCACGCTGCTGTGCATGGTCGAGCGATTCGAGCACCAGCACGCCGGCACCGGCGGCGAGCACAAAGCCGTCGCGCGCGTGGCCGTAAGGGCGGGAGGCGCGTTGCGGTTGGGCGTTGTTGTCGCTGGATAGCGCATCCATGGCGTCGAACCAGAGCGCCGTGGTGTCGTGCAGTTCGTCGCTGCCGCCGCAAAGCACGACGTTCTGCTTGCCCAGCTGGATCAGTTCCATGGCGTGGCCAATCGCGTGCGCCGCGCTCGTGCAGGCCGAACTGACGGTATAGCTGCAGCCACCGATGCCGAAGATATGCGCCAAGCTCGCCGACAGGTTGCTGCTCATGCCGCGCGGTACCGTGAACGGCGAAATACGATCGATGCCGCGTGCGCGAAAATGCTCGAGTGCGAACTGGTGCTCGCTCAGTGCGGCACCGCCACCCATGACCAGTCCGCAGTCGGCATGGCCGAGTCGATCCGGTAGCAGGCCGGATTGCTCGAGCGCTTCATGCAGCGCATACCATGCGTACAACGCAGGCGTGGCGAGGAAGCGGCGCAGCTTGCGCGGAAGCTCGAGCAGCCATTGCGGATCGACGGGCCCGCCAACCTGGCTACGCATGCCGAGATCGGCAAAAGCCTGCATATGACGGATGCCGCTGCGGCTCTCGCGCAATCCGTCCAGCAACGTCGCGCTGCCCATGCCAAGGCAGGACACCGCGCCCATGCCGGTCACGACCACTCGTGGCAAACCGAGGGCTTGCCGGCGCGGATACGATGGCTCGTGGCGCGTGGTGGGCTGCATCAGGGGTGTGCCTTGAAGATCAGCGACGTATTGATGCCGCCGAACGCGAAGTTGTTGTTCATCACGTAGGGCGTATCGATGCGACGGCCCTCGCCGACAACGTAATCCAGCTCGGCGCAGGCCGGGTCGACCTCGGTAAGGTTGATGGTCGGCGCGAACCAGCCGCCGCGCATCATCTCGATGGCCCACCAGCTTTCCAGTGCGCCGCAGGCACCGAGAGTGTGGCCGACATAGCTTTTCATCGAGCTGATCGGCATGCGCGTGCCAAGCACCTCGGCCGTCGCGTGGGTTTCGGCTACGTCGCCGCGATCGGTCGCGGTGCCGTGCGCGCTGACATAGCCGATCGCTTCGGGTGCAAGCTGTGCGTCCTCCAGCGCCAGTCGCATCGCCAGGGCCATGGTCTCGCTGGTCGGCTGCGTGATGTGGTTGCCATCGGAATTGCAGCCGAAGCCGACCATCTCCGCGTAGATACGCGCGCCGCGCGCCTTGGCGTGTTCATATTCTTCCAACACCAGCGTGGTCGCGCCTTCGCCGACGACCAGGCCGTCGCGCGCGCGATCGAACGGGCGCGGGGTCAGTTCCGGTGCGTCGTTGCGCGTGCTGGTGGCGAACAAGGTATCGAACACTGCCGCGCCTGGGCCGGAGAGCTCCTCCGCGCCACCGCACAGCATCAACCGCTGCTTGCCGTAGCGTATCGCCTCGAAACCGTAGCCGATCGCCTGGCTGCCCGAGGTACATGCGCTGGAGGTGGGAATGATGCGGCCCTTGAGGCCGAAGAACACGCCGATATTGACCGCCGTAGTGTGCGCCATCATCTGGATATAGCTGGTGGCGGTCACGCCTTGCATGGAACCGGTTTCGAGCATGCGGCCGACCACACGTACCGGTTCCACGCTGCCGCCGGAAGAGCCATAGGCCACGCCCATGCGACCGTCGGCAATGACGGGATCGCCATACAGGCCGGCATCGCGCAACGCGCGTTCGCTTGCCGCCACGGCCAACTGCGCCACGCGCCCCATTGAGCGGGCGTGGCGACGCGGCCATTCCGGCAAAGCGATGTCGGCGGGGCAGCCCAGACGCCCGTTCAAACTATCGAAGTAATCCCATTCCGGCATGCGGCGAACCGCATTGCGCCGTTGGCGCAGGCGCGACTCGATCTCCGACCAGTCGGCTCCCAATGGCGTGATGCCGCCGATGCCGGTGATGACGACGCGTTTCATCGACATTGATTCCCCATGAATACTCATTATTGCCTAGTTCTCTCGCCGCGCAGCCCCAGACTCATTGGTACCAGCAGGGCGGTAAAGCCGATGCCGAGCAACAAGGTCAGGCCGAAATGACGCAGCGCCGGCATCGAACTCAATGCCAGCAGGCCGAACGAAAGCAGGGCAGTGATGGCCGACAGCAGCACGCTGGCGAACGTGGCGCCGGGCAGATGGCGCGTATAAGGCTCGCCTTCGCGCATGAACACGGCATAGTTCGCGCCGACGCCGAGCACCAGCATCAACGCCATCCAATGAAACAGGGTCAGGGGTTGATTCAGATAACCCAGCGC
>NZ_DATCRY010000309.1:0-4684 GCF_036568765.1 Dyella sp. | reverse complement strand
GCCGCACTGCATGCTTACCGGACCTCGGTCATGGATGGCATGCGCGAACGTCTGGGCGCTGTCCGTCCTGGCGAAGCCGATACCGATACCAGCGAGTTTTACGTGCGCCAGTTGGCGAACGCCGGCAGCTATCGCAGCGACCTGGATTTCAGCCACTACGGTTACAATATGCGCTACCACACTCGGGGTACCCAGGTAGGTGGCAACTGGTTGCATGTAACGAGCGACACGCAGGACCTGCGCCTGGGCGCCGCCGCTACCTTTGGTGCCATGCAATACACCCCGACCACGGTAACTGAGGCCGAAAACAGCCAGACCGATGTACGGGCGCGCGATTGGGCGCTGATCGCCACCTAGCAGCACACTGCCGGGTGGTATATCGACGCGATGACATCCTTCGGCACTTATCGCGGACGTGTCCGCTCTCCCGGTCGCGACTGCGCCGGCAAACTTGGTGCCAACGCATTCGGAGTATCGATGGAAGCGGGGCGCCGGCATACGCTGTCTAATGGTCTGGTGGTGGAGCAATCTTTGCGAGTGCAACGCGACAAGCTTTCCACTCATGTGGCCAAGGACGCCGATGGCATGCAGGTGTCGATACGCCGTAATATCTCCACGCTACTGGAAAGTGGCGTGCGCGTTGGATATCCGGTCAATGGGGGTGCCGCGATGCCTTACGCGCGTTTGGCGGTAAGCCACGTCTGGGGTGGCGCACCGAGCGTGACAATCGAAGGCACGCGTTTCGACACGGCATCGATCGGTCGCTCGGTAAAAGCAGCCTTTGGTATCGACGGCCAACTAAGCAAGCGCGTATCTGTGTACGGCGAGGTAGTCGGTAGCCGCCGCCTGGGCAGTTACGGTTTAGGTAGTGCATCAGGCTCACTCGGGGTGCGCATTACTTTCTGACCGCTCGATCCTCGTCCAAGGATGTGCCGGGAGGAGTTCTAGCCCGCTCAGACCTGGCAACTTGTATCTCACCCGTCGCCCCGGCTTTCGTCGCAGCGATAGGGGCTTCTTGGCTGCATGCAGCACTATAGATATCCGCCAATCAAAAAAGCGAACGCCCAAATCATATGAATGACAATTTAAATCCTAATTAATCAGACAATATCCGTGATTTTTGAAAATCACCCGCCACATAATAAGCCCACTATCCACATTGCATTTTGTGGGGTAACCTCCGACTAAAGCAGATCCCAATTGCATGGACATTTGAAGTGGCACTCATTGGAGGTGGCTCACAAAAGATTAATGTCTGAATCACTTGCAATTCACGCAATTAAAGTATCCATCAGCCCTTTGCGAGCCGACGCTGTGAATTCTTCGCAGCAAGACCACCCTTTCATGCGCTTCTTTTCCGGCAATGCCGCATTTCCTTTTTGAATAATGCAACGACGCCCGAGCTGTATTTGAAGTTTCCGCTCAAATTGTTTTACAGGGGAGATTCACCATGTCGCTCAAGAAGGCTCTATCGGCCAGCATCCTTTTCGTCATTAGCGGCTTCAGCCTTTCGACTCATGCTGCGAGTCCTGCCACTGCCACGTTCCAAGTTCTCATGACGATACAGAAAGCCTGCTCTGTTACCGCGGGCGCCAGCTCCAATATCAATCTGGGCACGGTCGATTCCACGGCAGTCGATACGACTGGCAGCAATACCATCAGCGTGACTTGCTCCAAAGCCACTCCGTATTTCGTCGGCCTGGCTCCTTCGGCTGCCAACGGCGGCACGACGACCGGTAGCGGTGCGATGAGCACTGCCGATGCCCTGCCCGGCAATACCGACAAGGTGCCATATCAACTGACTTCGACACCCGGCCCCTCTGGCACGGTGTGGGGCAATACAGCCACCTCAACCACGGTGGGCAACGGCGTAGCCGGTACGGGCACAGGTACCGCACAATCGCTTACCGTATATGCCACCGCACCCAGCGCCAACTTTACGCCCGACAGCTATGCGGACACCGTCACCGTCAACGTGAACTTCTGAGCTTTTGTCCATGAAGCACACGTGGCGGCGGTATACGGAATGCTCCGCACTGCTCGCCGGCCTGTGGATGGCCGGAGATGCGGGTGCAAGCGGCTTACAAGTCGCACCAACGACTGTCACGCTGAAGTCCTCGCAAAACGCCGAGGGCTTGTGGCTTAGCAATACTGGCGACAATGTAGTGCATGCACAGGTACGCGTGTATCACTGGACGCAGAACGATCAGCAAGATCGGCTCGTCGCATCCCGCGGCCTGGTGATCAGCCCACCGATGGTACAACTCGCTCCGGGCGATCGCCAGTTAATACGCGTCATCAGGACGGGAGCGCCGCCGAGCGGCGCCAACGCAGCGGAGGATGCCTACAGGTTGGCGATCGACGAGTTGCCGGTCGGCGCGGAAGGCAAACGGGGATTACAGTTTGTGCTGCATTATTCCTTGCCAATCTTTATCGAACCGCTCGGAACCAAGGTTGGCCCGCAATTGCAATGGGATCTGCATCGCCGCGGCGAAGATATCGTATTGCAAGTCAGTAATCGCGGCGGGAGCCACGCTCAATTGGCTTCGCTTAGCTACATCGGCACCGACGGTCATCGCACGGAAATCAACCCTGGTTTGCTTGGTTACGTTTTACCGGGCGCCACTATGCAGTGGATGCTGAAGCCACCCGCCTCCGCGTTTCCCGCCGGCGGCACCCTTGAGGCGATGATCAATGGCGAGAAGGCGTTGCAAAACCTGTCGCTGTCCGATCACCCTCGCTGAAGTTGTCCTGCTGCAGGGCCTGCTTGCATCCGGTAACTATGCCGCCGACGCGACCGAAGCGAACGAGATGACATCAAACCCCGCCCCGATCGTCGACAACAGCGATAGCACGAGGGGCCTGAACGGCATGGACGTCTATCTTGAGGTGAGTCTCAATGGCTCACCTCGCGGACTGGCACATTTCGTCGATCTCAATGGCTACCTTTGGGCCAGTACTTCTACACTACGAGAGCTTGGCTTCGCGCCTCCTGCCGGCACGCCCGATCCAGTTCGACTGAACAGCCTGCAGGATGTCCAGCTTAACTACGACACCCGTCACCAGACTGCGGCGATCGATGCACCGCTGCGCATGCTGCAATTGGACACGACAGTGCTCAATGCACCCGGCAATAACCGGCCAAAGGCCACCGCCTCACCCGGCGTCCTGTTGAACTACGATATCTATGGCACGGCGGGGCAAGGCGACACCCGTACCCTGAGCACATTCGCCGAATTACGCGCGTTCAATGACCGCGGCGTTTTCAGCACCACAACACTGGCTCAATTCGTTCGTAATAGCGACGAATGGAAGAGCCACTCGGTACGGCTGGACAGTAGTTGGAGCACGTCTTTTCCCGATAGCCTGCTAACGCTACGTCTAGGCGACACCCTGACCGATGCACTGTCCTGGTCCCGGTCTACACGGATTGCAGGCATACAGGTGGGTACCGACTTTGCCTTGCAGCCTTATTTGATTACCGCACCGCTTCCGGCTTTTCTTGGCTCGGCCACCCTGCCCTCGAATGTGCAGCTTTACGTCAATGGCGTGGAGCAGTACAACGGCAAAGTGCCAGCCGGTCCGTTTCAGCTCAACACGGTTCCCAATATCGACGGTGCCGGCAACGCTCAGGTTGTATTGACCGATGCGCTAGGCCGCACCACCACGCTCAATTTTTCCCTTTACGATGAACATCAGTTGCTCAAGCAAGGCTTGTCGGCCTGGTCAGCCGAACTGGGAGCCGTGCGCGAAGATTACGGCTTGAGGTCCTTTAGCTACGGCCATGATCCTGTCGGCAGCGGCACATGGCGCTATGGCGCCAGCGATCGAATCACAGTCGAAGGCCATGCCGAAGCCACACCAGGACTAACCAACGCCGGCGGTGGCGGCGCATGGCTGCTTGGCGCCTCCAGCGGCGTCCTTTCTGCCTCACTGGCCCGGAGCGAACATACAGGTCGTCGCGGTACGCTGTATTCGCTTGGCTATAGCTGGCGCGACAATCGCTTCAACTTCAGTGTAAGCGGTACTCGCACGCGCGGCAGCTACAGCGATGTAGCCACGCTTTATGGACCGCCGCCGCCCAATATCGGCGCACAGGCGATCGCCGGTTACAGCACAGCGCATTGGGGCAATTTTGGCGTGAGCTATCTTCACCTGCGCTACCCGCAGCAGAACGCCACCCGTTATGGCAGCGCCTACTGGTATCGCTCCATTGGGCAAGCGTTATCGCTGAATCTCAATATCAATCAAAACCTCGACAAGGCATCCGATCGGAGCATCTTCCTGATTGCTACCCTCGCGTTGGATCGCAACATCACAACAAGCGGTACTGTGCAGCGCGATGGCAACCGTACCGGCTTCGTGCTCAACGCCAGTCAATCACCGCCAAGCCAGGGCGGCTTCAGCTGGCGCGCCGATCTTCGCGAGGGTGACGATCAGCGCGGAGCGCAGGGTGAGCTGGACTACCTGGGGCGCTATGGCCAAGTTGCTGTCGGCATCAATAGCATCGGCGATACGCGTTACGGTTATATGAGTGCCGCGGGTGCTTTGGTGTTGATGGGCGGAGGAGTCTTTGCGGCGCGCTATATCAACAATGGCTTCGCCGTGGTATCCACCGGCGGTGTTGCCAACATGCCGGTAAAACTGGAGAACAACCCGATCGGCACGACCGATCGCCATGGCA
>NZ_DATCRY010000308.1:0-15518 GCF_036568765.1 Dyella sp. | reverse complement strand
GCAGCGTAGAGACCTGCTGCGCGTCGCTGCGCATGGCTTCCACGTCGGTGCGCATCTGGTCCAGCGCCGCTTCGCGGTTGTGCAGGAACTGCAACAAAGACAGCAACAAAAGCAGCAGCGCGGCCGCAGCTAACGCGAGGTTGAGGCGCTGACGCGGATGCTTGCGGCGCGGCGCCAGTTCCGCTGGCAACAGGTTGACGCCCAGGCGATCCTCGCCCGACGCCACGTCGACGGCGTCCACCTGCAGACCCGAGGCGGCGAGTCGCGCGAGCAAGGGATCCAGCGTCTGCCGCGGCACCACCACCAGTTCGGCGGCGAAGCGTCCCGGCGGCGCGGGCGAACGCAGCTCGCGCACGTCGTAGCGCACCTGCTCGGTGCGGAACGGCGTCTGGCGATCCATCTCGAAAGCGCCGATCTGCTGAAGATTGTCGCGAGCTGCCAGCGGTAGCGTCAGACCACGACGCAGCATGATCGTTGCGGGCAGGCACAACGCGATGCGCAGATCCTCCGGATCGACGCCGCGCAGCGCATCGTGCAGCGCGACCTGCTGGGCAGCCGGGTCGAGCACGTCGCTCCAGCGCGCCAGCACCAGGTCTTGCCCGGCACGACGCAGTTGCCAATCGTCGCCCTGGCGCTCCAGTAGATACCAAAGCGCACCGCCGCTGAAAGCCTGGCGCCAGCGAGCCGGCAGCAGAGCGACCAGCTCGCCGCCCCACCATTGGAAAAAACGCGGCATCGGCGATGTGCGCCAGGCACGCCGTATGTTCTCCAGCAATGGCTGCAGTGATTGCGTCGCGGAACTCATTCCCCGTCTCCTTCCTTCCAACGCAATACCGCATAGGGTTGCGCGCCGAATCGAACTCCTTGTAACCGAATCGTGGCATTCAAGACGGCATGAGTGCCGTCGGCCAGGATCGCTTCCGAACGAATACTATGCGTTACTCCTTGCATACCGGCTAGCCCTTGGCCTGGACCGACGGCCTGTTGCCCGTTCTGCCGGGCAGCCAGGATAGCGGCCACTTGTTGCGGATCGATGTTGGGTATGGCGGCCAGCGCCAGCGGTGGCGCGGTATTCGGGTCGGGGGTATCCCGGCCGGACCAGATGGTGATGACATCGGCAATGCGCGCGTACAGTGCCGGTGTCATACCCAGCACCAACTGCATTTCTTCCGTGCTGGTAAACGGCCCGCCGCGCGGACCGTAGTCGAGGCCTGCCGCATGATATGGCTGCGAACGCTCATCCGCGTCGCCAGGCCCGGTACTGAAATTGCGCCACTCGACGACACGCTGCACCAACGCCTTGGCCTGACCGTCATCCAGGCCGGCCGCGCGGAACAGCCCCGCCAGCACTTCGGGGCGCGCAGCGTTGATATCGACCTTGCCGCCCTCGTCGATGACATTGATCTTGACAGTGGCGTTTTCGTACTTGAACGCATAGGTACGTCCGTCCGCGATCCAATGCGTCTGCGGCTGCACATCCAGCAAGCCGTAGGTGGCACGCACCATCCCCGCCTCGGCCGCGTAATGCGCCTGCGTCTGTGCAAACTGGTAGCGCGCCTGCATGCCCTCGGTACGCGCCAACATCGCATAGCCGCCCAGCATGATCGAGAGCAGGGTCAAAGCCCACATCACCACCAGCAATGCCACGCCACGCGGGCGCGCCGTTACGATCGGCCGCCGTGCGTTCATCGCAGCACCTGCCCGCGATTGAGCCCGCGCAGCACATTGAACTGATTGCCGACTGCACTCGGGTCGACCCGCAGCGGCACCTCCAGCAATGGCCACCCATCTCCGCTGTCCAGTTTCAGGTCGATGCGCACCAGGATCGGTATCGCTCGGCCGTCGGGCCAAGTGTCGCCCCAGGTGCCGGGTTGCTGATCGGTATCGGCACCGCGATAGCTGAAACTGCCTTCGCGTACGTTATCGATCAGCACTTCCGGCTCGCCCAGCGACTTGGCCCCGCTACCGTCGGGCGACAGGATCGCGAAGCTCATCTCCAGGCGCGAACCGCCCTTGCCGTTGGGTACCAGTTTGAGCTGCTGCAATTGCGGTCCCAACCTGCCGAGGTAGCCCGGTAAAGGAGCAACGAAGCGCAATTCGTGCGCATCGCCGATGAAATAGAGGTTTTCGCCGTTGTCGTTCTTGGCGAACGGTAACGCCAGGGTCTGTGCCAGCTCGCGACGCAGGAACATCTGCGCCGAGCGGATCTGATCGAGTCGTCCGATCGCCGCCTCGCCCGCGCGCACACTTTGCGTCGCGGCGCGAATACCGCCGTAGACACCGAGCAGCAGCAGGGCCAACAGCGCCAGCGAACCCAGTACTTCGATCAGCGTAAAACCGCTAGCGTGGCGATGTTGCGGCTTCATCGCGGCACACCCGGCTGCTGCGCCACAGCGCCGACCATACGCAAGGTACTGAAATGTGCCGATCGCTCGCGCGGCGCGCCCCACATGACGTCCAGGTCGAGCTTGAACATCTGCGCGGAAATATTGCTCCCGGCATCGCCCGGTTGATAAGGCGCGACGGTGAGACGCCAGCGATAATCCCCATCGAACTTGCCTTCGGTCGTCCCCGCCTGAAGCTTCTGTTCCATGCCTGCGGTGTCGAGCAGACTGCGCGCCCATAATGCGGCCTGCGAATGGTCGGCCGCGTTGCGAGTCAGGCCGATCGAACTGCCGGCCACTTGCATCAACGCGGCAAAAGCAATAGCCAGCAACAACAACGCGGCGAGTATCTCGATCAGGCTGAAGCCACGCATTCGGGCATGGGCGACGACGCGTTTCATTGCACTACCACGCTTACCGCACCGGTCAGCCACGAGACATTGACCAGCCACTGACGCTGCTGCATTTTCAGCGTGATATGGCCGCCAGTGGAGCTGCCGTCCGGGAAGAAGCGGATGCGGCCGATGTTGCTGTTGAGCTGGTCCTCGGCTGCGCTGGTGATTCCCAGCGTCATGCCTTGCGGCAAGCGTACCTCGCGACCGCCGGCAGGTGTGTAGGTATAGTCACGGATATTCACCGCGAAGGTTTGTTCTTTGCCTTGCACGATGGCTTGCGCGCGCGTCGCGCGCAAGGCAGCGGCCATTTCGCCACTGGCCGCATTGACGCGCGCACTGGTCAGGCCCTGCGCCACCGAGACCGACACCGCCGCCGCCGCGACGCCGATCAGGATGATGACAACCAACATCTCCAGCAGGGTAAAGCCGCGCGATAAGCGACAAATGCGCGCAGGCGAAGCCGCGCCACAGGCGCGTCCTCGCCGATCGTTACGCTGCACTCGTCGCTGGAGCATGATGTCACTGCCAGTTGCCGACGTCCGCGTTGTAACCGTCGCCGCCGGGCTGACCGTCCTGGCCATAGAAGATCAAATCGAAACTGCCATGGTCGCCGGGATACTTGTAGCCGAAATCGTGGCCCCAGGGATCCTTCATCTCCGACTCTTTCACATACGGACCTTGCCAGTTGCGCGCATTGGCCGGACGGTTGAGCAGATCGCCCAGCTGCTGCGGTGGCGAACCGTTGTCGAGCGCATAGTTTTCGATCTTCTGGCTGAGCGTAGTCAGCTGCGCCTTGCCGGCGCCGTACTTGCCCTTATCCACGTTCTTGCCCACGCCAGTCACCACGACCGCACCGATAATGCCGATCAACACGATCACCGCCAGCATTTCCAGCAGGGTGAAACCGCTTTGTTTTGCACTCCGCGCCATAGCGAAAGTCTTCATAGAACTTCCTTCCTCCAAAAGAGCATCACTGAATATTGCTGGTAAGGCTGAGCAATGGCAGCAGGATGGCCGCCATGATGATCGCCACCAGGATGGTCATAACGATAGTCAATGCCGGCACCAGGGCGGCCAATAGTCGATCGATCGAGCGCTTGGCTTCCAGATCGAACGTATCGGCCACCTTGAGTAGCATGACGTCGAGCTGGCCGGCCTCTTCGCCGACCTGCACCATCTGCAAGGCCAGGCGCGGAAAGCGCTGCGACTGCGAAAGCGCCAGGCTCAGACCGGAACCGCCCTTGACCTGTTCGGCCGCCTGCGACAAGGCTTCGTCGAGCGCGCGGTTGGAAGTGACCTGCCGTGCGATGCCCAACGATGAAAGCAGAGGCACGCCGTTCTTCAACAGTGTGCCCAAGGTGCGCGCGATACGTGCGGTCTCGATCTTCAGCAGCAGCGGGCCGACTACGCGCATGGTCAGTATTTTCGCGTGCCAGGCCAGGCGCGTATCCGGATCGCGCAAGCGCGCGCGCCAGATCAAGACGCCGACAACGGCGATTGCTGCGATCAACCACCACCACGAGTGCATCACGTCGCCCACCGCCAGCACCGCTTTGGTGATGAACGGAATCGGCACGCGCATATCTTCGAAGATCGGCACGAATTGCGGCACGACATAGGCCAGTAGCAGCACCAGCGAGCCGAGCACGCCCACCAGCAGGATGGCCGGGTAGATCAATGCATTGATGATGCTGCCACGCAACTGCTGCGTGCGTTCCAGGTAATCGGCAAGGCGGCGCAAGGTGTCTTCCAGCGAGCCACCGGCCTCGCCGGCGCGCACCAGGCTGATATAGAGCTTGGGGAATACGCCATGTTCTTCTTCCATCGCCTGCGACAGCGGCGTGCCGCCACGCACGCGGTCGCGAATGCGCTCGACCAGTTTCTTGGCGCGCTCACCTTCGGGCAGTTCGAGCAGGATGCCCAATGCACGATCCAGCGGCTGGCCCGCGCCCAGCAAGGTAGCCAGCTGATGAGTGAATTGAGCCAGTTGATCGCCGCTGAACGGGCCGCGCTTGAGCAGGCCGGCGATGCCGCCACCGGCGGCATCCGCATCGGCAGCACGCGCCTCCAACGGGGTATTGCCCTGGTCCTGCAGGCGGCCGATGACTTCATCGACGCTGGCCGCTTCCATCTGCCCCTGCAGAATCTCGCCGGAGTCGCTGACCGCACGGTATCGGAACTGGGTCATGGCTTATCGAGACGCAAAGGAAGATTGGACGGCGAAAGGAAGGCTCCCCGGCCACCCAAAGACACGGCAGCCGCAGACTGTGACTGCGGCAGACGAGTGGAGTTCGCGCTCGGGGGGTAAAGTTTTGAGAACTGCGGCAGGCTTCCAGCCCAGATCGACACGAAGACCGTCAACTTTCCTGCGTGACACGCAGCACCTCCTCAATGGTGGTGATGCCTGCCACCGCTTTGGCGATGCCGTCCTCGTACATGGTGCGCATACCTTCCGCGCGCGCCTGACGCTCGATTTCGCCCGCATCGGCGCGCTTCATCACCAGCCGGCGCAGCGGATCGCTCATGACCAGGAATTCCATGATCGCCCGGCGACCGCGATAGCCGGTAGGGTTGGCCGTGCTGCTGCCAGGTTTCCACAGGCGGATCGGGCGCTCGTCGGTGTATTTGTGCAGCTCGAACTGCTCGATGACTTCCGGCAGCGCCTCGTAAGAAATTGCGGTTTCCGGATCCAGGCGGCGCACCAGGCGCTGGGCCAGGATACCGTTGACGGTCGAGCCGAGCAGGTAATCTTCCACGCCCATGTCGAGCAGACGGGTAATACCGCCGGCCGCGCTGTTGGTGTGCAGCGTCGACAGCACCAGGTGACCGGTAAGTGCCGACTGGATGGCGATGCGGCAGGTTTCCAGATCGCGCATTTCACCGATCATGATGACATCAGGGTCCTGTCGCACGATCGAGCGCAACGCGCCGGTAAAGTCCAGACCGATCTGCGGTTTGACCTGGATCTGGTTGATGCCTTCGATCTGGTATTCGACCGGGTCCTCGACGGTGATGATCTTCACGTCGGGCGTGTTGATCTGCGACAACGCGGTGTAAAGCGTGGTGGTCTTGCCCGAACCGGTCGGGCCGGTGACCAGCAGGATGCCGTGCGGGCGTTCCAACACATCGACAAAACGTTGCTGGAAGCTGTCGGTGAAGCCAAGCGAGGCGAAATCGAATACCACCGATTCGCGATCGAGGATACGCATGACGACCGATTCGCCGAAGCTGGTCGGCACGGTAGAAACGCGCAGATCCAGTTCCTTGCCTTGCACACGCAGCTGAATGCGGCCGTCCTGCGGTAGCCTGCGCTCGGCGATGTTGAGCTTGGCCATGATCTTCACGCGCGAAATCACCGCGGCGGTCGAACTGGCGGGAGGCGCTTCCACTTCGTGCAATACACCGTCGATGCGGTAACGCACTTTCAGGCGATTTTCGAACGGCTCGATATGCACGTCCGAAGCACGCTGCTCTACGGCACGTTGCAAGATCAGGTTGACCAGCCGGATCACCGGCGCTTCCGAAGCCAGGTCGCGCAGGTGCTCGACATCGTCCTCGACCATAGCGCTGCCATCGAGGTTTTCCACGATAGTGCCCATCGCCGAGCGGCCCGAGCCGTAATAGCGCTCGATCAGATCGTCGATTTCCGAGCGCAGGCCGATACGCAGCGCAACCGGTCGCCCTGCGGCCAGCTCGACCGCGTGCAACGGATAGGGATCGGCCGGATCGGCCACGATCAGTGCAAGGCCGTCGTCGCCATCGCGTACCGGCACCACGTGCTGTTGCTTGAGAAAGCGCAACGACAGGTCCAGTTCGGCCGGAGGCAGCTCAGGCGCTTCGCGCGCCGCCAGCAGGGGCGCGTGCAGCAGTTCGGACCATGCCTCGGCAAGATCCCTCTCGGAGACCAGTCCAAGGCGCGCCATCAAAGCGGTCAAGGTGCCTTCGGGCGATTCCTCGTGAAGGCGCCGTGCTCGTATCAGATCGCCGTCTTTGAGGCGGCCACGGGCGACCAGCAACGCGCAGACCGCCACTTCGCGGTCTTGGGTCGCCGTTTCGTTCCCGGTTGTCGCCGGCGTTAATGTGGCTGCCGACATCTGCTCACCCCGCATCCAAGTTTCGTTTCGCACCCACGACGCTCCATGCATCGCCCCCAAAAGGTGCGGAGAGATGCATTGTTAACATATTCGGCGGGGATTACGCGAGCGTTGCATGAACGCGACGCAGAAAGCGACAAAACGCGGAAAAATGCGGGGCCGGCGCCTATCGGCACCAGCCCCTTTTCCCACCCTTTTTTCAGACTTTGTCTATTTCTAAGGCTGTGCGCCGGCTGCCTGCACCGCAGCATAGGCGTTGAGGATACCCGTGCCGATCTTGCGGTTGGTTGGTGGCGTGACGTGAAACACAGTCGCCGACGAACGCAACAGAGTGGTGACCTGAGCGGGCGTGAGCAGCGATTTGCCCAACGACAGGCGATAGCTCTGCATCAGGGCCACGGCTCCGGCGACGTGCGGCGTAGCTTGCGAGGTGCCGGCCATGCCGCCGTAGGTCGAGGTCGTCGGCGTGGTCGAGCCGGCGTTGATGGTGGACCAGATAAAGCCCGTGGTCACCTGCGTACCGCTGGAACCGTCGTTGCGGTAGACGCCGCCGCCGGGTGCGGACAACGTAATGCCATTGCCATAGTTGGAGTAAAACGCCCGCTTGCTGCTGATACCGGTAGCGGCAACCGCCACCACGCCACTGCAGCTGGCGGGCGAGAAATTCGAGACATTGGCATTGCTGTTGCCGGCAGCCACGACAACGGCGGCACCACGGCCGATCGCACCGGTGATTGCCAGACCGAGCACCGAATTGGAGGGACAAGTACCCGACCCACCCAGGCTCAGGCTGATCACCTTGGCCGGGTTGGCGTTGTCCGGGACCCCGGCAACATGGCCACCTGATGCCCAGGTGATGGCATCGGCGATATCGCTGTCGGAACCGCCGCAATGGCCCAGTACGCGCACCGGCAGCACCTTTGCGCCGAACGCCGTGCCGACCATACCGGTGCTGTTGTTGGTCTTTTCACCGCCGGCCGTGCCGAATACGTGCGTACCGTGCCAGCTGCTTGCCTCGGCTGGCTGGCCGAGACCGCACTGGCCAGCGGTCGTCCAATCCCCGGTATCCCAGCCACCCGAGACCCTTCCATCTGTGCTGCGCCCGGAGACGTCGTGGTCGGTGATGAAGTCGTAGCCGACATTGGCCAGGGTCAGGTCGAGGTCCGGATGGTTGGTCACGCCGGTATCCAGGCTGGCGATCACCACACCGGTACCGTCGGCCAGGGACCAGGCCTGCTGGATATTGGCACCGCCCCAGTTAGCGACGGACGTACCCAGCGTGTTGTCGATGAAACCGGCACCGCCGGCAGCCAGGTAATCCCACTGGTATCCCGCGTAGTACTGATCGTTCGGTACCGTAAAGGGTGCCGCGCCGGCCGGTGCGATCGTCGGACGATCGACGGCTTGGCGCATATAGTCCGGCTGCACGAACTCCACCGCGGGATCGGCCGCCAGTTGCTGCACGAATTGACGTGTCTCGGCCGCGTTCAAGCGACGCGACGTCTTCACCACATCGCCCCCGATCGCCAAACGCCGACCATAGGTCACACCGACCATGCGGCCGCCGCGTACAGCCTGAGCTCCGCTGCCGGCCTGGTCGAGCAGATTGGCCCGCACGGCGGCCGCGTTGATCGACTGCACCGCGGCATCGGGCCGGGTCCGTTCGCTGCTGCCGTCGCGATATAGCACGACGAAACGGTTATAGGTCTGATTTTCCTGCACTGCGCTGAGATCGAAACGGCTGGTATTGGTCGAAATATCGTCGGCCGCCATCGCCGGCAGCCCCATCGCCATCAACATCGAAGCCACCAAGAATTTCACCTGGGAACGCTGTTTCATCTGTTTTTCCCTCTCACAGTCAATTAGGAGCGAAGCGCTCGCCGCGACTCCCTGCGATAAGGCTCTCCACAGCCCCTGCCAGCGGGCGGCCTTTGCAAGTCTTTGAAACTTCGCTGGAATGTCCCCTTCCAGGCGCACCGTCCAGGCTCGCCTCCTCCCAAGCTAACCTCGTAAGCTCCTGCGATGATGGGATCGGGTTCGCAATTTCTTGCAGTCAACATTCTCTCTGCCCGCTGGCCCGGCTCCGGCTGCTTTGGGACAATCGCTTTTTTGCCAGCGTTGCTTTTTTATCCATGCAGTTGCTCGATATCGGCGCCAATCTCACCCACGAATCCTTCCGCCACGACCTCGACGAAGTGCTGGCGCGCGCCCATGCGCAAGGCGTCACGCGCATGGTCGTCACTGGCGCGTCGCGCGACGGCAGCGAGCATGCCTTGCAGCTGGCACGGCGCCATCCTGGTCGCTTGTACGCCACTGCCGGGGTGCATCCACATCACGCGATCGACTATGACGAGGCGACCGACGCGGCACTGCGCGAACTGGCAACTCAGCCCGAGGTGTGTGCGGTAGGCGAAACAGGCCTGGACTATCACCGCAACTACTCGCCGCGCGATGTGCAACTGGATGTCTTCGAGAAACAACTGAAGATTGCCGCCGAGCGCAGCGTGCCGCTGTTCTTGCACCAGCGCGACGCACACGCGGATTTCCTGGCCTTGCTCAAGCGTTATCGCGATCGCGTGCCGGCGGCGGTAGTACATTGCTTTACCGACACGGGCGACGCATTGCGCGATTATTTGGCACTCGATTGCCATATCGGCATTACGGGCTGGATCTGCGATGAGCGCCGCGGGACCCACTTGCGCGAACTGGTACGCGAGATTCCCGCCAACCGGCTGATGATCGAAACCGACGCGCCCTACCTCTTGCCGCGCACGGTACGTCCACACCCGGCCCATCGCCGCAACGAACCGATGTACCTGCGGCATATCTGCGAGGAAATTGCGCGCGATCGTGGCGAACCGGTCGAGGTCACTGCCGCCAACAGCACCGCAACGGCGCAAGCATTCTTCGGCATCGGCGATCGCTGAGTCGGCGCAAGCCATAGGGCACACCCTTCGCGCATGCGTGTCGCGTAGGCAAATTGTGCTTGCGGTGCCAGTCCTACGCCGACACACACTCCTGCCAGGAGGCATTGAGCAAGCGCCGGTCGTCACTTTAGTTTTGTTCCATGCCGAAAAAGACTCGGCATGTTTCCCAGACATGGAGGCTCAGGAACAATGAACTATCGAACAAGACTTGGCTTATCGGCCATCGCCGTCTCGCTCGCAATGGCAGCGTACGCGAACGATAACGCGCTGCCACAAACGCGGCTCGATCTGACGGGGCTGGATGACGCCGGCACATACCGGGGTTTTATCGTCACCTATCGCGACGGAACTGACAATGCGGTACAGCGTCAGGCATCGCTCGAGCGATCGAACGCGGCGCTGGCGCGTACATCCGCGCTTGGTGTCGCATCCAAAACGCCGGCGCGTCTGCATCACGCGCGACATGTCGCTTCGAACGGTGAAGTATTCGTTGCTTCGCAGCCGCTGGACGCCGCCCGGGCACGCCGCGTCGCAGAAATCCTGGCCTCCGACGCCGCCGTGGCTTTTGTCCAGCCCGATTATCTGCTGCAACCGGCAGCGTTACCTGACGATCAGTATTACTCCCACTATCAATGGGATTACCTGCCTGCCGACGGCCTCGGCTTCATCGATCCGAAAACGTGGATGCCCGTATCCAACGACGGGGGCGCAAACATCCAAAAAGCGTGGGACCTCTCGCGCGGCGAAGGCATTGTCATCGCCAGCCTCGATACCGGCGTGACGCAACACCCGGACCTGGACGTATCGCTGGCCGACGATGGCTACGACTTCATCACCGACAGCACCTTCTCCGGTCGCACGCAGGACGGCCGTGTTGCCGGCGGCTGGGATACCGGTGACTGGACCGCACCAGGACAATGCGGCCCGCTCACACGCGCCAATGCCAGCTCATGGCATGGCACGCACGTTTTCGGTACGGCGGGCGGCCAGACTACCGGCAATGGAATCGGCATGGCCGGCACCGCCCACGGAGCCCAGGTGCTTCCCATCCGGGTACTTGGCCATTGCGGCGGCTTGATGAGCGATATCGCCGACGCCATCACATGGGCGTCGGGCGGCCATGTCGAGGGCATTCCAGACAACGCTCACCCCGCCCAGGCGATCAGCCTGAGCCTCGGCGGACCCGGTCAGTGCCCCGCGCAGTCGGTCATGGCGCGAGCGATTGCGGAAGCGAACGAGCGCGGCGCTACCGTCGTCGTCGCCGCGGGCAATAGCAACACCGACGTCTCGCGTTTCACCCCGGCCAACTGCCCGGGCGTCGTTACGGTGGCCGCAACGGGCATCACCAGCCGCCGCGCCTGGTACTCCAACTATGGCGAGGGCATTACGCTGGCCGCCCCCGGTGGGGGTGTTTATGACGACGATGCCAGCACCGGCGCGACGACCGACACGGGGTTCATCTGGTCGGCCAGCAACAGCGGCGCCACCACGCCGACTCATTCATCCTACGCTGGCGTGGCCGGAACATCCCAAGCGGCACCGCATGTCACCGGCACCGTTGCCATGATGCAGAGCTACCGGCACAGCCTGGGCAAAGCGCTCCTGACGCCAGCTCAGGTGAGCGAACTTCTGCGCGCCTCGGCCGCCACTCCGGCGATCGCACCGTCAGCGGCCAAACCGATCGGCGCAGGCCTGCTGGATGCGTACGAAGCCGTGCGCGTAGCAGGCGAAGCGCCCTGACTCCCATCGGGTTTCACGAGGCAGCGCATCGCGCTGCCTCTCGTGGCTAGATCGGGTCTTCAACCGTCATCGAGCCGACGCGTCTGGCCCGGCTGCAAACCCTCCAGGCGATAGCCGCCGACACTCACGCGAATCAGACGCAATGTGGGAAATCCCACGGCAGCGGTCATGCGACGCACTTGCCGGTTACGCCCTTCGCGCAAGGTGATGCTCAGCCAACTGGTAGGAATGGCTTTGCGGAAACGTACCGGTGGATCGCGTGGCCACAGCCATTCAGGCTCGGCGGCATGCGACACCTGAGCACGTTGCGTAGGGCCGTCGTTCAACACGACACCGCGTGTCAACGCCGCGATTGCCTCATCGGTCACCTGCCCGTCGACCTGCGCGAGATAGGTCTTGGGTTGCTTGTGGCGTGGATCGGTCAGGCGATGCGCCAGGGCACCGTCGTCCGTGAGCAGCAGCAGGCCCTCGCTGTCGTAGTCGAGCCGTCCGGCTGGATAGATATTCTTCTGAGCGACGAACTCGGCCAGCGTGCGCCGGCCGTCGTTATCGGTGAACTGGCAGAGCACGCCATACGGCTTGTTGAGCGCAATCAGCATGGCGTGGCTTGCGAGGCGCGGATCAATGTGCGGCGGTACCCGCGCCAGCCGGAGCTGCCGGCTTGACGAAACGCAAGGTCATGCGATCGGATTCGCCGATCGCCAGATACTTGGCCCGGTCCTTATCGCCCAAGGTCAGTGTCGGCGGCAGCGTCCATACGCCTTGCGGATAATCCTTGGTGTCCTTCGGATTGGCATTGATCTCGCTGGACTCTACCAACTTGAAACCGGCGTCGGTGGCCAGCTTGATCACGTAAGCCGTCGGCAGGTATCCGCTCTTCTTCACCGCATCGAGCGAAGCGTTAGGCGCGGCGCGATGGTCGACCACACCCAGCACGCCACCCGGCCGCAATACGGCAAAGAACCCCTTGAACATCGCCGGCGCGGTATTGGCCATCGTCCAGTTATGCACGTTGCGGAAGGTCAACACCACATCCGCCGAACCGGGCGCACCGAATGACGGCGCCTTCGGATCGAACTCGACGATGGTCGCCTTGCCATAATGCGGCGGATCGGCGGCGAATTTCTGATGCAGACCGTTCGAATCCTGGCGGGCCTCACCACCACCGGCAGGCTTCTGCAGGGCGGCAACGTAATGGCCATTGTCCATCAGCAGAGGCGCCAGAATCTCGCTGTACCAACCGCCTCCGGGCGTGATCTCGACCACCGTGTAATCCGGCCGCACACCGAAGAACTCCAGGGTCTGCTTGGGATGACGATAGACATCGCGAGCGCGGTTTGCATCCGAGCGCCATGTGCCGGCCAGGATGCTGTCCAATTGCGCCGAGGTAAAATCGCGCGCGCTGGTCGGGGGCACGAGATCGCCTGCCGGCTGATCCTGTGCTTCTTGCGCATAAGTGGGGGCGACCAGGCAGGTGGCGACCAGCCACGCAGCCAAGCCCAGGGTCGTACGGGTCTTCATCGACAGCTCCTTATCGCGGCGCCGGAAAGGCTAGCACGTGGCAGGCCGCAAGCCACGTCAACGAATGGTGTAGACCGCGCCTTGCAGCCGCCTGTCGATCGGCGGCATCGGGGTCAGAACGGCCGTGGACAGACCGATTGCAGCCCGTCGATATGCTCGTGCAGGTCGGGAGCGATGCCCTGCCACATCGGATCGAGGATGAAATCGATGCCCTCGTAACGCGCGAGCTTGGCGGCCGGAATGAAATCCGCGTCGCCGGCCACCAGGATGATCTGATCGACCTGTTTCTTATAGGCGAGCGCGGCAATATCGATACCGATCTTCATGTCTACCTGGGTCTGGCGCATATCCGGCTCGAAATGTTCGTCGCCCAAATCGTCCCAATGCAGGCTGCCGTCGCGCAATTGCTGGTACGCGTAGCGCTTGAGCTGCCATTCGCCCCGCTCGGCCAGACGCCCCAGCCTGAGCGCAAGCTTCCGCTGGCGGCGCAATTGCTCATGCAGATCGCGACGGAATGCGGCCGAACCCGTACGCGAAAAGTCGAGGCTATCGCCGCTGATCGGCTTGATGAAGCTTTTTTCCAGTGGGGGGCAGTCGTAGAAGAAGATGCGATAGAGCGCTTCGCGCGGGCGATCGAGCGCTTTCAGGTGCTCGAGGGCCATGCCGAAGACCGTCTTGGCGACAGTGCGCGCATCGTTTGCGTCGCGCTCGCCCCAGACTTTGCGATAACGGGCAAGAAAAAAAGCGCCGTCGATGAGAATGGCGGTGCGGTTCATAGAGGACATGATCGGTCGGGATAAAAAGGAATTATAGATGCCGGGCACTACGAACCCGGCGAACTGTGAATTCTACCCAATTCCTGTCGAAAGGTTCAGCTGGAGCCGACCTTGCCTCATATGCGGTCTAGTCAGCGGTCTGTCGGACGCTGCCGTTTCTCATATCCCGACCCGATATAGACGACATCTTCACGCAGCGGCTGGATTGACAATCGCATCAAGGAAAAGGAGTTCGCCATGGTTGGGATTGGGCAATTACGTCGTCTTTGCGCTTATGCGTTGATATTCGCCGCCTCGACAGCAACCGGGCAGCACGCCCCCATTGATATAGCCGAGGCGCCGTCCACGAACCCTCCGTCGCCGCCTGCGGATCGAATGCAAGGCAGGTCGACGACGACGTACGTGCGGTGCCACTATCGCAACGACAGCGGCATCGCCGCCACGTCCACGCAATACCAATGGGCACTGACTTCCACGGGTGACTGGTACGAGTTACCAGGCTACTGGTATAGCCGATCTACGCTTGGTGCGAATATGTTCTACACCAACGTACCGGCAACGGACCTGAAAGCTGCCTGCGACGAAACGTTGCAGCAGCACGATATCCACGCCGATACCGTCATGATCGCCGCTTCGAATACCGCGCTTTCACCATTCAACTACACCATCTGGCATCAGGGTGAAGCAGGAACGCACGCGTTCGAACGCATGGTTGTTTTCGGTGACAGCCTGAGTGACACGCAGAACATCTATAGTCTCACGCTGCACGCCGCACCGGCCAAAGGCAGTTGGTTTCTCGGCCGCTTCAGCAATGGCCCGGTTTGGACAGAGTACCTCGCCAAAGCTGCTGACCTGCCGCTCTACACCTGGGCCGTCGGCTCGGCCGGCACCGACCAGCACCTGATCTTGCCGGGCTTCCCTCAGCAGGTCGACTCTTGGCGCAGCTACATGACAGCCGCAGAGCACTACGATCCGAGCGGCACACTATTCCTCGCCTTGTTCGGCGGCAACGACTTCATCAACTACGATGTCACACCCGCAGCCGCACTCGAAGCGGTCACGCGCGGAATCGACAAACTGCTGGCAGCAGGCGCAACGCGAATCGTCATCGGCAACCTGCCCGATGTCACTCGCGCGCCCATTTTCAAATGGCGAGACGACGCTGTCACCGTTGCGGCAAGAGTGCGCCAGTACAACGCAGGATTGGCTTCGCTCATCGCGCAACGCCACGACAGCCGACTGACATTGTTCGATGCCGCAGCGTTTTTCGACACTATTCTCCGCTCCCCCGGTAGATTCGGATTTACCGATATCGATACGTCCTGCCTGCGCATGGACACGTCCAGCCTTTGGGCCTACCGCGCCGAACAGCAACGCAGGCCGGGTTGCGACCCCGAGCATTTCCTCTTCTGGGACACTCTCCACCCAACATCACGCTTGCACCAGTTGATGGGAGAGGCCGCACTCAAAGCTATTCCTGAGCTGTCGCAACACCAGGGAACCTCTAAAAAAACCCCTTTTATTCGTCATCCCGGCGACAATGAAAACTGACGCTTTTCGTGGCTCTCACTCGTCGCTTCCTTGGCACTTCGCATGCCGGCGGCTCAGGGCACGCAATGCGCCCAAGAGTCCTTATCATCCGCCCAACAAGGCATCCATCGCTTCCTGATACCGCCCCGCC
>NZ_DATCRY010000307.1:0-13513 GCF_036568765.1 Dyella sp. | reverse complement strand
GACCCCGGCCTGATCGAGGTGGGCGAGGAGCTCAGTTATCTGCGCGACGGATACCCGCCAAAACTGCTCAGGCAGCTCAAGCGCGGGCAATACAGTGTCCAGGACGAAATCGATCTGCACCATATGAACGCCGCTGCCGCGCAGCAAACCATTGTCGAATTCCTCGCCGAGGCGCGGCACAACGGATTGCGCTGTGTGCGGATCGTGCATGGGAAGGGGTTACGATCGAAGGCTGCCGGACCGGTATTGAAGGTGCTTACGGACCGGATGTTGCGGCGACGGGACGATGTGGTGGCGTTTGCGTCCGCGCGGCCGGCGCAGGGGGGGACGGGTGCGGTTGTTGTGCTGCTGAAGGGGTAGTTTTGGGGCGGCATCCTTCGCGACATTGGGCCCGCGGCGACTCCATGGGTCGGAGTCGCGTAGCCTCTCCTGCTCGTCGTCCCGGCGAAGGCTGGGACCCATGTCTCAGCTCACCGGAACGAACGGGGCTGGACTCCCGGCGTGCGCCGGGACGATGCGAAGAAACCGAAGGCGGCGCTCCGCTCAGTCGCTCCTGCGGGCAAGCTTAGGGTGTGGGCGATGCTTCTTTTGTCTGCGCCAGTTCGCGCACGATGACCGTTGCATATGCGCCGGCAGGTAGTTCGAAGGAGAGTTCCAGCACGTCATCCGCTAGCCAGCGCCACTGCAGATGCTTCGGCATCAGGCGCAGGGGACGGCGCTCCTGCTCCATGCGCGCCCCGGCCAAACCGGTCGCCAGGTCTTGGTTCGCCGTGGCAATCTCGCGCTCCAATGCACCGGCCTCGTCCTGCGCGGGTGTTTCACCATCGCCCCACAGCGGTCCTGACGGATGGATGTCGCCACGCGCCAGGCGATCGGCCAGCACCTCATCGAAGGGCTCCGGGCCAAACCACGAACGTGAGCCGGCCAATGACCATATTTCACCGTCGAGCGGCCGGTCCCATGCGCCACGCTCGATGCGAGCGGCGAGCACATGGTTGAAGATTTCCGAACGAGCCGCGGACAACAGGAAAGCGCGTTTGTCGCGATCGACGCGGCGACCGGCAAACATCGCGCGGGCCTGAGCTACGTTGCCACCCTCGCGACCGAAACGCTGCTCGCCGAAATAGTTCGGGACGCCACGACTGGCGATTTGCTGGAGCACCGCATCCGCAGCGGCGCGATCGCCCTCGATCTCTCGCAAGGTCAGCACGAAACGATTGCCACGCAAGGCTCCACGCTTGAGCTTGCGCCGATGCCGCGTTACGGACAGTACTTTGGCCTCCGCCGACGGAAAACATCTGCCGCGTCACCGCATGGCGATCTTTCAGGCCCGCATAGCCGACATTCAACGGCGCCACGCCGGCATAGCGAGCCAGCTCACGTGCGATCCAATCGGTGTTCGCCCCGCGCTTCTCCACCCACAACAGGGCATGCTCGCCCTCGCCGTCCGCTTCGTAGCCGAGGATCTCCTCGACCACGAAGTCTTCAGGCGATACGCGCAAGCGCGCGGAAAGCGGAGGTGTACCGTAAGCGGTAGGCAGATCGGACATGTTTTGCTCGAAAGGTGAAAGCGGCCGCTCAGGTCAGGAAGACCGTTGCCAAACCAAGGAAAATGAAGAAACCGCCGCTATCGGTCATCGCCGTGATCATCACGCTCGATCCCACTGCCGGATCGCGGCCGAAACGCTCCATCAATATTGGAATGCCGACGCCACAAAAAGCGGCAAGCAGCAAATTGAGTGTCATCGCGGCGGTCATCACGATGCCTAGCGCGATATTGGCATAGAGCAACCAGGCGATCACGCCGATCGCGCCACCCCAGATCAGACCGTTGACCAAGGCCACAAGCAGCTCTTTGCGCCACAGACGCTTGGCGCTATCCGTGGTGATCTGGTCCAGCGCCAGCGCGCGCACGATCATGGTGATGGTCTGGTTGCCGGAATTACCGCCGATGCCGGCAACGATCGGCATCAAGGTGGCGAGCGCAACTAACTGCTGGATCGACGACTCGAACAATCCGATCACGCGCGAGGCGACAAAGGCCGTGACCAGGTTGATCGCCAGCCATGCCCAACGATTGCGCAAGGATGCCCACACCGAGGCAAAGATATCTTCGCCTTCGCGCAGGCCACCGCGGCTCAGGGCCTCGCTTTCGCTTTCCTCACGGATCAGGTCGAGCATCGCATCGACAGTGATGCGACCGATCAGGCGGCCGGACGCATCGACTACCGGCGCGGTCACCAGGTCATAGCGCTCGAACGCCTGCGCGACATGATAGGCATCGTCGTCCGGTGCGAATGTATTGACGTCCGGCGCCATCACTTCGCTGACCATCTTGTCGGGCGAATTGACCAGCAGCCAGTGCAGCGGCAGCACGCCGGTGAGCACGTTTTCGTGATTGATCACGAAGAGCTTGTCGGTCTGCGCGGGCAGTTCGTCGAAGCGGCGCAGGTAGCGCAGTACCGTCTCGAGACTGACATCCTCGCGGATCGTCACCATCTCGAAATCCATCAGTGCGCCCAACTGGTCGGGCTCGTAGGACAGTGCCGATTGCACGCGCTCGCGCTGCTGCGCGTCGAGGCTGGCCATCAGCTCGGGCAGGACTTCCTCGGGCAGATCCTCGACCAGATCGGCCAACTCGTCCGCATCCAGCGGCTCGACCGCGGCGAGGATTTCGCCTTGGTCCATATCGGCGATCAGCGATTCGCGCACCGCATCGGAGACTTCGAGCAGGATCTCGCCATCGCGGTCGGATTTGACCCGGTGCCAGACAGCAAGCCGATCTTCCGGCGGCAACGATTCGAGAATGTAGGCGACATCCGCCGGATGCAGCGCGTCGAGCAAATCGCGCAACTGACCGAGAATATCTTCAACGGCCGCCGAATCGGCGGTGGTCGCTTCATTCAGCGTCTCACCGACAGCGGCATGGTAACGACGCAACAGTTCGCCAACCGCGGCCATTTGCGCATGCAGGCGAATGCCGGCGCTGGCTTGCGCTTCGTTCACTGCCGCACCAGCAGTACACACGCCTGCGCTGCGATCCCTTCGCCGCGCCCTGTGAAGCCCAGCTTTTCAGCCGTAGTGGCCTTGACGCTGATATCGTCGACGGCGCAACCGATCGTCACGGCCAGCGCTTCGCGCATGGCCTGAGCATGTGGCCCGACCTTGGGGGCTTCGCAAATCACGGTGATGTCGGCATTGCCCAGGGCATAACCGCGCTCATGCATCAGCTGCACGGCATGGCGCAGGAAGGCGCTGCTGTCGGCACCGCGCCAACGTTCGTCGGAAGGCGGAAAGTGCTTGCCGATATCGCCAAGCGCCAGCGCGCCGAAAATCGCATCGCACAACGCATGGATGACCACATCGCCATCGGAATGCGCGATCACGCCATGGCTATGCGGCACGCACACGCCGCCCAACATGACGAAATCGCCTGCACCGAATGCGTGAACGTCGAAGCCTTGGCCAATGCGCATCATGCAAGGGCGTCCTTTGAGTGAATTCGATCCAGCAAGAACTCCGCGAGCGCAAAATCCGTCGCGGTCGTTACCTTGATATTGTCCTCGGCGCCCTCGACCAGCAATGGCGCGAACCCCATGCGTTCCATCGCCATCGCTTCGTCGCTGACTGTTACACCCGCCGCGGCTGCGGCCCGCAAAGCCGCGACAAGCTGCTCTCGGCGGAACATCTGCGGCGTGAAAGCGCGCCAACGGCGGTCGCGCGGTTCGGTCGCCTGGCTGCACTGCCGCTCGTCGGCACGCTTGAGCGTGTCGCGCAGCGGCGCACCGAGCAAGCCCCCATCCATCGCACCCGCACGCTCGATCAGATTAGCGATATCGGCGGCGCGAACGCAGGGCCGTGCCGCATCGTGTACCAGTACGAAATCCTCATCGCCGACGTCGTCCGGCAAGGCATGCAGGCCGGCAAGCACCGAATCGCAGCGCTCAGCCCCGCCGACTGCGATCAGTACGGGCTTCGCCGTGGGTACCGCGAGGGTCGGCCAGATATCATCCCCTTCGGCAACTACCACCATCAGGCCGGCAATCGATGGATGAGCAGCGAGGCGCTCCAATGTGTGCTCGATCAGCGGCCGCCCAGCCACGGGCAGATATTGCTTGGGCAGCGGACCGCCGACCCGCGTGCCGCGCCCTGCTGCCGGCACGACGCACCATAACCGTGCAGCCATGCTCATTGCCCGCTGCTGGAAGTGGCTGGAGCCGGGGAGGAGCTACCCGCCGCCGGCTTTTCCACCACCTGGTAGAACACCTCGCCAGGCTTGATCAGGCCCAGTTCGCTGCGCGCGCGCGCTTCGACCGCCTGTTCGCCGTTCTTCAGGTCTTTGACGTCCGCGCCCAAGGCTTCGTTGCGCTGGATCAGCCGATCGTTCTCATCGTGCTGCTTCTGCACGGCGACGCGCAAAGCGTCCACTTCGTGCATGCCGCCATGACGGCCCCACAGCTTCAGCTGGAGGCCGATCAGGAGCAGCAGCAGAATGAGCGCAACCCAGCGCAACATGGTCTTTCCGCCGCTCAGCCCGGCAGATGCGCCAGGTTCGGGAACGCGTCGCGGCCGGCATAACGCGCTGCCGCACCAAGTTGCTCTTCGATGCGCAGCAGCTGGTTGTACTTGGCGACACGATCGGTGCGGCACAGCGAACCGGTCTTGATCTGGGTCGCGGTGGTCGCCACGGCGATGTCCGAAATCGTGGTGTCTTCGGTTTCGCCCGAACGATGCGAAACGATTGCCGCGTACTTGGCCGCCTCAGCCATGGCGATGGCCTCGAGCGTCTCGGACAAGGTGCCGATCTGATTGACCTTGATCAAGATCGCATTGGCAATCTGCTTATCGATGCCTTCGCGGAAGATCTTTGGATTGGTGACGAACAAATCGTCGCCGACCAGCTGCACGCTCTTGCCGATCTTGTCGGTAAGCAGCTTCCAGCCGTCCCAATCGCCTTCGGCCATACCGTCCTCGATCGTGACGATGGGATACTGCTTCGCCCAGCTGGCGAGCACATCGACGAATTCGGCCGGGGTATAGGCCTTGCCTTCGCCTTCCAGATCGTACTTGCCGTTCTTGAAGAACTCGGAACTGGCCACGTCCAGGCCAAGCAGGATCTCGCTGCCGATCTTGAAGCCGGTCTTGTTGACTGCTTCAAGGATGGTATCCAGGGCCTCGACGTTCGAGCGCAGGTTAGGCGCGAAGCCGCCTTCGTCACCGACCGCCGTGTTCAGGCCCTTGCCCTTGAGCACGCTCTTGAGCGCATGGAAGATCTCGGTGCCGGCGCGCAGCGCTTCGGCGAATGTCGGCAACCCGACCGGCAGCACCATGAATTCCTGCACGTCGACGTTGTTGTCGGCATGCGCACCACCGTTGATGATATTCATCATCGGCACCGGCAGGCTGCCCGGCTTGCCTTGGGATAGATACTTCCACAGCGCCTCGCCGCGCGAAGCGGCGACCGCGTGTGCCGCGGCCATCGACACGCCCAGCAGAGCATTGGCGCCCAGGCGGCCCTTGTTCGGCGTTCCATCCAATGCGATCAGCTTGGCGTCCAGACCCTTCTGATCGGCTGCGTCGAAACCCTTCAGCGCATCGGCAATCGCACCATTGACGTTGCCGACGGCGTTCCTCACGCCCTTGCCCAGGTAACGCGACTTATCGCCGTCGCGCAGCTCCACCGCTTCGCGCGAGCCGGTGGAAGCACCGCTAGGCACGGCAGCACGACCGAAGCCGCCGCCAACCAGGGTGACTTCCGCTTCGAGGGTGGGATTGCCGCGGGAATCGAGAATTTCGCGGGCGTGGATGCGGGCAATATCGGTGCTCATGGAACTCCCAAGTCGTGCCAGTTTTGAAGAAAGATAGAAGCGATGCGAATGACCGCATCGGTCTTAAAAAAGACGCAGCGCCTCCCCTTGTGCGCTGCGTGCCTTACCGTCCCGATCTCCGGTCAGCTATCTAGCCTACCGCGAAACCGTTCTTGCCAGTCGCCGCTCAGGAAGCAGCGTAGGCGCTTTCCAGAAAGCCATGCTTCTTGGTCACGGCATCGAGATCGAGCAACGTTTCCAACAGCGCTTCCATCTTGTCCAGCGGCCATGCATTCGGACCGTCGCTCAGAGCCTTGGCAGGATCCGGATGCGTTTCGGCAAACAAGCCAGCGATACCCACGGCGACCGCGGCACGCGCCAGCACCGGCACGAATTCACGCTGCCCGCCCGAACTGGTGCCCTGCCCGCCCGGCAGCTGCACCGAGTGGGTGGCGTCGAACACTACCGGACAACCGGTATCGCGCATCACGCTGAGCGAACGCATATCCGAAACCAGGTTGTTGTAGCCGAAGCTGGCACCGCGCTCGCACACCATGATGTCGTCATTGCCGACGGCCTTGGCCTTCTCCACGACGTTCTTCATTTCCCACGGCGAGAGGAATTGACCTTTCTTGATGTTGACCGGCTTGCCGGCCCGCGCCACGTTCTGGATGAAATCCGTCTGTCGGCAGAGGAAGGCCGGCGTCTGCAATACGTCTACCACGGCCGCCACTTCGTTCATGGGCGTGTATTCGTGCACGTCAGTGAGTACCGGCACGCCGATCTGACGCTTGACCTCGCCCAGGATACGCAGGCCTTCTTCCATGCCCGGGCCGCGAAAGCTATTGCCTGAGGAACGATTGGCCTTGTCGAAACTGGACTTGAAAATAAACGGTACGCCGAGGCGGCCGGTGATCTCCTTGAGCTTACCGGCTACGTCCAGTTGCAGTTGTTCCGACTCGACGACACAAGGGCCGGCAATCAGGAACAACCGTTGATCCAGACCGACATCGAAACCACAAAGCTTCATGCAACCGACTCCTTCTTCGCCAGCACCTGGCCTTCGCGTACCGTCTTGAACTCGCGTGCGGCCCGCACAAAGCCGATAAACAGGGGGTGGCCATCGCGCGGCGTGGAAGTGAACTCGGGGTGCGCCTGGCAGCCCAGGAACCACGGGTGCTTCTGTTGCGGCAGCTCCACGATCTCGACCAGCAGATCGTCCATCGACTTGCCCGAAATGACCAGACCTAGGTCCTCGAAAGACTGGCGGTAGCGGTTGTTGAACTCGTAGCGATGGCGATGACGTTCGCGCACCACTTCCTGACCATACAGTTCGCGCGCCAGCGTACCGGCCTTCAGGCGGCACTCCTGTGCACCCAGGCGCATGGTGCCGCCCAGATCCGAACGTTCGGTACGCTGCTCCACCTCACCGGTGGCCGTGGTCCATTCGGTAATCAGTGCGATGACCGGATGGGGATTGTTGCGGTCGTTCTCGCTGGAATCGGCGCCGGCCAGGCCAGCCACGCTACGGGCAAAATCGACCACCGCGGCATGCATGCCATAGCAGATGCCGAAGTACGGTACGCCGTGCTCCCGCGCATAACGAGCGGCAAGTACCTTGCCTTCGAAACCGCGCTTGCCGAAACCGCCAGGTACGAGGATCGCGTCCGCCTTGCCCAACACCTTGGCTGCGCCATCGGCTTCGATCTGCTCGGAGTCGATCCATTCCAGATTGACCCGGGTCTGCTGCTTGATGCCGCCATGACGCAGCGCCTCGCCCAGGGATTTATAGGCATCCTTGTGCTCGACGTATTTGCCGACGATGGCGACCGTGATCTCGTCCTTCGGGTGCTCGACCGCATCGACCGTGCGCTGCCAGCCGGAAAGATCGGCCGGGCCAGCGTCCAGCCCAAGGCGCTTGACCACAATGTCGTCCAGGCCCTGCTTATGCAGCCACAACGGCTGCTTGTAGATGATGTCCACGTCTGCGGCGCTGATGACCGCCTGTTCGGGCACGTTGGTGAACAGGGCGATCTTGCGGCGCTCGCCATCCGGCAGCGGCTGCTCGCAACGGCACAGCAGCACGTCCGGCTGGATACCGATGGAGCGCAGCTCCTTGACCGAGTGCTGGGTGGGCTTGGTCTTGATCTCGCCGGCGGCCTTGATATACGGCACCAGGGTGAGGTGCATGAACAGGCACTTTTCCGGGCCGTGCTCGATGCGCAGCTGACGAATCGCCTCCAGGAACGGCAATGACTCGATATCGCCGACCGTGCCGCCGATCTCGACCAGGGCGACGTCGAAGCCACGCGTGGCTTCGTGGATGCAATGCTTGATCTCGTCGGTGATATGCGGGATCACCTGCACGGTGGCGCCCACGTAGTCGCCCCGGCGCTCCTTGCGGATCACCGATTCGTAGATCTTGCCGGTGGTGATGGAGTTCTTGCCAGTCAGGCGGGTATGGACGAAGCGCTCATAATGGCCCAGGTCCAGGTCGGTCTCGGCGCCGTCGTCGGTGACATAGACCTCGCCGTGCTGAAAGGGGCTCATGGTGCCCGGATCCACATTGATGTAGGGATCGAGCTTCATCATGGTGACCGAGAGACCGCGCGCTTCCAGAATGGACGCAAGCGACGCCGCTGCGATGCCCTTACCTAAGGAGGACACCACACCGCCGGTGACGAAAATCAGGGGGGTCATGGGAAGCAGCCGTGCTGGAAATCGGTATTTTAGAGGAAGTCGGGGCAGGCTGCGAGATGGGGAATGGGGTCGATTCAGGGTCGAGGGGCTGCTGAGGGGCACTCAGGACCGGCTTCACCGGCGGCTGCCCTTGCGAAACCTCTGCTATCCGTTTTCCCGGCGGATGTCATCCCCCACTTTTGCCATGCCAGAGGGAAAGGCACTGGGTTCCGGCATTCGCCGGGGCGACGGAGCATGGAGCCGCATTTGAAGCTGTCTACATGCCGGGCGCAAAAAAAAGGGAGCCCGGAGGCTCCCTGGCAAGTCCAACAACTGAAAGCTTCAGTCCCCTGTCGTCGAGGGCATGCTCATCGGCATGGGATGCATCATGTTTTCGTTCATGTTGTGCAGCACCCACAAGGAACCGCCGACCACGATCGCAATGATCAAGCCGGTGAACAGGAAAATGGCCAGGTTGGCGCGCTGGCCGGGGGCCGTGCCCAGGTGCAGGAAGTAGAAGAGCTGCACGATCAGCTGCACCACCGCCAGCACTGCAATGGTCGGCAGGATGGCACTATGCGGCAGCTTGCCGGTCATCACCGCGCCGAACGATGCCAGCGTCAACACCAGGGAAAGGATGAAACCGACGGTATAGCCCTTCCACGTGCCATGCGAAGCGGCATGGGCATGACCGTGGGAGGAATGAGTCGCACTCGACATCACAGCACCCCGCGCAGGTAGACAAAGGTAAACACGCAGATCCAGACCAGATCCAGGAAGTGCCAGAACAGGCTCAGACAGCTCAGGCGGCGCTGCACCACGTTGTCCAGGCCGAACTTGTGGATCTGGTGCAGCATGGTCAACAGCCAGACCAGTCCGGCGGTAACGTGCAGACCGTGAGTACCGACCAGGCCGAAATACGCCGAGAGGAAGGCGCTGCGGCTCGGGCCTGCACCTTCATGGATCAGCTTGGCGAATTCGTACACTTCCATGCCGATGAAGCCCGCACCGAACAGGAAGGTCAGCGCCAGCCAGATCTGCACTGCCGATTTGCGGCCAGCGTGCATGCTCAGCATGGCGCCGCCGAAAGTGAAGCTGGAAATCAGCAGCAGCATGGTTTCGCCGAGCACGAACGGCAGCTCGAACAATTCCCTGCCGCTCGGTCCGCCGGCCGTGTTGGCCGACAGCACGCTGAAGGTAGCGAACAGCACCGAGAAGATCAGGCAGTCGCTCATCAGGTAGATCCAGAACCCCAGCGTGGTCTTGGATCCGTCGTCGTGGTGCGCGTGATCGTGATGACCGCCGTGCGCGCCGATATGGGTAATGGTTGTACTCATGGCTTACGCAGCCTCCTTCAGCGCCGCATAGCGTTCGTTCTCGATTCGGGCCACCTCGGCGGCGGGCACCCAGTAATCCACATCGCGGTCATAGGTGCGGGCGATGAAACAACCGACCATACCGATGAGACCCAGGCCCGCAAGCCACCAGATGTGCCAAACCAACGCGAAGCACAGGACTAGGCCGGCTACCGAGATGTAGACGCCGGCACCGGTATTGCGCGGCATGTGGATGTCTTCGTAGCGCGCCGGACGCTTGTAGGCCACGCGACGCTCCTTGTCTTCCCAGTGCTGATCGAGCTCCTCGACCTTGGGCAGGATGGCGAAGTTGTAGAACGGCGGCGGCGAGCTGGTCGCCCATTCCAGCGTGCGGCCATCCCACGGATCGCCGGAGAGATCCAGGTTCTGCTTGCGCTGGCGAATGCTGACAGCGAACTGCACCAGTAGCGCGGCGATGCCCAGACCGATAACCGCGGCGCCGATCGCGGCAACCACCAGATACGGGTGCCAATCGGGATTGGCATAGTGATTCATGCGACGGGTCATGCCCTTGAAGCCGAGCACGTACAGCGGCATGAAGGCCAGGTAGAAGCCGACCAACCAGCACCAGAACGACACCTTGCCCCAGAACTCATTGAGCTTGAAGCCGAACGCCTTGGGGAACCAGAAGTGGATCGCGGCCAGGCAGCCGAACACCACGCCGCCGATAATCACGTTATGGAAATGCGCGATCAGGAACAGGCTGTTGTGCAGCACGAAGTCCGCGGCCGGCACGGCCAGCAGCACGCCAGTCATGCCACCGATGGTGAAGGTAATCATGAAGCCGATCGTCCACAGCACCGGCGCGGTGAAGCGCACGCGGCCGTGATACATGGTGAACAGCCAGTTAAACAGCTTCACGCCGGTCGGCACCGAAATGATCATCGTCATAATGCCGAAGAAAGCGTTGACGTTGGCCCCCGATCCCATGGTGAAGAAGTGGTGCAGCCAGACCAGGAAGGACATCACGCCGATGCAGCAGGTGGCGTAGACCATCGATTTATAGCCGAACAGCGGTTTGCCCGAATAAGTAGCGATGATTTCCGAGAACGCACCGAAGCACGGCAGGATCAGGATGTACACCTCCGGATGGCCCCACACCCAGATCAGGTTCACGTACATCATGGCGTTACCGCCAAGCTCGTTCGTAAAGAAGTGCATGTCCAGGTAGCGGTCGGCGGTCAGCAACGCCAGCGTCGCGGTCAGCACCGGGAAGGCCGCCACGATCAGGATATTGGCCACCAGCGCCGTCCAGGTGAACACCGGCATCTGCATCAGCTTCATGCCCGGCGTACGCATGCGCAGGATGGTCACGATGAAGTTGATGCCGGTCAGCGTGGTACCCAGACCGGATATCTGCAGGGACCATATGTAGTAGTCCACGCCGACCGTCGGGCTGTAGCCGATGCCGGACAGCGGCGGATAAGCCAGCCAGCCGGTGGCAGCGAAGTCGCCGACGAACATCGACATCATCACCAGGATCGCGCCAGCCACCGCCAGCCAGAAGCTCAGCGAATTCAGGAACGGATAGGCCACGTCGCGCGCGCCGATCTGAAGCGGCACGACAATGTTCATCAGGCCTACGATCAACGGCATCGCCACGAAGAAGATCATGATCACACCGTGAGCGGTGAAGATCTGGTCGTAGTGGTGGGGCGGCAGGTAGCCGGCGCCGTCGTTATTGGCGATGGCCTGCTGCATGCGCATCATGATCGCATCGGCAAAACCGCGCAGAAGCATGATCAAGGCCAGAATGATGTACATCACGCCGATGCGCTTGTGATCGACCGACGTGAACCACTCTTTCCAGAGATAGCCCCACTTGCCGGCGTAGGTGACGGCCCCGACGAGCGCCAAGCCACCCAGCACAACCACGGCGAGCGTGCCCATGATGATCGGCTCGTGCATCGGCACGGCATCGAGCGAGAGTTTTCCGAGAATCTGACTCAACATGAGGTCACTCCACGACCTTGGTTTCTGCGTGATGCATCGGCATGTCCATCGCCATCGGCTGATCGCTATGGTTCGTGTGCATGTACTTGTTGACGATCGAGCCGAAGAGACCCGGCGTCACGGTCGAGTAGTAAGCCACCGGGAGCTTGGTGCTCGGCTGGGCAAGGCTGGCGTAGCTGGCGGCATCCAGTGCCCGCGGCGAGGCCTTGGCTTGCTTGATCCAGTTGTCGAAGCCCTCCTGCGTGCTGGCAATGACGTCGAAGCGCATATCCGAGAAGCCGGCGCCGCTGTAATTGGCGGAAAGGCCGCTATACACCCCGGGGTGGTTGGCGATCAGGTGGACCTTGGTCTCCATACCGGCCATCGAGTAGATCTGGCTGCCCAATTGGGGGATGAAGAACGAGTTCATCACCGTGTCGGAGGTAATGCGGAAATTGACAGGCGTATTGACCGGAACGGCAATCTGGTTGACCGAGGCCACGCCGTACTCGGGGTAGATGAACAGCCATTTCCAGTCCATCGAAACCACCTCGATGGTCACTGGCTTGACGTCCGACTCCAGCGGCTTGTAAGGATCGAGCGAATGCGAAGTACGCCAGGTAATCGCGGCCAGGATGGCGACGATGATGCAAGGCACTGTCCACACCACCACCTCGATGGCGGTCGAGTGAGCCCACTTCGGCTTGTACGTCGCCTTTTTGTTGGAGGCGCGAAAACGGTAGGCGAACAGCAAGGTCATCACGATCACCGGGATCACGACGATCAGCATCAGCCCCAACGCGGTAAGGATCAGCGTGCGCTCCTGCATGCCGACGTCGCCCTTGGGCGACAGAAGTTCGCTACTACAACCTGTAAGCAGCACGATAGCGCCAACGCAAAGCATGCGCTGGGCAAAGGCGAGGGAATTTTTAATCACGGTCAACCTTGACGATCTTTTGGATACGCCATTGGGGATACGGCGCGGTGCGCATTTTATGCGAGGCGATGTTTCATCATCACTGCTACGGGACAACATGCCGCGCCTTGCGCGCGCACCCTCGAATCGTGTAGCAACGAGCTTTTATTCGCCGCCGTGCACGAGGGCGCACGAACGCACGACAGCACAGCAAGCAAGACAAACCGCGACACGAATGGGTTTGCGCGTATGCGAGGCCGCTCGCTCAAGAACGAACTTACGGGCATGCCGCCGAATGCGGCACGTTTGCGCACGCCGACCGAGCACTCCAGCTGCGTCACTACGCCGCAGGCCCACACTGCTACCATGCCGCCATGAACTCGCCGATTCCCGATCGCCTTGCCGCTCTACGCCAGGTCATGCAGGCCCATGAGGTCACGGCCTGCCTGGTCCCCAGCGCCGATCCCCACTTGTCCGAATACCTGCCCGTGCATTGGCAGGCTCGCGCCTGGGTTTCGGGCTTCACCGGTTCGGCCGGGACCTTGATAGTCACCGCCGACCACGCGGGGCTCTGGACCGACGGGCGCTATTTCGAACAAGCGCAGCGGGAACTCGAAGGCACCGGCGTGTCGCTGATGAAACAAAAGCAGGCCCATGCCCCCGAGCACCTGACCTGGCTCGAACAGCAGCTCCACCAGGGCGCGGTACTGGCTGTCGCCGGCGACAGCATGGCCGCCTCCGGCGCGCGCAGCCTCGCACGACGCCTGGAGGCCAATGGCGCACGCTTGCGCACGGACCTGGAC
>NZ_DATCRY010000306.1:0-4567 GCF_036568765.1 Dyella sp. | reverse complement strand
CTGGGCATGAACCCGCCGCTGGCGCCCTGGCGCGATACGCATATCCAGATCGAAGGCCCGGCTGTCGCCGATCTCCAACGCAGCTTCGCCGAGGATTGGTATTGGGTGACGGGCAAGCTGCCGCCGATGGCTACGCCACGTGACGCTCATGGACCGGCGCTGACCCTGATCGCCGCCACGGGCCCGGCGGATAATCAGGAAAGCTGCTCGCTGTACTTCGTCAGCGCCATCCATGCCGCCACTCGACGTGTCTGGATAACCACCCCGTACTTCGTACCGGACCAAGCCGTCATGGCCGCCTTGCGTCTGGCCGTATTCCGTGGCGTGGACGTCCGTGTGCTGATCCCTTCGCGCCCCGACCACTATGCCGTCTTTCAGGCGTCCGGCCTGTATGCGCACGAAGCCGTGCTCGCCGGCGCACGGATGTTTCGCTACCAACCCGGTTTCATCCACCAGAAGGTGATGCTGATCGACGACGACACCGTGTCGATCGGCTCGATGAACCTGGATAACCGCTCGTTCCGCCTGAATTTCGAGATCGGCGCATTGAACATCGACCCGGCCTTCGCCGCCGAGGTCGAAGCGATGTTGCTGGCCGATTTTGCACAGGCGCGTCAGATCGTCCCGGCCGATTATGAAAGGGCCCCGTATCTTCGGCGCCTGATCATGCATGTTGCTCGACTGTTCGACCCTGTCCTTTGACTTTGAAGCGAGAGAATCGATGATCCGCCGTCTGGCCTTGTTGCTCCTCCTCTTGACCACCGCCTCCGTGCATGCCGAAGCCCAGCATTTCGTCGAACGCAAGCTCAACCTGGACGGCCATACCTATCGCTATCAGGTTTTCGTGCCAGCCGGCTGGACGGCCAAACGCGAATGGCCAGTGGTGCTGTTCCTGCATGGCAGCGGCGAGCGCGGCGCGGACAACCAGAAGCAGATGACCCAGGGCTTGCCGCCGTGGCTGCGCGACCACGGTGCGGATTTCCCGGCCGTGGTGGTTATCCCGCAGGCTCCCGACGATACGCTGTGGAACGGCCAGAGCGAGCGCATGGCCATGCAGGCGTTGCGCGAAAGCGTCAAGGCCTATCGCGGCGACAAGCACCGGGTGTACCTGACCGGCCTGTCGATGGGCGGCTATGGCTCATGGCAGTTCGCCATCGATCATCCCGGCGTGTTCGCGGCGGCGGCGATCATCTGCGGCGGCATCGAAGGCCCGGCGGACGAGCCGGAGCTGAAGGTCGGCAATCCCCCGGCCGGGCGCGATCCCTACGGTTGGGTGGCCGATCGCGTGGGCCGGCTGCCTGTGTGGATCTTCCATGGCAGCGCCGACACCGTCGTCCCGCCGGAAGGCTCGCGCCGGATGCATGCCGCGTTGGAAAAACGGGGCACCGATGTGCGCTTTACCGAGTTCCCCGGTGTCAACCATGGATCCTGGGTGCCGGCCTATGCCACCGCCGAGCTTTGGCCGTGGATGTTCTCGCACAAGGTTGCCGAACCCGAGCTTTGACCGTCTCTGTAGGTGCCGATTTGACCATCGGCTTCCGACAAATGATAATAAATCTCATTTGTAATTAGGGGCGGACAGCGTGATCACAATTTGCGCGCTCGCGCTGTGCCTGCTCGGCGGCGGCCTGGTTTTCCTCGCCAGCAGTCGGCAAACCTGGCGGCGAACGCTCCTGCCCGTCGCCGCCCGCGCGATCGGTTGGCTGTGCCTCGGCCTGAGCGCCTGGGCGTGGATCGCCTCGGCCGGCCTGGGCGCCGGGTTGAGCGCCCTGCTGGTCAATCTGATGTTGGTCTGGGTAAGCCTGCCATACCTGGCTTGGTGGCGCGGGGTCGCGCGGTGATCGCCCGTTGCCTGGCCGGCACGCTGCTCGGCTTGCCGCTCTCCGCTGCCTTGATCGGGCTGCTGTACGCGCTTCCCGGCGGCCAGCGCGCCTTGATTGCCCTCCTGCTGCTGTTTTTCCCGTTGTGGATCGCCTGTATGACTGCGGCATATTTCTTCCGCAACGGCCGCCAGGCTTGGTTGAGCCTGGGCACCGCCAACATACTGGCCTTTGCCGCGCTCTGGCTCGCACATCGTTTCGCCGGGGCCTGACGACATGAAAGCAAGCACCCTGCGCACCTTTCAGGTCGTTCACACGTGGACCGGACTTCTGGCCGGCTTTGCCTTGTTCATCGCCTTCTATGCCGGCGCGCTCACCGTCTTCCACGACGACATCGCCACCTGGCAGACACCGCCGTGGCGTGCGGCGCCAAGCGCCAAAGTATCGACACAGGCCCTGATCGATCGGCTCGTCGCACGACATCCGCAGGCGCGCGCCGATTTCGGCATCGTGCTGCCGCGTACACCGGGACAAGCGCCCTATGCATTCTGGTTCGACAACGGCCAGACACACTTCGCGACGGCCGATGAACTGGGCCACCCGGGCGACGAAGGCAATCGCAACGATCTGGCCGACTTCGTCTATGCCCTGCACGATTCGCTCGGCTTTCCTACGATCGGCCTTTATTTCATGGGCATCGTCAGCGTGCTGTATGGGCTGGCGCTGGTGTCCGGCGTGATTCTGCACCTGCCGCAGTTAATGAAAGACCTCTTTGCCATGCGGGTGGGCAAGAACCTGAAACGGTTATGGCAGGACGCGCATAACGCCATCGGTGTACTCAGTCTTCCTTTCCATATCGTGTTCGCGCTGACCGGTGCGGTGTTCTGCCTGTTCACGGTGACCATGCTGGCGCTCAATACCGCGGCCTTCGACGGCAAACTGTTCGACGCCTTTGCCGACGCGACACGAACAGAACCGGTGCGCGAAGCCGCGGGCGTGGCGGCACCGATGCTTGGATACGACGCGCTGATTGCCCGCGCCGCCGACATTGCGCGCTCGCACGGCGCCACCGATTTCGAAGCGGACTACCTGCACTTCACCCATTACGGCGACCGTAATGGTGTGGCAATGGTGCGGGGACTGTCCGATCGTGCACTGGATATCTACGGCTATATCGCACTCGATGCAGCGAGTGGCCACGAGCTGATGCACAGCGTCGGCCAGACGCGCAGCGGCAACAGCATCGTCTACTCCGCCATGTACGCGCTGCATTTCGGCAATTTCGGCGGCCGCGCCGTACAGTGGTTGTACTTCCTGCTCGGTCTGGCCGGTGCGTTCCTGTTTTACTCCGGCAACCTGTTATGGATCGAATCGCGGCGCAAACGCCGCCACGCCGACCAGCCATTGAAGACCCGCGTCATGGCGCGCGCGACAGTCGGCGTATGCATCGGCTCATGCCTGGCCATTTCCGGCGCGTTCGCCGCCACGATGATCGCCGACGGACTGGGCATCGAAGCGGCCGGTCCGCAGCGCATCGCCTGCTACGGCTTGTTCTTCGCCGCTTGCGTCTACGCCTGCCTTCGTCCGATCGCGCGCGCGACGGCAGAGCTACTCGTTGCCACGGGGATACTCACGGTTGTGGTGGCGGTAGTCGATCTGCTGCGCAACGGTTCGGCCTGGACGCAACTGTGGACATCGCAAACGGTTGCCGTGCTCGGCATCGATCTGGCTGGCATCGGTCTGGGCAGCGTCTTTCTGCTATTCGCACGCGCCGCTCGCATACGTGCAATGCATGGCGAAGAAAACAGTGTCTGGGCGGTGCGGCGCGCAGCAGACGCGCGCCAGCCATCAAGGTGACGGTTCAGCGCGTCGGCTTGCCATACCGGAAATACAACAATCCCGTAAGCGCCATGGCTGCCAGCGACATAGCTGCCGCAATGGCGAACATCAGCCCGTAGCGGCCGCCGGTGACGATCCAGCCACCCAAGGGACCGGTAATACCCAGCGCGACATCAATAAAGACCGAATACGCAGCCAACGCCGCACCGCGGTTGTTGATGCTCACGCGATTGACGGCTTCGACACCCAGCGCCGGAAAAATCAACGAGAAACCCATGCCGGTGAGTGCCGCGGCGACTATCGCCATGCCGGCGCTGCTGGCCAGGGCGAGCACGATCAAGCCCGCGCATTCGACCACGAACGAGATCATGGCCACGCGGTAACCGCCGAAACGCGAAATGACGCCGCCCAGCACCAGGCGCACGCCGACGAAGCATACGCCGAACACGCTCAGCGCCAACGCCGCGCCGTGCCAGTGCACGCTAGCGTAATAGAGCGTAATGAAGGTGGAGATCGTGCCGAAACCGATCGACCCCAGTGCCAATCCCATTCCATAGGGCGTGACGCGACCGAAGACATGACGCATCGGCAGACGCTCGCCGGACTGCACGCGCACGCCGGGACGGCCCATTGCAGCCAACAGGCTGGCCGCCATCAACAATGCACTGGACGCACCGATGGCAATGAAACCGAACCGGTCGACCAGTACCACGCCCAGCGGCGCACCCACCGCCAACGCACCGTAGGTGGCGATGCCATTCCAGGAAATCACCTTGGCCGTGTGTTCGGCACCCACCCGGCCAATGCCCCACATGATGCAACCGGTGCCTACACAGCTTTCGCCGAAGCCCAGGGCCAGGCGAGCCACCAGCATCAAACCCAGCGACAGCGGCGGCTGGCCGTGCGCC
>NZ_DATCRY010000305.1:0-16351 GCF_036568765.1 Dyella sp. | reverse complement strand
GGGACACGCCGTAATCACTACCGGCTGCAAATGCGGAAATCGGTGCTGGGCCAAAGCCAACGCACTGCATGAACCGTTGACCAATACATCCGCGCCGCGCTGCATCCAGTGTTCCACTTCGCGCCCGATCGCGTAGCGCCGTTCGCTTTGCGACCAGGTCAACACAAACAGACCACGCTGTTCCCGGGCAGCAAATTCCTCATCGCCAAGCAGTACATGTTGTTCCAGGCCAGCGGTCGTCAACCCGGTGGCGTACCGCTGCGCGCAGACCACGCCCAGAGGCACACCATGTTCACGCACCCAATTGAGCACGCTCAGCTTGCCCGCCCCCGCTGGGCCCATGACGTAATACAACTGTCCGCTTCTCACGCCGCTTCCTTGATCGTCAGGGGAATGTGCTCGATCTCTTCGAAATCGCCACCGGGATAGCGCTCGCGGCAGATCGTCAGCGCGTCGATGCGAGCGGTAGCGGTTTCCAGGCCCCGGGCGCGAAGCGCCGACAATAGCGCGCGCTCTTCGGAGGGCGACGCCGGCGCGGCGAGCGTCATATGGAAGCGATAGCGATCCAGCACATATGGATAACCATAGCGGCGCAACAGATCGCGCTCGACAGGATCCAGGCCGTGCGCACGCTGGCGCCGGTGCGCCTCGTCCAGAGGTGCGCACAGCGGCTGCAAGGCTTGCAAGCAAGTGGCCGCCAGCGCATCGATACGGCCGCTGGTGCCTGCCGGGCGCAGCGCCAGGAAACCAGCCAGCGAATCGAGCTGCAGCGGCATGTCGAAAGCATGCATGGTGTGCGCTATCGAACCCACCGCGCGATAGAGATCGCTGAGGGTGTAGCTCGCCATCAATTCGAACGGCGCGCGGATGGTCGCATGCCAACCATAGCGACGGGCATCGCGCAGAAGCTCGTCCAGCCGATCGGGCCCGATGCCGGTTACGCGCGCGTCGAGGTCGAGCCAGGCATGGCCGAAGTGCGCCAATTCTGTTTCGGCCTGCGGACAATAGTAGATCGCGTAGCGCATCCCCTGTCTCCGGAAAACGCGACCGCCCATACCACTGGCAGTTGCGCAGTGACGGCCCCTAATGAACCTCGCGCGATTTTCCACGCATACGCGTTACCGATTTAAGACGGATGTATACACACATAAATGACAATAGCGTTCCCAAAGCGCTCCATGAACAGCAGGCGGCCGGCCATCAAAACGTAACCCTTTACCGACAAACCGGTCACATGCGATTCGTAGAGTAAGAGGACTCTTGGACGAGTAAGAATAAGACGCTGTGCTAGCTCAATATATTTTCCCCTCAAAAAGCGGGCTTTTCCGTATCGTGCAACATGGTCGCCGTTGGCGCAGTTTGCATGGCGAGAGCGAACTGGGCCGCCATGAATCGGTCGAGGCAGCTATTAGGGCACTACGTAACGGCTGGCCACAGGCCCGGCTGCCGGAAGACCTCGGCGCGTGGCGTTACATGCCGGCATTGGCGTTGAAGCACACACGGGCATACGGGGCACCCGTATTGCGATGGCAGTCGGTGGGCTGAAAAGCTCTTACCGTACTTACGCCGGAGCAAGCTGCTCGATCATGACCCGTGCCAGTTCCGGCTCCATCTGCAACACCGCGTCGGCTCCCTGCGCCTGCAGATGAGCCAGGCACTCGGCCGAGTCGGCACGCGCGACGATCCGCAAACCAGGATTCAGGCGCCGTGCGACGTGAATGACCTCGCCGCTTTCGAAAGCGTCTGGCAAGGTGACGAACAAGGCCTTGGCACGCTCGAGTCCGGCGGCTTCAAGCACATCGTCGTGCGAAGCATTGCCGGCAAGCACCTCGATGCCACTGGCATGAAGAAGCTCCAGCCGGTCCTCGCCCTCTTCGAGGACGAGCAGCGGTTCGCCGCGCGCACGAATGCGCTCGCCCAATAACTGGCCGAGGCTACCGTATCCGGCGACGATCATATGCCCTTGGAGCAACGTAGGCACCAACGCCGGCGTTTCCGCTATGGCGTCAGTGGTGGCCGGTTCCGCCTGCTCACGCGCCGCCAGATACCGATCGAGCCACTTGAAGAGGAACGGATTGAGCAGGATCGAGATGATCGCCGCAGCCAGCAGCACGTCCTGCGCTTCACGGGTGACCATGTTCTGGCTGACGCCCAGGCCGATCAGGATGAAGGAGAACTCGCCGATCTGGGCCAGGCTGACCGCAAGCGTCAGTGCCGTGCGCAGAGGCTTGCGGAAAGCCAGCACGACGCCGAACGCCGCGGCGGACTTGCCGATCACGATGATGCCAAGCGCGGCCAGCACCGCCAACGGCTGATCGAACAGCACGCGGTAGTTGAACAGCATGCCGATCGAAACGAAGAACAGTACGGCGAACGCGTCGCGCAATGGCAGCGTCTCCTCCGCCGCATCGTGCGACAACTTGGACTCGGCCATCATCATGCCGGCAAAAAACGCACCCAGCTCGAACGAGACACCGAACAGCCCAGCCGCACCGAAGGCCACACCCAGAGCCACCGCCAGCACCGCGAGCCGGAACAGCTCCCGCGATCCCGAATGCGCTACCGTCTTGAGCAGCCAGGGGATCAAGCGCTTGCCCACCACCAGCATCAACACGATAAATAGCGCCACCTTGCCCAGCGTCAGGCCAACAGTCTTCAGCAAGACGAGCGGCGACAACGACTCGCCCTGACTGATGGCGCCACCGATCGCAGGAAGCAAGACCAGCGCCAGCACCATGGCCAGGTCTTCCACGATCAGCCAGCCTACGGCCAGCCGGCCACGACCGGTTTCCATCAAGTGCCGCTCACCCAACGCTCGTAGCAGTACTACGGTACTGGCAACCGACAAGGCCAGACCGAAGACGAAGCTCTGCGCGAACGGCCAATCCAGTGCCCAGCCGAGGATAAGGCCCATGACGGTGGCTGCGGCCATCTGGCCGAGCGCGCCGGGAATCGCGATCGCTTTGACGGCGAGCAGGTCTTTCAGGGAAAAATGCAGACCGACGCCGAACATCAGCAGCACCACGCCGACTTCGGCCAACTCGTGGGCAATCGCCCCATCGGCGACGAAGCCCGGCGTGAACGGCCCGGCGACGACGCCGGCAAAAAGATAGCCGGCCAGGATCGGCAGCTTCAGCCGATGTGCGATGGCGGCGAAGAGGAAGGCCAGCACGATGCCGCCGACCAAGGTGGGAATCAGGGCAGCGTCATGCATGGCAAAGGTCCTTGTCGCGAGAAGCAGCACCTGGTGTTGTAAACGGCCGGGCGCCTGGATACAAGCGGCGGGCTGAATCGGCGATTCAGGAGAGGCGCGGAAGATAGGCGTCCAGGATACCTGACTACCTTGTCGGCGCAGCTACATTGCAGTCAATCTGCCTGTGCGTTTATTACGGCAAGGAAATCCTTGCCGTAACGCTTGAGCTTGGCCTCGCCCACGCCGCTGATCGAGGCCATCTCTTCCTCGTTACCCGGCAGCGCGCGCAGCATACCCAGCAAGGTGGCGTCATGGAAAATTACGTAAGCAGGCACCCCATGCTGCTTGGCCAGTTGCGCACGCAAGGCGCGCAAGGCATCCCACATGGGCTGCTCATAGGCCTCGATGCCCAGGCTTCCGGTGACCAGCTTGCTGTCGGCTCGGCGACGCGAACGCCGCTCCAGGCGCACATCTTCGCGCAGCAGCACGCTGCGATTGCCGACCAGCACATCGCGGCTGCTGCGGGTCAAGCGCAAGGTACCGTAGCCCTCCGCATCGGCTTCGAGCAGGCCGGCGGCCAGCAGCTGTCGCAACACGGAGTTCCACTGCTTCGCATCCATATCCGCCCCGATGCCGAAGGTGCTCAGCTTATCGTGGCCCAGCTGGGTCATGCGTGGATTATCGACACCGCGCAGGATGTCGACGACATGGCCGGAACCATACCGCTGCCCGCTGCGGTACACGCACGAGAGCGCCTTCTGCGCGGGCACCGTGGCGTTCCAGGTCTTGGGGGGCTGGCGACAGTTGTCGCAATGACCGCAAGGGCCTGAATAGTTTTCGCCAAACGCACCGAGCAACAGTTCGCGCCGGCATTGCGTGGCTTCCGCGTAGGCGAGCAACGATTCGAGCTTCTGCCGCTCGACCCTTTTGCGGTCGTCGGCGGACTCGGACTGCGCAATCATCTGACTCATCGTGACTACGTCGACCAAGCCGTAGATCATCCAGGCTTCAGCTGGCAAACCGTCGCGGCCGGCGCGACCGGTCTCCTGGTAATAACCTTCCATGCTGCGGGGCAAATCCAGGTGCGCGACGAAGCGCACGTCGGGCTTGTCGATGCCCATGCCAAAAGCCACGGTCGCCACCATCACTACGCCATCCTCGCGCAGGAAGCGCTGCTGGTTCGCGCTGCGTGTAGCCGCTTCTAGCCCTGCGTGATAAGGCAGCGCAGCCACCCCTTCAGAAGCGAGCCACTCGGCAGTCTCCTCCACTTTGCGGCGACTGAGCGCATAGACGATGCCGGCCTCGCCGCGATGAGCTTCGAGAAATTCCAGCAGTTGCCGCTTGGCGTTCTGCCGCAGCGCAATGCTGTAGTGGATATTGGGTCGATCGAAGCTGGAGACAAACTGACGTGCGCCCTCCAGTGCCAGCCGCTCGACGATTTCGTCGCGTGTACGCTGATCGGCGGTCGCGGTGAGCGCAATGCGCGGCACATGCGCAAAGCGTTGATGCAGGATGGCCAGCTCACGGTATTCGGGGCGGAAATCGTGCCCCCATTGCGAGACGCAATGCGCCTCGTCGATGGCGAACAATGCAACCTCCGTGCGCTCGAGCAAACTGAGGAAGCGCGGCGTCAGCAAACGCTCCGGCGCGACATACAGCAGATTCAGTTCGCCGGCCAGCAGCTCGCGTTCGACCTCGCGCTGCGCCTCGGCGGTGAGGCTGGAGTTGAGATAAGCCGCCGCTACTCCGGCTTCGCGCAGGGCATCGACCTGATCCTGCATCAATGCGATCAAGGGCGAGACCACGATGCCGGTACCTTGCCGCAGCAGGGCGGGAATCTGATAGCACAGCGACTTGCCGCCGCCGGTCGGCATCAGCACCAGGGCATCGCCGCCCTCGGCCACTTGCTCGACGATCGCCTGCTGCTGACCGCGAAACTGCGAATAGCCGAAAACGCTTTGAAGAATATCGAGTGGGGAGGAAGCCATTGCTCGAATGCTAACAAACGCCGCGGACAGCACGTGAGTCAGGCCTTGCCGCAAGTTTACCCCTCACCCAACCCCCATAAGGCGCGGTCGATATCCGCATCCAATCCAAAACGCGACAATGGCACGCGACCGTTCTTCACTTCGATGCCTTCGGCGCGCAGCAGCCTGCTCTGTTCGCGAAATGCCCGACTTCCCGGCGGAAAGGCAATCTGCCCGCTGGAACGCAGCACGCGGAACCAGGGCAGTACCATACCCTCGGGTACCTCGCCCAGGAGCTTGCCGACCAGCCGAGCCCGCCCAGGCAGGCCGGCCCGCTGCGCAATGGCACCGTAACTGGCCACACGGCCGGGTGGGATGGCGGCGATGGCTGCAAACACGCGAGCATGGGCTTCATTCATGACTTCATATCGTAACGCTAACCCACACGCGACGAACTCATGGCACAGTCTCCAGGCGCGGCGCTCCCAGGCCGTGCTCACGCCCAAGCCGGATCATCGCCATGCGCCATTTCGAAGCGATACGTTCGTACATCGGCGGCCTGCATCAGCTCAGGCACAACGACCCCTACCTGGTCAGCTTCGACCTGACCCTGGCCGACGATCGGCACCAGGGTATCTACCTGGCCGAGCTGGAAGACGAGTCGGGACGCCGGTTCCTGCGCATTTCTACCCCGATCGGGCCGCTCGCGGGTACCGACGCCCGGCGCTGCCTGCGCTTCAACTGGGAGCAGCGGACAGGGTTTCTTGCCGTGACCGATCTGGACGGCTCACCCTACCTGCACCTGTGCGAGAACCGCCCGTACGAATTGCTGAACGCCGCCGAGCTCAGACGGGTCATCAGGGAGCTGGGAGTGCTCGGGGATCAGTTGGAACAGTGGGTCGCGGTAAATGGGGATGCGCTGTAGGTCGGGAGTGCTTTAGGGAGGAGTAGCGAGGGCGCAAGCCCGAGCGGGTACCTTGCATCGAAGCGCACACTAAATTGTCGACGTATTTGCCGGCCTGCTTCACGAGGCCGGTTCTGGCGCCCTCGCTACTCGCCCCTCGTCCCTAAAACCAACCCTCAGTGCACAAACGTGCCAGCCACCCGCACCAACCCATAGGCCAGCAGCGCCGTTACCGGCAACGTCAGGATCCACGCCCAGACCATCCGCTCCACCACCGACCAGCGAATGGCATTCCAGCGCTTGGCCGCGCCCACGCCCATGATCGACGCAGAGACATTGTGAGTGGTGGATACCGGAATGCCCAGGACCGAAGCCGTCAGGATCACCGCCGCCGAGCTGCCCTCGGCAGCAAAACCATTGATCGGATGGAGCTTGACCATCTTGTGACCCAGCGTCTTGATGATGCGCCAGCCGCCGCCGGCGGTACCGGCCGCCATCGTCAGCGCACAGACGATCTTCACCCAGACCGGTACGACGAAGCCGCCATGGGCATCGCCGTCGATACGCAGGAAGTGCAGCCAGACCGGCAGGTGATCGAACTGCCCCGCGGCCGTGGCACCGGCCAGAGCCAGCGCGATGATGCCCATGCTCTTCTGCGCGTCGTTCATGCCATGGGCCAGGCCCATGGCGCTAGCCGAGAAGATCTGCGCCTTGCCGAACAGACTGTTGACGAACGGCGTGCGACCGAAGCGGCGGAGGAAACCCCTGCGATTGGCAAACCAGGCCAGCACCGCGTACAGCGATCCCATCAACACGAAACCGATAACGAAGCCGAGCAGTGGCGAAATCACCATCGGCACGATCACTTTCGGTACGACGCCCTTGCCCGACCACCAGTGGGTACCGTCCTGGAACCAGATGATCGCCTGGAAATTATTGGCCGAGGCCGCGATCGCCGCACCCGCCAGGGCGCCGATGAGTGCGTGGCTGGAGCTGGACGGAAGTCCCCACCACCAAGTGATGAGGTTCCATATCGTCGCAGCCAGCAAGGCGCAGATGAGCAGGTGCGGCCCGACATCGACGATACCGGTATCGATCAGCCCGGAGGCGATGGTCACCGCTACGGCCGTGCCCCATAACGCACCGATCATGTTGGTGATGGCGGCCATCAGCACCGCCTGTCCGGGCGTGAGCACCTTGGTCGCCACCACGGTGGCGATGGAGTTGGCCGTATCGTGGAAGCCGTTGATGTAAGTAAAGGCCAGTGCAATCAGCACGACCACGAAGACCAGGCTCATGGGCGGGCTCCCGCATGGGCCGGGCGTCGCGAAGCGAAGGCAAGCATCGTATCGGCCTTTCCGTCAGGAGTTCTTCAGGACGATCGAATAGACGATGTTGCCGACATCGCGGCACTTATCGATGGCTTTTTCCAGCAGCTCGAACAGATCCTTGGCCAGCATGGCGCGCATTGCGTCGTTGCTTTCCACATAAAGCGTGCGGTACGGCGAGAGCAGCATCCGATCGCCCTCGGCCTCCAAGGTCTGCAGGCGATCCTGCAGCTTCTTTACCGGATCGATGCGCAAACCCTTGCGCAGCTCGCCAATCATTTCTTCGACCACGCCGGCGGCACGTTCCAGCACGAGGGTACGCGGGGCGAAATCGATATCTGCCAGACGCCCGGACACGATCTCGTAGCGTTCGGCGAACTTCTCGATAGTTTTGGGGATCTTGTACAGGGCCGAGTTGAGTGCTTCGATATCTTCGCGGTCGAGGGCGGTCACGAAGGTGTTGACCAGTTCCTCGCTGATTTGCCCGGCCAAGGCCTTCTCGCGGGCGCGATTGGCGGCGAAGGCGGTCATGACCGGCGCAGTGTCCTGGTGCGAGACCAGCGCGTGAAGGGCCTTGGCACTTTCCCGGACCGCTTCGGCGCTCTGTTCGAGCAGGCCATAGAACTTGTCGCCTTTGCCGAAGATGGTTTGCAGTGAAAACATGAGGGTACGGTCCGGAAAAAGGGAAAATATGACCTCTATGTTACAGGACCATCCCCACTGACCGCAGCCGTCCGGCCATCCGTGGCTTGTTAAGGCGCCCCCTCCTGGTTTTAAACTCCTCGATATGCCTTCGAAATCACAGCCGCCGCGATGCTGACCGAAATCGCGCTCGTCATCGTCCTCGCGCTGTGCAACGGCTTCTTCGCGCTCTCGGAAATGGCGCTGGTCGCCTCGCGCAAGAGTCGCCTGAAGCAGATGGCCAAGAGCAGCCGACGCGCCCGGGTGGCCCTGCGCCACGCCGAAGCGCCGGAGCATTTCCTGTCCACCGTCCAGGTCGGCATCACCTTTGTGATGCTGGTAACCGGCGCGCTGGCGGGCGATGCGCTGGGCGCTCATATTGCCGATGCCCTCCATGGCGGCAAGGCCGCCTGGCTGGAACCCTATGCCCGGATCATCGGCGTGGCGCTGAGCTTCGTGTTGATCTCGTTTATCCAGATCGTGATCGGCGAACTGGTACCCAAGCGCCTGGCCCTGGCCGCCCCCGAACGCGTCTCCGGCTATGTCGCCATGCCGATGCTGGTGCTGTCGCGTGCTACCGCCCCATTCGTCTGGTTGCTCAACGCCTCCAGCAGCCTGTTGCTGCGGTTACTGCGGGTCAGCGGCACCAGCCGCGAGGCGGCGACCGAAGAGGAGATCCGTCTGCTGGTGGCCGAAAGTGCCGAACAGGGCGTGCTCGATCGCGACGAGCACAACATGGTCAATCGCGTGCTGCGCCTGGGCGATCGCACAGTAGACAGCGTAATGACCCCACGCATGCGCATCGCCTGGCTGGATACCACCGCTACACCGGCGGAGAACGACGAGATCCTGCGCGATACACCTTATTCGCGCTACCCGGTATATCGCGGCGATGAAAGCGATATCGTCGGCGTGGTCGAGGTCAAGAACCTGCTGCGCAATTATCGCGGCGGCCATTCGGACATGTTCTCGCGCATGGCCAAGCCGCTGTTCGTGCCCGCTACCGCGCGCGCCCTGGATCTCCTGGAAGAGTTCCGCGACGCGGAGACGCCAATGGCGCTGGTCGTGGACGAGTACGGCGATATCGAAGGGCTGGTCACGCTCAACGACCTGCTCGCCGCCGTCGTCGGTGCCTCCCAGCTCGGCCATGGCCATGGGCACAAGCATGAGGAGCACCCGCCGATCGTCGCGCGCGGCGACGGTAGTTGGCTGGTCGACGGCTCGCTGTCCAGCGACGACCTGCGCGAATTGCTCAAGGTCGATCACCTGCCCGGCGAGCAGGAACATGAATACCGCACCGCTGCCGGCATGGTCATGGCAGCACTGGGGCATATCCCGCAGACCGGCGAGGTCTTCGCGTGGCAAGGCATCCGCTTCGAAGTGGTGGACCTGGACGGTGCCCGTATCGATAAGCTTTTGATCACCCTGCCGGCCCGTACCGACCCGGCCGAGGACGAGCAATAGGCAGCGTCCGGGCGTCCTCATGCGGCATTCAATGCTGGCCGGCGATGATCCGGTCATGGCCGACAAACCGCATGATCTGCGCACGACCGACCTGCTAGCCGCCGCCGTGGCTGCGCACGACGGCGAGACAATCCGTCTCGAGGAGCTCATGACGCAACTGCAGCACCGTGCGTTCGGCTTTCTGCTGCTGTTGGTCGCGATCCCGAATTTCATTCCCGTGCCGCTGGGCATGGGTGGCATTACTGGCACGCTGGCTGCCCTGCTCGGCTTGCAGATGTTGGTGGGTCTCGAACGTCCCTGGCTGCCGCGTTGGTTGAAGCAGCGCGCGCTCAAGCGCAGTTCGTTGCAGCATTTCCTCGAACGAATCGCGCCGATCACCCGCTGGTTGGAAAAGCTGTGCAAGCCGCGGCTGGAGCGACTCACTGCCCATCCGCTGACGATCGCCTCGGGACTGATGATGACCCTGCTCGGCGTGCTGTTGATATTGCCGATTCCGTTCACTAACTATGTCTTCGGCGTGATGCTGCTGGCCTTCGCACTGGCGTTGATCGAGCGCGATGGCGGCCTGCTGATCCTGGTCTGGATCGCGACCTTGTGCAGCGTTTCGGTTTCCTTCGGCGCGATGCGCTCGCTCTGGCAGTTGGTAGAGCGCTGGCTCTAGCGCTTGGCGTTAGCCAAGCCGGCCATGCGCTGCGCATCGGCCAGGATGCCATGCAGGATGCGCAATTCGCGCTCGTCCATCTGCGCGCGCTGGAACAGCTTGCGCAGGCGCAGCATGATGACGTTGGCCGAACGTCCCTTGTGGAACTCGATATCGTCCAGCGTCTGCGCCAGATGAGCGAAGAAGCGCTCCATTTTTTCCGCATCGGCCGGCGGTTCGGCATCTTCGCGCGGCGCCGGAGCCAGCGGCAAGTCGCCGAGCAGAGCCAGACGCAACTCGTAGGCCATGACCTGCACCGCCTGGGACAGGTTGAGCGAGCTGAAATCGTCCACGCTGGGAATGCGTACCATTGCGTGGCAGCGAGCCAGCTCGTCGTTCTCCAACCCGGTGCGCTCATTACCGAAGACCAGCGCCACCTGCTCGCCACGCGCGGCGGCGGCCAGCGCTCGCTCGGCGGCTTCGCGCGGAGTGAGTTCGGGAAGATCCACGCCACGGCGTCGCGCCGATAAACCCAGTGCCAGGCTGCAGCCCGCCAGACCACCGACCAGTTCGTCATGCACACCGGCACTCCCCATGACATCGTCGGCCCCGGCGGCCAGCGCCGCGGCGTCCGGGTGTGGAAACCGCTGCGGGGCGACCAGTGCCATCCGTGTCAGCCCCATGGTCCGCATCGCCCGGGCAGCGCTGCCAATATTGCCGGGATGGGAGGTGCGAACGAGAACGAAGCGGATCAGATCGGAGGGGGACATGGATACGGACACAGTGTGGGAACGCCGGAGGAGCCCTTAAGGATAGAGGATGGCCGGGGCCGTCTCACGGACTTTGCCGCAACCTGCTAGAATGCTCGACCGTAGCCCCGTTCTTTTGAAAGCCTGAAGCCATGCCCAGACCCGCCGTTAACGTCGCGGTGCGCGCCGCTCGCGCCGCTGGAAACGTGATCTTGCGCTATATGAACCGCATCGACGGCTTGAACGTCGTCGAGAAGCAGCGGATGGACTTCGCTTCCGAGGTCGATCGCATGGCCGAAGCCGAGATCGTCAAGGAACTGCGTCGCGCCTACCCCACGCACGCCATCCTCGCCGAGGAAGGCGGTGCCGTCGGCAAAGGACCGCTGGTATGGGTGATCGATCCACTCGATGGCACGCATAACTACTTGCGCGGCATTCCGCATTTCTCTGTCTCCATCGCCCTGCTCGACCGCGGCGAACCGGTCTATGGCGTGGTATTCGACCCCTTGCGGGACGAGCTGTTCACCGCCAGCAAGGGCGATGGCGCCTATCTCAACGACCGCCGTATACGTGTAAGCAAGCGCGAAAACCTCGGCGGCGCAATGATCGCCACCGGTTTTCCGTATCGCCAGCGCGAGCACCTGGGGCCGCAGCTGGATATCACACGCGCCATGCTCGGCCAGGCCGAAGACCTGCGTCGGTCCGGCTCGGCCGCACTGGATCTGGCCTATGTGGCGGCGGCTCGCTACGACGGTTATTTCGAGATCGGTCTGAAGCCCTGGGATATGGCGGCCGGCGTGCTGCTGGTGCGCGAAGCCGGTGGACGCTACTGCGATTTCGCCGGCCGCGACGGTATTCCGGAGAGCGGCAATATTGTCGCTGCGAATTTGCATGTGGCGCAGGGCATGATCGATGTGATGGCCCAGCAGGCGACTCCTGCGTTGTTGAAGGCTTAAAAGTCAAAAGCCCCCTTCACCCCAACCCTCTCCCCCGGCAAGCCAGGGGAGAGGGAGCCGGCTGCGGCGAATCTCGGTGTTTCGCACTTGCGTAACTTGATCCCTCCCTGGTTTACAGGGGAGGATCGGCGCGGGGTAAGTACTTGTCTCCGTTTTTCAAGGCTGACAAAGAGCCCGCAGCTTCCCGCAAGAGCTCGACCTCTGCAAGACAGTTGCTCTCCCCTGGCTTCGCCGGGGAAGAAGGTTGGGGTGAGGGAGGCTCGCGCAGCGAGCCGCTTCACTGCTCCTTCAACACCGACCGCAAGAACGGCACTGTCACCTTTCGCCGCGCCGCCAACGATGCCTGATCGAGTTTGTCGAACAGCTCGATCAAACCGCCAAGATCGCGCGCATAACGAGCGAACAACCAATCGAGCACGGTGTCGTCCAGATCGATACCACGATCGGCTGCATGCTTTTTCAGCACAGTGCGCCGCTCTGCATCGTCCAGGGGCTTGAGCGAAACCTGCTGGCAGGCGCCCAGACGCGAACGCAGATCGGGAAGCCCCAGGCCTACCGCAGTGGGTGTCGCATCCGCACCGAACAGCAAGACCGCGCCTTCGGCACGCGATTGGTTGTACACGTCGAATAACGCATGCTCCGCGTCGCGGTTGCCGGCAATGGCCGACAGGTCGTCAAAGGCCAGCAAGTCGCCGCCGGCAACGCCGCGAATCGCCGCCGCCGCATCGGGCAGCTTTGCCAATGGCAGATATTGCACGACGCAGCCACGTTCGTTCGCCACCTGGCAGGCAGCCATCAACAAATGACTCTTGCCGCTGCCTGAAGGACCGTTGAGATATAACCAGGCGGCATCCGCCCCCTTCGCCACGGCCTCTATCGCAGCAAGCGCCGCGGCATTAGCGCCAGCATGAAAATGTTCGAAACGCTGGCGGCGCGGCCAACGCAGGGCGAGCGGCAACTGCGGAATCATGACGAGGACTTGTCCCTGTCATCCTTGACAATCTTGGTATCGGTTTCGAGGTCGCCGCCTTGTGTTTCGACCATGATGTCGACTTCGGCAATCACGGGATCCTGTTCGCCTTCGATCGTATAGAGCTCGCTCTGTCGATAGCGTTCGCCCAGATAACGCAGCAGCACCATGATCACCGAAGCGGCAGGCAACGCCAGCAGCACACCGAGGAAGCCGAATAGATAGCCACCCGCCAGCACGGCAAAGATCACCGCCACCGGATGCAGGCCGATCTTCTCGCCCACCAGACGCGGCACCAGCACATAGCCTTCCAGCAACTGTCCGACGACGAAGATACCGACCACGATCAGCAAGTGCGTCCAATCGCCATACTGCACCAGCACAGCGATCACGGCCGAGCCGAAGCCGACCATGAACCCCAGGTAGGGCACGAAGCTGAGCAGCCCGGCGACCATGCCGATCAACGGTCCGACCGAAAGCCCGGCGACACCCAGCGACGCGCCGTAGAAGATGCCCAATGCCAGCATCACCAGCAGCTGACCGCGCACGAACGCACCGAGCACGTGGTCCGACTCGCGGGCCAGGTAGGCTACGGTGGGCTGGATCGAGCGCGGCAGCATCTGGTCGATCCAGGAGGTCAGGCGATCCCAGTCGCGCAGCAGATAGAACGCCACCACCGGGATCAGCACCAGATTGGTCAACCACATCACCACGCCAACGCTCGATCGGGAAATCTTGCCCAGCACCGTAGAGGCGAAGCCGCCGATCGAATCGAAATGCTCCTTGATCGTCTGCACCAACCGATCGGTATCGAACACCCCGGGATCGAGCCGCAATTTATGCTGGATCCAGGGCAAGGCCGTGTCGCGCACCCATTCGACATAGCGCGGCAGGTTCTGCACCAGGTTATCGATCTGGCGCGAGATCAGTGGAATCAGCAGCAGCAACGCGCCAACGGTAAGCAGCACGAGAATCAGGAAAACGATGGTCACCGCCAACGTACGACCGAGCCCCAGACGCTCCAGCCGATCGGCCAGCGGATCGCCGAGATAGGCCAGCATCGCCGCCACGGCAAACGGCATAAGCACCGGCGCAAGCAGCCACAGCAAGTAGCCGATCACTGCCACGATGGCCAGGATCTGCCAGCGGCGCGAAACATCCTGATTCATGGGCGTATGGGTCGTCACTCGATGTCCTTGCGTGAGAAAACGGTGGCGCGCCAGCGCTCAGGGCGCCCATGGCGCCCTGAGACCATGGCATTGCCCATCATAGGGGCTTAGTGCAGCCAACGCAGGCTGGCGTCGGCGCCTTCATGATCCTTGTCCTGCAACAGCCGCCCCCCTGCCGCCAGATTGGCCGAAAGCGCATCCAGCGGCAAACCGACCTTGACCGCGAACAGCATGCCATCGCCCTGTGCGCTCAGCGTTGTGACCTGCCGCACCATCGGATCGGCGCGCAGTACCGAGAGCAGGTTGGCGTAATCCATCGCCGATTTGATGCCGCCTACCCATAGCTTGCCGTCGATATTGGCTGTGCCAATCAGGTTGAGCTGCTTGCTCAGGCGGTCCGCAAGATTGTTTCCGGCGTCCGTTTGCATCGCATTGGCATCGGCACCGGTCGTGCTCCAGCGCTGCTGTGGGCCACCGGAAACCAGGTTCCAATCGGCACTGTTGCCGTTGCCGTGCACCTGGCCCACCAACATCAGACCGGTGCGGTATTGCTTGGCCAAGGCCATGACTTCTTCTGCATCGACGCTCGAAACGGTCGGGGTATCGCCAACCTTTTCCGGATCGGCAATCACAACGCCGAAGCCGCGCGCGGCGACCGCCTGGCCCAATGCGTTGAGCTGATCCTTGTTCAATACGTGGTTGTCGTCGCCGCGCACCACCAGCAGCACCGGCGGTTTCACGCCCGCACTGGCTACGCCCAACTGGGAAATTGCCCGTTGTACCGCGGCCTGGTCGAAAGTGACCGAAAGGCTCAAGCCGGTCGCCACCCCGGGGGCATTCCGCTGGTAGCGGTACTGCTGAACCAGGCCCGGCGCACCCTTGATTACATCGCCGTAGCCAGAGCGCCCCCGCAGATCCTGCCCGCCACTCACCCGCGCCAATACCTGGGTCAGCGCCTCGCCAAATGCCTCGTCGCGCACCGGCTCGGTGGTGTCTTTGACCGGCACGATCACGTTATAGGGCGACACCTGGTTCTGTGCATGGGCGACCGCCAGCAACATACACAAGCTGAGGCAGAAACCGGCGAGAAGCTGGCGGGTGAGACGCATGGGGCTCGTCCAGGGGGAGGAAACGACAGGAGTCTGCCGAATCCTGGGGCAGCCGTCCATTCGGAAGAAGAAGTCAGTGGCGCGGAATGAGGCTCAAGCGGCCGGCAGCCAAGCGCTTACTTGCCCCTCTCTTCTCTCCACTTACCACCTCCCGTAAAAGCGCCTTCCTCCGCCATCTGCTAACATCACACGTTTCCCACGCCTCGCCGGGTCACCCCATGTCCGACGCCCTCACCTATCGCGCCGCCGGCGTCGATATCGACGCAGGCAACGCCGTCGTCGAACGTATCAAGCCGCTGGTCAAGCGCACCTTCCGTCCCGAAGTCATGGGCGGGCTAGGCGGTTTTGGCGGGCTGTTCGACCTGGCTGGCCGCTACAAGGAGCCGGTGCTGGTCTCCGGCACGGACGGCGTGGGCACCAAGCTGAAGCTGGCTCAGCAGTTGGGTCGCCACGACAGTATCGGCATCGACCTGGTCGGCATGTGCGTCAACGATGTGCTGGTGCAGGGCGCCGAACCGTTGTTCTTCCTGGATTATTTCGCCACCGGCAAGCTGGACGTGGATACCACGGTCGCCGTGGTCGGCGGCATCGCCAAGGGTTGCGAACTGGCCGGCTGCGCGCTGATCGGCGGCGAGACCGCCGAAATGCCCGATATGTACCCGCCGGGCGAATACGACCTGGCCGGCTTTACCGTCGGCGCGGTAGAAAAATCCAAACTGCTCAGCGGCGAGTCGATCGTTGCCGGCGACATTATCCTGGGCGTCGCTTCCAGCGGCCCGCATTCGAATGGCTATTCGCTGGTGCGCAAGATCCTCGAACGCGCAGGCAATCCGTTCGACCTGGATCTGGGTGGCGTCAAGCTGGCCGACGCGCTGATGGCGCCGACCACGATCTACGTCAAGCCGATGCTGGAACTGCTGCAAGCCGCGCCGGTGCACGGCATGGCGCACATCACTGGCGGCGGTCTGAAGGAAAACATCATCCGCGTCGTGCCCGATGGTCTTGGCCTGCAGCTCGATGCATCGGCGATCGTGTTGCCGCCGGTGTTCGACTGGCTGATGCGCGAGGGCAACGTGGCACGCGAAGAAATGTGGCGCACCTTCAACTGCGGTGTCGGCTTCACGGTGATCCTGCCGGCAACTGCGGTCGGTGCTGCCAGCGAACTGCTGAAGAAGCACGGCCTGGCCAGCGCGGTGATTGGCGAAGTCGTCGCTGCCGGCG